>JAJZIX010000017.1 GCA_021810345.1 Nanobdellota archaeon | reverse complement strand
GCACACAAGAACAAGACGGATGCGCAGAAGAAAACGCAGGTTTCGATACTTGGGAGAATATTTGAGCTTGCTGAAAAAAACAACAAAGTCTGCATCGTGCACAGCCGAAATTCCATTTCGGAGCTGATAGACCTTTCAAAAAGCTTTAAAGCCAGAGTCATAATCCACAATTTCGAAGGCAATTGGACTAGCTATACAAAGGCAGTGGACGCAGGCATCGGAATAAGCGTGTCTACCGGCTTTATGAAATTCAAGAAGGATAGCCTTTTGAGGAAAATGGATTTGTCTTTTTTGTTTACGGAAACAGATTCACCCGTCCTAAGTCCAGATAATAAAATTAATACTCCTTTAAATATTCCAAGGCTGTTAAATTATATAGCAGGCATCAGATCTATGGATTCAAATGAATTAAAGCAGATTATAGCAGGGAATTTAGTGAGGTTCTTCCATGATTAAGTTCACTTTCCTCGGTACATCATCGGCTTTTCCGACCAAGACCCGCAATCACCCTTCAGTCTACCTGGAGCTTGGTGGCAGCAGAGTGCTGTTTGACTGCGGCGAAGGGACTCAAAGACAGATAAGGAGAGCCGGCCTTAGCCCGTCAGTAAGCGATGTTTTCATAACCCATTGGCATGGCGACCACTCCCTTGGCCTTGGCGGTATAATTCAGAGCCTTAATATGATGGGCAAGAGCGAATTGCGCGTTTACGGACCTGAAGGCACTACATCAAGCGTTAGAAGCCTGATGTTCGCCTACAGATTCGATAAGCGGATAAAGGTAAGCGCAAAAGCAGTAAAAGCACAGAAGGAAACGAAAGTCGCGGAAATAGGCGACTATGAAGTGTTTGCCCTGGATGTAAAGCACATGGTCAAATGCCTGGCCTACAAGCTGAAGGAAAAGGACAGGATAAATATAGATCCAGTCAAGCTCAAGAAATATGGCATAAAGCCGGGGCCATATCTGAAAGCATTGAAGGAGGGCAAAGACGTAAAAGTAAATGGTGTCAAACTGCGCGCCAGAGACCTTACTTACCTAAAGAGGGGGAAAACGCTGGTCTACATGACTGATTTTGCGTATGATGACAAACTGGCAAAGTTCGCTAGGAATGCGGATGTGCTAATATCAGAGTCCACGTTTTTATCGGATATGGGCGATAAAGCTAAGAAGTTCATGCACCTCACGGTCCACGATGCCATAAAGCTGGCAAAAAAATCCGGTTCGAAAAAGCTTTTCATAATACATACCAGCCAGAGATATGAAGGCGACAGCGCTGTTCTTGACGACATAAACAGGCAGAAAGCACTGCTAAAGTACAGTTTTGACGTGGTTTTACCCAACGATTTAGACAGCTTCATGCTTTGATTTCGGGTAGGATAAGATATTTAAATGTTGTCGATTAATCCATAAGGTAATATGGATTCATTGTCTGTTAGTGTTATAGGGCCGTTCAAGTCCGGCAAGTCCACGCTTGTCAACAAGCTCCAGCAGAGGAAAGGTGTGGAAGAAGACGTCTCTTTCTACTCATTTAAGTACGCAGGAAAAAGCATAACCCTAATAGACACCCCCGGAGATATGGATGCGCCCCTGGTCACAGGCTCCGTGCTGTCGGTTTCAGATGCTGTGGTTCTGTGCGTGTCCGCAGATATTGGATTAAACTTCCAGGTCGGGGAGCTTGTTGTGATGATCGATGCAATCGGCTTAAAGCAGGGCCTAATTTGTATAACAAAAGTTGACATCTCGACTGCAGCAGACGTGGAAAAGCTGAAGGCAAACCTATCTTCGCTTCTAAAGGGTACAGCCCTTGAGAAATTCGATGTACTACCAATCGATATAAACAATGATCAGTCAATAGCCGATATAAGGGCAAGGATCTCTGGATTTAAATATGACTCGTCCAAAATATCGAAGCCTTTCAAGTTCCTGGTCGATCATGCATTTGAATCTAAAGGCATGTCCATCGCAGTCGGGTTTTTGACGGCTGGCAAGATATCCACGCACTCCGAAGGGATCATAGTGCCGTCACCTTTTACAAAAGAGGTGTCGATAAACTCGATACAGATAAATCAGGAGGACGTTTCTTCCGCTGAGGCAGGTGACAGGGTCGGTGTCGCAATAAAAGGGATATGGCCCTGGGATCTGCCACGCGGCGTTGAGATCAGACAGAAAAACAGCTTCCGCGATGTCAAATCAGGAAGGCTGGAGGTAAAGCTTATAAAACTATATAAGCAGCCGATACGCGATGACGTCAAGCTTAACCTTATTGTTAATTGGCAGAATGTAGTAGTAACACTGAGCGATGTTAAGATAGATGGCGATGTTTTGACAGCCTCATTTGAAGCCGACAAGAGTTTCTCATTTGATGAAGACGATCGGCTTATCCTGATAAACAAAGATCTCCCTATACGCGTGCTAAGGGTTGTGGGAAGCGCAAAAATAAAGTAAACACTAGTTGGATTTAATCCAGCAAGATATTATCTATTATTGCGTGCGTGGTCGTCTTTACTATGTTTTCACTGAAATCGGTTTCCTTCATGAGCAATTTGGTTATCTCCTCTTCAGCATTCTCCTTCGCGATCTTTCCATCTGTGAGATTTTTTCCTATCTCTCTGTATCTTAGGGAGTCTATCATTGGGAAATCTTCATATTTTTTTATGTAATTCAAAACATCGCCAAGATAATCTTTGCCATCCTCTATCTTCACTATGCTTTTCCAAAGGTTTACCTCTCTCCCCGCGGTCTCGGGGCTATCTGACGCGTGCACTAGATTTATACCCTTGGTTGTCCCATACCTGCCCCTTATCGACATAGGGTCCGCTTTCTCACACATCGTTTTACCCAATAGGTTCCTAACTTTCTCGGTAGCGTTATCGCTCTCAATAATAATCACTGCTAGTTCGGTGGAGCTCATGAACTCTATAAGATTCTCATAGAAGAATTTATCCTTGTGTTCACCGTAATGCTTATCTGCTAGGAAAGACTTCTCTGGCTTTAGTATTTTGAAGAAATTTATCTTTACATCCAAATCAAGTATGCTTTTGAGAGCCCTTGCTCCGGAATATCTTCTTATCATTCCGTCCGGTTTTAATAATATTAGCATCTTTTCCATTCTGAGTATTATTAGCTTGATAGTATAAATATCTTAGTAGCTCATATTTAGTTAACTTTATATTTGTAGGAGAACGTCACTAGTAATATTAAGTATCTGATAAGAAGGAACGAAGTATGAGATCTCCTATCTGCGCATTTTTAGGGCATGTAGACGCCGGAAAGACCAGCATAATGGACTCGATTAGGGATACATTTTTCGCCTATAAGGAGAGCGGAGGATTGACCCAGAACATAGGCTCCACCGAGGTTCCAACGGAAAGGATAAACGAGCTTTCTGCAGACTTGCTGAAAAGATTTAACATAGAAGTGAAAGTCCCAAGCATAATCTTCATCGATTCCCCGGGCCATGAGGCCTTCGTAACACTGAGGGAGAGGGGGGCATCCGTAGCAGACCTGGCGATATTGACAATAGACGTCAATGCAGGTATACAGCAACAGACTTTGGAGTCAATAGACATCCTGAAGTCGTATAAGACGCCCTTTATAATAGCACTTACAAAGATCGACAGGATAAAGGGGTATATCCCACAGAAGGACATCTCTTTTCTGGATTTCATAAAGGCGCAGAACAATGAATATGTGGAAAACCTTGACAAGAAGGTGTATGACCTGATAGCTGACCTGTCAATAAACTCTCTGCAGGCAGAAAGGTATGACAGAGTGAAGGATTTTACTAAGGAGTTCATGATAGTGCCGGTATCAGCTGTTAATAACATCGGCATGATGGACCTCCTTATAATGATAATAGGTCTGAGCCAGAGGTACATAAGCCTGGAAGCAGAGAAGGGCAATTATGCTTCAATACTGGAGGAGAAATCCATAAAAGGCGTTGGCAAAATATATGATGCGATAATTTATTCGGGCACACTGAAAGTAGGGGACAGCGTTATAACTCTTACTCCAAATGGCCCGGAAGAAGACAAGATAAAAGGCATAACGGTTCTGATTCCGCTTGAAGAAAGCAGGGAGAATTTCGGAAAGTATGAGAGCGTGAAGGAAGTCTCAGCCGCTAAACCGATAAGGCTCATGCTACAGAACTCGAATGCGATGGCCGGCGCTTCTTTGGCGTCTTTTTCGAGCGAAGAGGAGAAAAAGAGAATATTGGAGGAGATATCCGAGTCTAGCTCAGGCTATAACAATGCGAACGCAGAAGGCTTAGTGGTTTGCGCCGACTCGATAGGCAGCATAGAGGCAATCAGGAAGATCGCCGCCTCTAAGGGTATTAAGATAGGTAAGACGAAGATAGGCGGGCCGTCGAAGGACGATGTTTCTACTGCAAAGGTAAACGGGTCAGTGATACTGTGTTTCAACGTTGCATGCGATAAGAAAACCGAGTCTATAGCGACTATGAATTCAGTATCAATCTTAATTAGCAAGTCGATTTATGAGCTGTTTGAGAAGTATTCCTCTTTCTCAGCCGATAAGTCAAGAATGGAGCTCGAAGGGAAGCTAAAGTCGCTCACCCTGCCAGGCAAGATAATATCCCTCAAAGGGAATATATTTAGAAGGTCCAATCCGTGTGTGTTCGGTGTCGAGGTGCTTGGAGGCGAAATAAGGCCGGGATATGTCCTGATCAAGTCCGACGGTACTAAGCTTGGAAGAATAGAAAACATACAGAGCGATGGCATTAATGTTGACCATGCTACAATGGGCCAAAAGATGGCGATAAGCGTGGACGGGGCAGTGTATGGCAGGAACCTGTCTGAGGGCGATGAGCTGTTCAATGATATATCAATAGAAGATGTAATAAAATTCAGCGAACTGGCCGATAAGCTGCCAAAGGATTACTTGGACACTCTAGCAGAAACCAGAAAGATAAAAAGATTATGATCAAACCCAGCTTTTTATTGCCTTGTCGTACAATTCTATGCTGTCGCATGGCATCCATCTGCCCGTGTAAACAAAGCCGTTTATTACCCCTTTAGGAGCAAGCTTCTCGAACATCTCCTCTATTTTTGACGGGCCTTCCGGCAGCCATGAGATGAATTTGGGGCTCAAAACATATATCCCGGCGTTTATAAGGTGGGAAGACTGTTCTGTTTTTGGTTTTTCTATGAATTTGGTTATAATACTTCCATCCATATTTACAACCCCGAAGTTCGAGGTTTTTTCTTGGTTGGTTAGTGCTATAGTCGCAAATGGTCTTTCCTTCTTGTGGAAAGAATATATCTTCGACAGGTCAAAGTCGAAAAGATTGTCGCCGTTCAGGACAAGCACGTCGTCGTGTATATAATTTTCGCAGCTTTTTACCGCTCCACCGGTGCCTAAAGGCTCCTTCTCCTCAACGTATTTTATCCTGACTCCAAATTTTGAGCCGTCGCCGAAGTGTGCTTTTATCTTCTCGCCTAAGTACCCAATTGATATGACCAAGTCGTAGACATCCGCAGCTTTTAGCTGTTCTATCATGTACTCCATTATTGGCTTTCCGCGTATGGTCATCATGGGCTTTGGCAGCTCATAAGTCAATGGCCTAAGCCTTGTGCCTCGTCCCCCCGCTAGTATTATAGCGGTTTTTCTTGCGTAGGGGCTGAGCCGCTCTTTTATGATCTTTTCAACTGTAAAGGATCTGCTTCCGTTGTTTTCGCGCCTAGCTACCTCGTCTACCCGCTTTAGTAGCTCATTATCTATAGTTATAGTAATCCTAGTTTTCATACTTAGTATGATATGCTCATACTATTTAAGCATTTCGTATTATTTTGCCGATCGCCGAATCAAGGTTGCTTAAGAATCCTTTCTCATCGTATCTTTTCGACTTTAAAGCGCCTTGTCTGAGTCTTCTATATGTTTTTTTGTCAGCGAGCTTGTCAAGGGCTTTTGCTATCAGCTCCGGGTGCGCTTCAATCAGAAAGCCGTTCACTCCATCCTTTATGAATTCTTTCGGCCCCCCTTCGTTTACTGATATGACCGGTTTTCCATACGACAGCGACTCCAATGGTGTAAGGCCCGTATCCTCGTTTATAGCCATGAAAAGCGTTGCATAGCAGCTGCTGTAAAGATCGTTCAATCTCTTTTCGGATAGGTTCTCTTCCACAGAAATGTTTTTATCAGCCATTTCTTTGAGCTCCTCAAAGTACTGCCTGTCCTCAACGAAGCCACCCAAAATCAGCTTGAATCCTTTCTTTGGCAAGGTAGATTTTTTGAAAGCTTCAATAGCCAGCTCCTGCCTTTTGTATCTCACAAACCTGCTGGGGTAGAATATAATTTTCTTGGTGGTTTTGCTCCTTTTTACCCGGTCATAATTTACATGCGGGCCAAGGTTGAATATTCTGTCTTTTGAGATCAGGTTATAATCTATGAGTCTATTCTTGACCTCGTTGCTAAAGACCAGAGCGTAACCTATGTTTTTCCATGCAGCTCTTTCGAGGATTGTGTAGACCTTGGAGAAAATCGGCATAAGCGCGCTGTTTTTAAGGCCCTGACTTCTGTAGTAATCGTACATTGTGTGTGCTGCCCTCAGTGGTGTGTGGCATAACGCTACTGTTGTTCTGTGCCTGTTCCTGAATGTTATTAGTTCAGCTATACCTGCAGTCGATATCATAAAGATATCATAATCCCTGAGGTTCGGGATTTTAGCTCTAAGTATCGCTCCAAACAGGCTTATACCCCTCATTATGAAGCCATTCGGCGCTGAGTTTCTCAGAACTGTTATATTGTACTTCTTGAACTCATCGAATGTGGCATCTTTATCATAAAAAAAAGTGTATATGTCAGTGTCGTATTTTTTGTCGCTTAGTATCATCAGCAGTGCCCTTTCTACTCCCCCTTTGCTCTTTAGCCATGGCACAAACAGCGCTATCTTTATCTTTTTCATATTAAGGAGACACACCGCTTCCAAAGCTCACGGAAGGCATAACTCCGTTTGGAGGATAGGCACGGACACGAACCCAGGATGCATGCATAGTATTTGTATAAGAGGCAAAACCAATGTATGTGGTAGATGTGTAACCACTTTCTACAGGTGTTGAAGAACCATAATTCACTGATTCTGTCGCTTTTGAATCATTTACAGCGTAACCATACAAAGCATACACTCCATTGATATTCGTCTTATAGTTGGCGTTTTTATTCATTGTGCTGCTGGGGTTTTGCCAGACCCAGCCGTCAAAGTTCTCCACCAAATAGAGAGTTGTGTCTGTGCTGCTAGTAGTTATGTCGCTTGGAACAAATGGGAAGATAGCAAGATTTCCATCATTGCTACCGGCATCATCTTTCATCCATGTTTCAACTACGTATGGAGAAGCAATGGGATTGTTATATCCCAATCCACCTCTATTCCAACTGCTGGGACTGGTTGCGTACACTGATACCCCATTGTCCACAGTTACTGTCCCTCCGTCATTTATTGTCCAACCAGTGGGTAAGGACGTCCCAGCAAAATTCCAGTAATTAGTGAATACATTTGCACCGTCATCGTATTCCGCATATCCATTCGAAGCAACTGCCCCCACACTTATGGAAGGCATCACTCCGTTTGGTGGTGAATTTCTTATCCTGACCCAGTTGAAATAGTATTTTCCTCCGCTATTCTGCTGCAGGAAAAAAGTTATATCAGATGACAATTCCGATGTCGTTTCACTATACTCATTGCCATAATTTCTGAATGAATAAACCTCAGTGCCATACGTCTCTATTGTCCATATAGAGGGAGTGCTTGCATACGAATAATAGTTTGTTTTCACATTCTCGATTGAGCTTGTGCTGGATAGATATGTGGCAGTGTATCCACTTTGTCCACCCATCCCTGCCGCATTCTGATTTAGGAAACCCATCCTTGCAGCAGAGTATCCTCCACTATTCTCAGTAGCATAAGTACCGTAAAAATCAAGTGTTTCTGAACCAACGGAAAAGTCCTGCGCGGTGTTTATTCCCGCTGAGCAGTCTGATGTAGTACAAGGAGCAAAAGTCAAACCATTATTAACAGAGACTCCTGAGTAACCTGACCATCCCATAGTTGAGCTATTCAATTGGGTCCCAGCAAAGTTGTCATAAGCGACAAATACATTGGCGCCATCATCATATTCCCCATATGTCGAGGATAACTGTGGTGCTTCCCCGATATTAACATTATTAAAGAGATTTGTCGATTCAGAAGCAAAACCAATATATATTGTAAGGGCCCCACCTGCCGGTATGCTCCCTATTTTTATCCACCAGATTGCGTGATTGGATGTGTAATTTTCAAGCCAGGAATGCACCACAGTGCCATTCTGATACAGGAATTCAACATTCTGCAGGTTTGAAGCAGCATAGCTTGAGTATACGGATGAAGATATATTAAGCATTTGCTGAAAAGGTGAAGGCGTAGCTGAAGATCGAGAATTCGTTATTGTTATTGGCGCTGCATATTCAATAGTACTCGATTGCACAACTTCTGAAAGGGTTGGGGCTTCACCGTCGTTTACTGTATTGAAAAGATTAGTTGAAGTCGAGGCAAAGCCCATGTACACCGTTGCAGAAGAAGATGCAGGTAAGCTCCCTAACTTTAGCCACCATAACGCATTAGAGGAGGTGTAACTTTCTAGCCATGATGGGATCACAGTGCCATTCTGGTACACAAATTCTATATTCTGAAAGTTAGAGGCAGCATGTCCGGAATATACAGAACTACTTACATTAACCATTTGCTGGAAAGGTGAAGGCGTAGCTGAAGACCGCGAATTTGTTATGGTAACAGGTACTGAAAAAGTAAACGCACAAGAAGTGGAGTAGCTTATGGACTGCGAATTTCCAGTCGTCAGTGTACCGCTAGATGGAGTTGGAGTGTATTTACACCCTCCGTAATACCCATTTCCTACGCTGTACCCAACATTAGCAGCATATGCAGTTGAGAATGTTATCGATGTCCCTGTCGAGCTCAGGTTGCTCGAATCATAATCAACCCACCATGATGTGGATGATGGCAGCCCAGATTCTGTGAATGTTGTAGTACAGCTAGATGAATAGCTTATAGCCTGTGAGTTTCCCGTGGTTAACGTTCCGCTGCTTGGAGAAGGAGTGAATGTACACCCTGTCGTATGCGCATCCCCAACGCTGTACCCAACATTAGCAGCATATGCAGTTGAGAATGTTATCGATGTCCCTGTCGAGCTCAGGTTGCTCGAATCATAATCAACCCACCATGATGTGGATGATGGCAGCCCGGATTCTGTGAATGTTGTCTGGCACGAGCTACTGTAGGTTATAGGCAGTGAGCCGCCCGAAGGCAGTGATCCCGATTCGGATGAAGCGGTAAATGTACAACTTCCTTGGACTATTG
>JAJZIX010000006.1 GCA_021810345.1 Nanobdellota archaeon | reverse complement strand
GGCAAAGTTCATCGCCACGAAGACAATGAATGCAGTAAGCGCAGAAACCAGTGATACCAGCGAAAGCACACCGATTATGACCAAGAATGCGAGCGTTATTGAGTAGACGAGCTGGTTATGATAGATTAGCATCGAACCCTCGAACCTCGGAAGCGGGAGAAAATCGACCAGCACGAACATGGCCAGCGCTATTCCTCCTGCAAAAAATGCAATGTTGCCCGACCATTTCCAGGCGAACATGAAAAGCATGGAGAAAGAAAGTATAGCCATGGCAGAGAATACCACTATCTTCCATTTCTCATGGATGTTGACCTCGCCCTTCTTGATCCCCTTTATTGTTGAAAGCCTGCCATACCTGTTCAGGCTCAGTATGGGTATAAGAACCGGCATGCCGAAGCTTGAGAGGACGAGAGAAACCACAAAGGAGAACACGAGCCCCGCCACCCAGATATCTCCGTACAGCCTTATGTTGTAAATGCGTGAGATCATGAACTTTGAGAAGAAGATTATAAGGGATACCGCCAGGATAACTCCTATGTATAACGGTATGAAAGCAACCGACAGGTATTCGCTGTTCACAGCAAACAGCACAGAGATCGCGACTATTATGTAAGCTATGAATTTCAGGTCTTTCTTGTGCTTCAATGCAACCTCTATAGCTCTATCTATGTATTCCATCTTATTTCTTGCCCCTGCCCTTGCTTGATAGCTTCCTGTTAAGCACGACCAGCAAAACTACGACAATTACAGTCAGCGCAATGTATGAAATGTTTCCGTATACCGCGCTCACTATTGAGTTCGGCTGGCCAGGAACGGGGGAGCTGAATATCTGCTGGCTAACCTCAGAGCTGTTTGAGGATGGATAGAACACTTTTACTCCCAAAACATCGCTTTTTGGTATCGGAAATGTGATCTGTGTAGTGGTAGGAGAGATCAGCAGCGTCTTGTTGTAGTAAAGCTCGCTCTTGTTTATGTAAAGCATGAATTCGAAAGTCACCATTACAGGAGTGTTATCCTTGTTGCTAAGGTAGACTGTCCAGGAGCTGCTGGTCGCATTGTTCGTCTTCAGGCTGGTATTGTAGAACGACAGGTTTATATACGGCTTGAAGAGAGTAGTAACGTAGTTTTTCACCACGATAGTGCCGTTGAATGAGGCACCAAACGAGAAATTCAGCGTCTTTGTGTAGTTTCCTGACAATGTCAGATTTATTGGGATGCTGTATGACTCCCCGGCTGATAAAGGAAAGGTTTCCTTCAGGCTGGATATGCTCATAGATATCCCTCTGAAAATAGGCAGGGCCCATGTTATGTTCAAAGGGGTGTTGCCGCTGTTTATTAGGTCTATATTGATTCTAGCTGAATTGTTGTAAATCGCAGTGATATTCGAGTAGTTACCAAAGCTTAGCGAGGGCTTTGGCATAATGGTAATGTTATTTGAGGAGTTGACCCTGACGGTCAGCGTAGAAAAGGTTGCGTAAGCTCTGTAAGTCCCATAACGGAGATTGGTTATATTGTACTTTATTATCTTGTAACCACTGAAATCCGCGGGTATTGTACCCGAATAGATCTTTGAGTTGTTCAGGAATATAGAATAGCTCACATTCTGGCCGAAATAGGCAGAAACGTTGAAAAAGGCGTATTGATTTATGCCAAGAGTCGAATTTATCGACTGGAAGGAGACGTGGTAAGCCGAGGCATGGGAACTGCTTATGAACAGTAACACAAGCGCCATGATCGGCAAAATCACATAGATGATTGTCCTGGACATATTGAATATTATCTTTTAAAGGATATAAATATGCCTACCAAACTATGGTATTTCAGGACTCAGGCAAGCTTAAGGAGGATTCCGCCAAAGCCGGCAAGCTGGTCCAGCGAATCATCCTTTTCATCGAAAAACTGGATCTCGGCGCCCAATGACTCGAGCTTCGCCATCAGATCCAGGTTTTCCATCACAAAATCTCTTGTAACCAAGACTTCGACAGGGCTCTTTGAGCCTAAAGCTTCAAGTATCTTCGCGCGACCATAAACATAATCTGGGCTGCCAGCGGATATGGCTGATAGATACTCTTTGATAAGCCTTCTCTGCATGCCAATCTTTGTATCCTTAAGCAGCGCGTTTATCTTATCCTTCGCTATAAGCTCATGCAAACCTGTGTCGGCGTAAGAGACTGTTTCATACGATATGTCAAGATCTTTTAGCCTGCCCCTCTTCAACTCTTCGTTGTCCATTGCTTTGCCGGCAACTATGAAAACGTCCCACTTGGTTTTTTTGTACTCACTTTCTATGCTTTCCTCAAGCTTGTCGAAGAACTTCTCCTTAGTCTCATTCTTAAATCTCTTGCCCTGTACATTCTCCTTCAATTCATACAACCTTTTCACGGAGTAATTTGTTATCCTATAGAAAATTGCATAGCCGAGCTCGTAAACGCAAACGAATATCTTTGGCGACCTCTGCTCTGACCTTCTGAGGATGCTTGCCTGAAAATCCAGTATCCTGCTCTTTGACAGGCTGAAACCTGATTTCAGCTTAAGATATATGGTATGGTACTTGTGCAGCGGTATGTCCGGGTCAGACGAGAAGAAGATTTTCCCGCTGACGCTCAATCCAACAGGAGTAAGCTCGGTTTTCTCCGCGTCTATCCCTATTTTCACGGTCTTTATCACATGCTCCTTGCCTATCGTGATCTTCCTTCTTGAGTAGGCTGTAAGCCTGTCCCCTGGGGTTATCACATAAGACAGCACTACCAGGTCGTCGTATGACTTAATCACCCCCCTGATGATCCCCTCTTTACGGTCCAATTTGAGTAATTTCATATGACCTGGAGCAGGGTGTAGACAACACCTAAGGCCATTATTATACCTGTAAACACGATGGCAACCTCACCGCCCCTTACATAGTACTTGGGGGTGGCCCTTTCGCGCTTTCTCGCGAGATGGACTGCAGCAAGTATCAGGATCGACAATGCTGACACGAATATCCCGCCTGTTATAGATAATACTGCCTGGAAATCCAGGTCCAAAAAGGCGATTGCGAACGGTATAACTGCCGCCATTGCGAGGCTTACTCCTCTGTTTATCTTAAAGTCGTACGAAAACGCATCGGTAAGCACAAGGCTCAGCGCTATGTAGGGTGTTATCAAAAGGAACAAAGTTGTAACCGCCAGAAGCAGCTGATATCCATTGGAAGTTATTGAATTTGTCGCTATTTCCGCCACACCGCTTCCAAAAGCACCTATAAAAGCAAGCGTAAACAGGACGTACATTGCTATCGATATTACATAAGCGCTTATTATCACGCTGTTGAGGTCTTTGGGCTTGTTTCCCAGTTCCTCCCTGACCTCCGGTATTATTGTATAACCCGTTAGGGAGAAAAGTATCACTCCAAACGGCCCAAAGATGTTTCCATTATTGAACAGACTGATATTGCCTACATGGAATGTAGTCAGTATGATTATCGAAACCGCTACAATCAGTCCAAGTTTTATAAAAAGCAACGGGGTTTCAGCGTCTTCTACCAGCTTATACCCTTTGTAGATCAATGGAAGAGTCAGCAGGAAAACCAGGGTCAGCGCTATGTAGTACGGAACGTCAAAAAGTGCGACTAGCACTATAGATATACCTATAAGATAAGCTATCTGAGCGCCGTAGATCGTCAGTATTTGGAAAAGCAGCGTAAGCATCCTGAACTTCCTGCCCATATATCCTCCCACCATAACTGGCAGCTGGTGAAACTTTTTGAACCTGCTTGATAGTTCTCCGGTGTACATTGTTATTAGTATAGAAGCTGCCCCTATCACCGCAAAAAGCAGCAAACCAACCAGGATACCGGATTTCTCCACCGCATACGGCAGAGCAAGTATCCCTCCTCCAACTATCGTGCCAACGGTAGTGCTCAACGCTGCAAGATACCTCAGATTCATAAGTTCTATAACGGCTACGGACTAATATATTTGGTGTTTTACGTCTAAAGGCAGCTTAAGCCTTTTAAATACGGCAAAACAAGATTAACAATGAAAATCTCAAGACTGCAGGAGATAATTTCAGAATCGCACCGGTAGTAGAAAGAACCTTTGCCTGCGAGTTTGATGCGCCGGCGCTACGCTTGAATAGCAAGCATATCCGAATCCCCGCCAAGCCTGCTGCGCAAAGCGTATACTACGGAAGGCTGATAAACCATGAGTATACAATTACTTTCCAAAGACAGGCAGAACACCTAGAAGATGGAGCAGGCCTGCGATACGGCTTGCTTCTTGAGACCAGCCATGCTCTTATATTCAGTATAGATCAAAGAAACGGCTCGGCTGATTCAATGCCAAAAAAACAGAAAAACAAAGTCCAGTCTGGCCGGCTTTTTACAACGGCTTGTCAGAGTATATCACATTCAGATCGGCAGTAAACAGCGGAAACTACTCGCTTGTTGAAAAAGCTAAGGAGCGAGATCTGCTGCTTAAAAATGGTATGGAGACGGTGATACAAGGGGCCTTAAACGACGTAAATCAGTTCAACAAAGAGCGCGTAAGAAGCCCATACGAAAGCATAGACCCTGACGACATGGGGGGCTTTTGCTGTCTTACCTAAAACGCAATCCTATTCTTTTGGACCGCTACGGCAGTTGTATCGGGTATGCCTACGCCACGAACAGCGGCAGAGAAGTCCTCCAAATGATACTTGAACCACCGAAAGAATTATATGAGCTTATTTACTTATGGGAAAAGCCACCGCTACAGACATAAGGCATCATTTATTAATACAAAACCTATCATTATTCTATAGTTGCTCCTGTAGTCTAGCGGCCAAGGACAGTGGCCTCTCGAGTCACAGACCCGGGTCCAAATCCCGGCAGGAGCAAATTCTAATCCACAGCAACTAATTATAGTAATCATTGAGAAACGCTTCCAAAACTCACGGAAGGCATAACACCGTTTGGAGGGTAGGTACGTGTGCGAAGCCAATAATAAACTAAATCACTACTACCGCAATTATTACCCATACCGATGGATAAATATATAGAAGAAGGTATTGTAATTGAATAAGTAGAACTAACAAAATCGTAATTCCATCCGACACCTTCATCTCCGGTTCCAATCCAATATATACTTGCTACTCCGCTTCCCGAACTTATATCAAATGGGTTGCCTATGTTACCATATCCCCCACTTATAGTTCCATATCCCCAACCCCAAGTGTTAGCTACTCCTGCAAACCCAGTTACACTTTCACTATTTGAGGGATACGCCCCAAGGTCAGTAGGACCGTTAGTTCTTTTTCCAGTAGAATAAGTTTCAACAATTGAATCTGGGCTTATTGCGGTATTATAAACAAAAGCGTAATAGTTTCCAGAACTTGCTAAACTTATATTTAGTCCGTTATCCACTGTTGATGTTCCACCATTATTATAATTAGTAAATCCAGTCGGAAAACTTGTCCCAGCAAAGTTCCAGTAGTTGTTAAATACATTTGCACCGTCATCGTATTCTCCATAAGTCGTTGAAAGTTGTGGAGCTTCTCCTACATCGTTTGTGTTGAAAAGATTGGTTGATGTGGGGGCGAAACCCATGTAAATTGTCTGCTTGGAGCCTGCTGGAATCGAGGAAGTCAGCTTTACCCACCAGATAGCACGGGTTGAAGTGTAGTTTTCTAACCAGGAATCAAGTATCTGGCCTGTTGAAGAAAAGAATTCGACATTCTGGCCGAATGGAGATGAGGATATGTCTCCCCAGCCTGGGCTGGTGCTGGTGACGTTAATCATCTGCTGGAATGGTGAAGGAGTGCCCTGGTTTTGGGTGTTGGTTATATTTAAGGGTTCATATGAAGTAGCTGAGGAAGGAGGAGAAGCTGCAGTTCCTGTCACCGTTCCTGTTGATGTGTAAGGTCCTGGGAGGATCTGTCCTGGCTCCAGGTAGGATATGACCGCAGAAACAGAATACCTTGCTCCTGAAGTGCATAATGATGATGAAGGGACTGTCACTGTCTGTATGCTGTTGGGCTGGATTAGGATGTTTGGAGAATAAGTTGTTTTGCCTGATGAGGACGTTAGGTTGATTTGGGTTATGTTTATAGGGTAACCTGTTGAGTCTCCCATAGATATTGTGAAGCTTGTTCCTCCCAGGCAGACTGCATTTACTGTTCCTAAATTGGAGAAGCCTGTTATTGTCGTTGACAGCGAGGATGAAGGAGAGAAGATACCTAAACTGTATAAGACTGCTGCGACGATGACAATGACCAAAATGGCCCAGCCATAAGTCATCATATACTCTAATGCTGATTGGGATCTTCGTGGGAGACTCATATACTAAAGAAAAAGAGAGTAGATAAATAGTTTTCATCAAACCAGTGAAGAGCAAAGGCCACGTTATGGTAGCGGCTTCAAACGATCTGCTCGCAGGAGCTATCCTGAATATGTCAGCTAACAGCAAAAAACAGTGAAGCACATGTGCTCCACTAGGGCATTTGGTCCGTGGACATGAATTTCATCTATGAGAGTGATCCAAATTATGGGTTTCCCGGCTCACATTTTATAAAATACTGCATCATTGTACAAATTAAACGAATGAGGGTGTTCTATAACAAATATTCTGCCGCTTTTTGCAGGGTATATATGCCAGCAAGTCTTTATACCATCGGAGGTTTCCCTCGCTTCAGGAACAATATACTCCCTGCGGTAGTCAAGATCAGCTTTAGAAGTAAATTTCATACTAACCGAAAATGCAAATTTAGGTGAGTTTAATTTTGTTTGCTCTTCTTCTACCTTTTTGAGCACTTCTGTTATAAGTTCCATGACTGGGATTCTATGTCCTGTTTTCTCATTATGAAAATCCTTACCAAAAATTTCCTCCGAATCGTCCCCTTCTGAAAGAGACAGCGTCCAGGAAGGAATTGTATTGCTGAGCACAGAGATATAATCAGTTGGCCTATTTGGATCAACATTCAAGTATGAATGCTTTCTTGCAAGCGAGTTGTCAACCATGTCCAGTGAGAGGTAAGAGGGATCATATTCTTTTCTATACACAAGGGAGAAAATAGACAACTTTGCGCTTATTTCCGGTCTTTTTAACACATAGCTCATTAGCTTCCTAGAATCAAGCAAAACTTCCTCGAGGCTGTATCCCATCATGCTATTAGAAATCAAGTCATATTTAAAGATGAGCTTAGAGCAGAAGCGCTTTATCGGCTTGCATGGCGGGTGCGCTTGACGGACGCGATCTTCTTTCTTGATAGGCCGTTATAAATCAGCACTGATGCTATTACCATCGCAAAACCAAAGAATGTGGATATAAATGAGACCCCTGCCATGCTTGCGCCAACATCTATTATAAGCAGGATTATCCCAACAAGCAGTGTAATTATGAATATTGGCCAGCCCTGACCTTTTGTCATGCTCCAGCTTTTGCTCAAAGCATCGAGCGGATTCTTCTTATCGCGCGCGGCCGAAACCGGCGCAATGAAAAGCCTGACGAACAGGTAAATCCCTGGAATCACAAAAAACATTGTTCCCAAACCGACTATCAAGCCGGTCAGCACGTAGGTTGCCAGTATGCTGAGATAGCGGCTTGCGGACATCTTCGCAAGATCCGACAGCTTAAGATTCTTGCCGCCTCCAAGCCTAAAGAAGACGATTCCATATACAAACACACTGAAAAGCGCTAGTATAACCAGCAGCAACATGGCATATATCCCGGTATAAAAAGAATTTGAGATATTGAATGAATCGGTAACAAACTGAAAGATTGCATCTATGGCCGTCAGCAGAAGCGCAAGAACTAGAATCAACCTGTCCTTGAAAAGCAGCACAAAGCTGTCACCGAATATTTTGTTCTCGTTCAACGCCATTTAATTGATAGCATTTTGTTATATAAATAAGATACCTATAGCAAGTATTTTTATAGGCGAGACCTATATATAATTGATGGAAGACCTGCTTTACGTCATATACGGGAATCACCCAAAGAGTAAAATGCTGTACGCGGAAGCAGAGAAGATAATAAACCTAATTAGAGAAAAGGGCGAAATGAGCAGGGACGAGCTTTCAGCAGCACTTGGTTTAGATTTGAACTCTCAGTCAGACAAGAAGCACTTCTACAACCTTCTTTCGCCGATGTTCGGTGTGATCCTGGTCTCGGAGCACAGGGGCAGGTCCGTCTATTACCACCTATCGTATGACCTTTTCAGGGTTTACATAGATGGTATAAGGAGGAAAGCGAAATACTACCTCCTGAAAAACCCAGATAATGTCAAAGACGACGCTATATGAAATACTACACTGGAAAAGGTGATGATGGAAAAACGTCACTTGCAGATGGCAGGGTTCCGAAGGATAATAAAACGGTCCGGGTTATAGGGGAGATTGATGATTTATCGGCCAAAATCGGTGCGGCCTACTCACTAATAGAAGACAATAAAATAAAGGAGGACTTGAAATCGATAGAATCAGACCTTTACCTTATCAGCGCTGAGCTATCGGGGTATCTGCCACTGGTCAAGAACAGGAGAGTAAACCCCATATCCTCTGATTCTGTTAAAAAACTTGAGGCGCTCACGGATTCTTACTCACAAGAATTGAAAGACACTAACAGGTTTGTCTATCCAAATGGCACGCAGGCAGCGACATCAGTAAACATATGCCGCACGCAGACTAGGCGCGTCGAGAGGGCTTTAGCCGCGATAAAATGCGGCAATGAAGCGATAAAACCGTACATAAACAGGCTGTCCTCCTTTTTCTTTGTGCTGTTCAGGTGGCTGAATCAGAAAGTCGGATTCAAAGAGGACTTCTTTTAGAGTATTACTGCCCTGGTCCTTATGCCAAGCTTCTTGCCCATCTTCTGGGCTGCAGTTTTGGCGCTTATGATATTTGCCTCATCTACGTGTATCTCGAATATCCTGCTGCCAGCCATAAGCCGCGCGGCCATGCCTACTGGCTTTCCAAACGACTTCTGCATCCCGGACGAGAATCGGTCTGCACCGGCCCCTGTCGCAAGCTTGTGTTCCCTAAGGACTTGATGTGGGTAAGCAACAACTATTATATGAAAATTCTGATCGGTTATAGTATCCGTGAGGTACTTATTGGCTATTATCCTTGCCGCTTCTATAGCATTCTCCCTTAGCTGGCATGATATCTCTGAAAGCAGAACGACCTTCTTTCCGAACTGTTTTGAAACTGCGCCAGAATGGTACTGGGTTATCTTAGGCTTCTGTGCTATCTTTATGTAGCTCAGGCGCTTGTATTTTGACTTGCGCGTGTAGGCCATCTTGAGTTCTCTGTATGCTCTTCCCGGTCTTATCTTTGCCATAGTTCACTTCTTGTCTTTCTGCTTCGAAAAATCTATGGTTATTTTACCAGACAACTTTATTGGCTCCTTGATGTTTGGCAGATGCACTTCGAGGTTGTCCAAGCTGAAAGAGAATTTCTTGTTCCTTCCGCCCAGAAAACCCATCAACATCTGCGGGAACATGCTGAAAAGCTTGTTATCGCTGCTGTTCTTTTCCATAGCAATTTTATATACTTACTCCTATTTATAAGCATTTTCATGCTTTCCGCAGTTGGAGCGGATAAGCTGCCTTCTTCTTGAAACAATGTCACTTGGACGACTTGCCGGAAGACTTTTCGCCGGAGAAATCAATTTCCAGCTTTGCTGAAAGCCTTATCGGGTATTTCAGGCCAGACAATTTTACTTCAAGCTTGTCTAAGTTCACTGATAGCTTCTTCGGTTCAGATGCTTTCTCCGAGATGTTATCTCTTATGGCGTCCAGAAGTGCCTTCATGCTGTCATACATTGGGTTCTTGCTTTTTGATTCCATAATTTAGATAGCCTTTTGATGGTTAAATATCTTTCAACTACCCGGGTTAAAAACAAAACGTCGGGGATGGGATTCGAACCCATGAAGGCATAGCCAACAGCATTAGCAGTGCTGCCTCGTAACCGCTTGAGTACCCCGACATACGATAGGTAAACCAACACAATTATGCTTAATATTCTTTAAGTGACAAGCCGTGGCTTCGAGACTGCTATTCATATATTGAATAACGGCATTTTCTCCTCACAGATTGTCTACAAGCACGTCTTCGTATAGTTACAGTTGCTCCCTTCCGGGCCTGGCTGGGTTGCCAAACAAAGGCATCCTGTAGGGCTGTGACTCTCAGATAGCTCCGCTACTTTGTATGAAATCGCAGTTCCTCCACCACGTTTCGCCACGCCTAAAGTCCATTTGCGTTACAAGGAGGGACTGTCTCCCCGGCTAGCTTGTCAAATATTAACTGATTTCTATAGGATAAATACATTCCCAAAGCGCCAGTAGATAGACAAGTTAACCTAAAAACTACTACTACATTTTAAAATAAAAATCATGAACTCTTTAGAGGGTTTAATACAAAAAATAAACTTTTTGAGCTGCTGACTATTTTAAGTATATAAATAAGCAGATTATTACATAATAATGGTGGGAAGACTTGGGCTACTAGTAGTTGCGGCAGTTGCAATCATCATAGTAGTAGCGGTTTTATTCTTCTTGCACGTTCTGAACTTTCCTGCCCAAAATACTGCGCTTTCCAATGTCAGTAATATTTCTTCCATGTTTGCCACCGCGCAGGGCTTATATAATTCTTCTGGCCCATTTAACATCTCATATACTTTTCAAATGAAGATCCCCTACTTTTCCACCGGCCCGGCAAACGCTGCACCTAGCGGTGCCACCAACGGCACTTTTCGGATAGCTAAATACGGAAGCTATTTTAGAACATATTCAACGTCTTCAACACCATTTCCGTATAATATCCTCAACGCATCTGTCTTACTGAATAATGGGGCAGTAACTATCTACAATGACTCACATCTTACTTTCTGCGAGAAGGAAACTATTACCAACGAAACTCCGGTAAACGCCAGCATTGAGAGCACAATATCCTCCATAAACTCAAAGCCAATGAGCTGCAATTCTACTGCTCTAGCCGTTTCCCCTTTCTATATCGTAAGTTCATTTGCTATAATTCCGTTCGAAACATTCCATACAATGTATGATAATTTTACTTCCCTAGAACTCAGCAAAGGAAGTGTTCATTTCTTAGGGTACAGAACGTATTTAGGACAAAGTTGCTCAATGGAGGAGATACTCCCACCACCAAATGAGACAGGTTCAACAGGGGTGTCAATTAATGACTGCATTTCCTCGGCAAACGGACTTCCACTCTATGTCAAGCTGCAAGTAAACGGTTCTGTGTTTGCAGAGGATACAGTTTCGGCGATAAACCCAGCACCATCCAATGCCAACGACGTGACTGCACTGCCCCCGGGCGCTATTTTGGGTTAATACACATCTAAGCTATGATCATAAAGATCCAAGTCAAAATCTAGCAAGAAAAATATTATTAATCCCGCCTGTCTATTATATACTATAAAGCAGGCCACTGATGGAACAACAAGAAGAAATCAGGAAAAAAGCCAGGCAGAATCTGGAATCTGCGCTTGAAAACGTGCGGTCAAGCGGTTATCCTCCAGAGTATGAGCCATTTATCCCAAAACCAGAGGAGTACTCTATCGAACCGATACAAGCACTGGGAGTCTACATGTTTTATAATCCAGTTGATGATACTATGACATTTGATGAGACAACCGCTGCCTTCTCATCGATTGCCGGGCTTGCAAACGTACTGCTGCACGAGATAGCGTTCAGGACAAAGATGAAGCTCCTGCCTGAGAGCAGGTTTATACAGGACGAAGAATGGAAAGCAATGTTCAAGAGGCTCGGCGGAAAGTCTGCTTTGGAGCTAAAGGATGCCGACGAGCCGGAGCTGTTTAAAGGGATCCCTTCCTCGGAGTATTTTCCCATCGTGAAGAGCTGCAGCTCATGCAGCCACACGTCGGCGCTACCTTATTACCAGGCCTTCAGCGAAAAGATAAGCAAGGTATTCATAATGTACAAACTGATTGCCGAGAATAACTGTGTCAGGTGCAGAGCGCTTTACAACAAGGAAGTTCCATACAATGTTTACTTGAGCAAAGAAGTACTTGATGACGAGGATTTTAAGAGTCTGCTTTCAAGTTTTGGCTTGAACTATAAAATCTTTTAGGTGTAATTGTAAGACGCTGAGAGGGTTGCAAGCGTAAATCCTAGCACGTCTGTGCCGGCTTTGAGGACTATTTTGCCGTGGGCCGTAGAGTTGAGCACGAGAACTCCTGTTTTTGTGGCAGGTATGCTCAAAGATGGATTCAGAACCGCCACCGATTTATTGTTCAGCGTAACGGAAAAAGAACCTATCGCGAGCGCATTTGCATTGAAAACCGCGATGTCTGTGGTATTGCCAACGCCCGGATTGGCACCGAGGATATTCGGGCCCAGGCTTATCGGTATGTGGAAGTTCGGGACGCCTATTATTGGGACAGAATGGTATATCAAAAAGCTGCCTATGACTATCAGAATTATTATTACTGCGCCCTCCAGGACCTGCTTTATTATTCTTATGAAAGTTATAATCGCCACGATTATTATGGCTATACCAAGAATCAGAGGTATGCTTATCATGCTAAATTATAGAATCTATGGTATAAAAATGTTACATAACGAAAAAAACAAAAATAAAAAAATACAAAACTTATTTAGAAGTCGTGCGCTCTCACGGTTTTTCTGCCGTCAGCCTTTGCTCTTCCAACTGCCTTGGAGATGAGCTCTTTCACGACTTTATCCAGGCCCTCTATGGTCTCGTCAGGGCATCTCATGTCCTTACCGACTTTCTTGACCTCGGCCTTGACTATACTCTTTCTTATAAAGTCTGCCATTTTATCACCTCTTATTGTAATATGATGCCTCTGCTCCTTTAAAAACTTGTCTCTACAGCCATTCTAGGGGTGTTTACAGGCATTATAAAATTATAAGAGCCAAAAATGATTGGTTTATGGATGGATGAGGATATAAAGAGGATTGCGCTGAAGAACGCACTGTCGCACGACGGCAAGGCCAGCGCGGGGTCGGTTTTTTCAGCCGCAGTCGGAGCCGACAAATCGCTTCTTAAAGACCCCAAGTCTCTCAGGGAGAAAATTGAAAAGATCGTGTCAGACATCAATTCAAAGAGCCTGCAGGAACAGAAAGATGAAGCGGCGGCGCTTGGGATCGAGCTTAGCGCAAAAAAGGAGGAAAAAACAGGCCTAAAGGACCTTCCAAATGTCTCGGGCCAGGTGGTGCTGAGGCTGCCTCCAGAGCCATCAGGCTTCATGCATCTTGGCCATGCCATTTCTTTCATGATAAACTACCTATACAAGGAGAAATACGGCGGAAAGCTCTGGCTGAGATTCGAAGACACCAACCCAAACTTAGTCAAGGAGGAATTCGTGAAGAACTTCGAAGAGGGAATAAAGTGGCTTGGCATAAAATATGACGAGAAGAAGTTCATATCCTCCGATATGGATGAGATTTACAAGTATGGGGAAAGGGCCATAAAGGGGGGGAAAGCATACATCTGCTCATGCGATCCTGATGTAATAAAGGACAACAGAATGAAGGGCAAAGAATGCCAGCACAGACAGCAGGGCCCCGAGCAGAACCTGGTGCTTTGGAACGATGCTATCTCCGGCAAGATCGAACAGGGGAAGGCTGTTGTAAGGTTTAAGGGCAGGATGGACGACAGAGACATGTCTATGCGTGATCCCTCGATCTTCAGGATTATAAAGACAGATTATAAGCCGTACTCCCTCTGGCCAATATATGATTTCGCAAGCGTAGTGGAGGATCACATATGCGGCGTGACCCATATCCTAAGAAGCAACGAATTCAAAGTATCCTTTCAAGACAGGCTCAGAAAGGAACTGGGGCTGAACAAGCCTACAATAGTCCAGTACAGCAGGTTTAACTTTGAGGGGACTCTCTTCTCTAAAAGGAAGATAAGGGAATTGATAAAAAAAGGGGCCATACCCGACTGGAATGACCTCAGGCTGCCCACTTTGTCAGCAATAAGACGGAGAGGGATACAGCCAGAAGCAATAAGGGAATTCGTCATGTCCGTCGGGTACTCGCAGTCAAAGCACGAATATTCGTGGGACCTGTTATTCACGCTGAACAGAAGGGTAATAGACGGAAAGGCGGTTAGAAGGTTTTTCGTTGAGGACCCGGTGAAGCTGTCCGTCGAGGGTAGCCCGAATGAACCTGTAGAGCTGAGAAATCACCCCTCAATCGATCTCGGCACAAGGAAAATAGACATTAATGGAGAATTCTTTATATCAAAGAAAGATGTAGATGGGCTCAAGGCAGGCGAGGTAGTAAGATTGAAGGACCTCTATTCGATCAAGATACTGTCTATAGATAAGGACAACCTGAAGGGAAAGTATCTCGCAGAGAAGACCGGTGAAAAGATAATACAGTGGGTTACCGAAAGGAATTATCCTATAAAAATCATAAAAATCGGAAACCTTGTCGATTCCGAGGGAAACTTCAACGAAGAAAGTCTTAGCGAATCTAACGGCCTCGCAGAGGAAGACGTCCGGTCGATGAAGGAAGGCGACATTGTCCAGTTCGAACGGTTCGGCTTCTGCAGGATGGATGGCAAGGACAAATTCATATTCATAAGCAGGTAAGTGCTTTTGGCAAAGTTGATTTAGGATACAGAGATAAGAAGAATCCCTGCGGCCGGACTCGAACCCGCAACCTACCGGTGACCGCAGCTGAAACCCTTCATCGCACTTAAACAGCACTTGGCAATTCTACAGCCGGTCGCTCTACCATTGGGCTACGCAGGGATTTAATGATTAAAACGCACTATGTTTATAAGTGTTTTTAGGCCGGGCTTTGGCTGTCAAAATCCTGGTGGAAAGTATCTGCCAACTTCGGCAAATAGGTCCGGTGTTCAGCTGCTCACGCTTTCCTTAACTATCCCGTCTATCTCAGACTTCAGCTTGTCGCTCACTTTGCTAAGTGTTTTACCAAGGTTCTGTTCTAGCTTCTTGTAATCGTCTTCACACATATAGCCGTGATATATCTCCATTCTCTGCCCAAACCTGAGCCCAACATCGATTGAGAAGGATTTTGTATCCGCTTCGCACAGGTCCCTGCCACAAACTGGGCAAGTCCTTGTAGCTATCTTCTGCTTACACACGTCACATATTGTAACTGTAACCTTTGCCATAAATCACCAGCGGCATGATAATACCCCTTGCGGGATAAAGTGCACGCCAAACACACTATTTTTACAATAAAGATATAAGTTGCGTGCTTATATATTTTCTTTTTTGGCGATCTAATCAATATTTATCGCTCTTCTGCTTCCCGCCCTTATAAAACCTTATAAGCAGGAAGTAGACCGGCAGCTGGAAAAAGAAGAATATTGTATTCCACTCCAGCCCATACTGGGTTATAGAAAGCTTGTCCGTCATCTCCCTGTAATAAAGAAAGAAATTCAATGAGCTTGCCGCTTCGTAAAGCACTGCGAGCTTGTTGACGATTTTCTTGTTCTTAGCGGTGGCGGCAAGGACTCCGATCGTGGCCGCCTCCTGCAGAAAAGCCATGGAATACCATTGCATACCAGAGTAAAGCACATCATGGTTCAACAGGGGCGCCGCCACTGGGTTGTTGACGGCAAAGTCCTTGCTCCAGTTTGATATTCCTATGGATAAGCTTGCCGCCGAAGCTATGTAAAACCTAAACTTTTCCAGGACTGGCTCGATTCTGTACCTCTGCCTCGAATACGTTTTTTGGATTTTCCTCAGGTATTTCTCGAACGGATTCTTGTAGTCCGCACCCTCATCGTCTTCCAGATATGAAACTAAATTATAAAGTCTCCTTTTTATATTGCTGTCTTCCCTTTCCCTGCCGTCTGCCAGTAGTTCTTTCAATTTTTTGAGCATATTCTTCTAGTTATACAACGTGTTTGGTTTTAAAAAGCGTTTAAGCCGGAAGTTCATAGAATTTGCGACAAAAAACGAAAAGGTTAAATAGTTTAGTTATATTATAGGGGATATGATAGAAATCAAAGACAGTGAACAGTTTGAAAACGACGTTCTGAAGTCTGAAAAGCCCGTGATCGTGGACATGTGGGCCCCATGGTGCATGCCGTGCAGATGGTACTCCCCTATAATAGAGGAAGTATCGGAAAGCATGAAGGACAAGTTTGCACTGGCAAAGGTTAATGTGGACGAGAACCAGGAACTCGGAGAAAAATACGGCATAGAGGCAATACCAACAACGCTGCTCATAGAGAAAGGAGAAGTTAAGGCCAGCTTTGTAGGGGCTATGCAGAAAGATCAGCTGACAAAGTGGCTGAACGATAATCTCTGAATAACTGGATAGATAGGGATGACAGACATAAATTGGATGACCGGCGGTAAGCAAGGAAGCGGAATCGACTCTGCGCTCAGCCTATTTTCCAGGATAATGGTCAAGTTCGGCTATAACATATACGGCTACCGCGAGTACTTCTCAAACATAGAAGGGATGCACAGCTTCTTCACAGTGAGAATATCCGACAAGAAGGTCTCAGCTATACCAAGCAAAGTCGATATGGCTGTGTTCTTCGACAGCGAGTCTGTATTCGGCGAAAAAAACCCGCGCGGAGAGATCGTACATGAAGGCCACCTAAGGGATATATCGCCGGGAGGGGTTCTGATTGTCGACAGCAAGATCGACAAGTCAAAAATCAGCAGGAATGATATAACCATACTGGATGTAGATTTTGATTCAATAATCTCGGCAGTTGCCAAGAAATTCAACAGGCCCACCAGTGAGGTCGTGATAGCAAAGAACATTATATGCGTGACCGTGTCTGCTTACTTGCTTGGATTCGACGAGAACAGTATTGTGTCAGCAGTACAGGATGAATTCTCCAAAAAGCCGAAGACTGTGGTCGACCTTGACGTGTCAGTGTCCAGCCAGACAATAGAATACCTGGAGAGCAGAAACGATGAGGTAACAAAAGCCACGATAGCCAGCTTAAAATCCAAGGGGATGCAACCGGCAAAACACCTTAACTCTTCCGACAATGGGGAGCAGCTTTATATGGAGGGCTTTGTGTCCACGGCATTAGGCAAAGCCATAGCCGGATGCAAAATGCAGATTTACTACCCTATAACACCTGCAAGTGATGAGAGCGTCTTCATAGAGTCGCATCCCGAGCTAGGAATAAGGGTAATACAGCCCGAAAGCGAACTTGCAGTGCTTTCAATGACTACGGGCGCAGCGATAGCGGGTGTAAGGGCATCAAGCTCAACGTCAGGTCCCGGCTTCTCATTGATGACAGAAACTGTGACGTGGGCTGGCATGAATGAGATCCCGATAGTACTTGTTGACCACCAGAGGGGCGCACCGGCAACAGGTCTTCCTACAAGAACTGAACAGGGAGACTTAATGTTTGCAATACATCAGGGGCATGGGGACTTTGGCAGAATAGTATTAGCCCCTGGGAACATTGAAGAAAGCATAAAGATGACCGCAGAGGCCTTTAACTACGCAGAGAGATACCAGCTGCCAGTGATAATGCTGGGCGAAAAGGCAATATCCCAGGGATCCACAAACATAGACAAAAAGACCATACTCGACATTAAAGAAAATTACAAGGTGGACAGAGGAAAACTCGTGGAGAACGTGGACAAAGACTACAAGAGATTCAAGTTCACAGAAGATAACATATCCGAAAGGATAATCCCAGGAAATCCAAATGCAATATTCTGGCTTGCCGGAGACGAACACGATGAATGGGGCCACATATCGGAGGAGCCAAACAACAGGATAAAGATGATGGACAAAAGAAACGGCAAGTATGATAAGATACTTTCAGATTTAAGCCAAGATGAAAAGTTCAACCTGATAGGCGATCCTGCAAAGGCGGATCTTTTGGTGGTGACTTGGGGCGGGCCTTCTGCTGCAGTTATGGAGGGCGCATCAAAAAGTAACGTATCGGTGCTGCAGATCAAGTTGATTTATCCCCTACCAAAGGAGGTCGAAGAGATACTGAAAAAAGCAAAGAAAACGGTGGTGCTGGAGGAGAATTCAAGTGCACAGCTGAAACAGCATATAGCTTCGGTAACCGGCTTCGTAATTCAAAATGAGATACTCAAGTACAATGGCAGGCTTGTAAGATACGATGAAGTTTCAGATGCCCTCAACAGGGTCATAAAAGGAGAGAAGAAGGTGATACTCAATGGCTACTGATGTTAAGGGCTTGACATCGAATGAATTCAATGACTGGTGTCCAGGCTGTGGCGATGCAGGCATAGTACTGGCTGTCAAAAATGCGATAATGAAAGCAAACTTAAACCCAAACAAAACCGTGATAGTTTCAGGCATAGGCTGTTCATCAAAACTTCCGCATTTCGTGAATGTAAACGGAGTTCATACCCTACATGGGAGGGCGATACCATTCGCAGAAGGGATAAAGATGGCAAACCCCGATCTAAACGTCCTGATAGACAGCGGAGACGGCGACACTTACGGTATAGGGGTAGGACATTTCATAAGCGCAGGCAGGAGGAACAATGACATAAAGCTGTTCATCCACGACAACGGGGTCTATTCACTGACAAAGGGGCAGGCCAGCCCAACGCTTCCAGAGGGGAGAAAAACAAAATCACTGCCAGAACCGAACATAAATGGGGCCCTAAACCCGCTGTCATTGGCAATAATGTCCGGATACAATTTTGTCGCAAGGGCGCAAAGCTACAAGGTCAACGAGCTTTCTGATATAATGACAAAGGCTATACAGCACAAAGGGCTTGCACTGGTAGATATACTGCAAGGATGCCCCACCTACAATCCTGAGTTCACTTCGGCTGCATGGTTCAATGCGCATACTAAGCCTTTGCCAGACGGATATGACGGTGTGGTAAAGGACCCTAGCAACAGGGAAGAGGTAAACCAAAAAAAGCTTCAGGCGATAAATCTGCTCCTGAATGAGGATCCGGACAACATGCACGTCGGAATTTTCTTCCAAAATGAGGATCCGGATATATTTGAAAGCAGGCTGCAGAAGAGAGGGATGGTGCCACCTTTAACACAGAAGATAGCAGATGATAAGGGCAGGCCAGCCACTGATATACAGCCAGTGTTAGAATCCCTGAAAATATAACACGGCTTTTCGATACGGAAAAAACAAGCAGCAAACGCGCGTTAGTTTTCACTTCTTTGGCGCACTTCGCCAACGATGGGAACTTCCTTCTGTTTTCTATCCTTATAGTCTATTTCTCGAAGCTGCCGGACGTCAGCCTTGCCTTTTTAGGCGTAAACGCCATAATCTACAACGTTCTTTATGGCGCAATCAGTCTCCCTATCGGAAGAATAGCTGATAGAATCAACAGAGACGCGGCTTTGATAACCTTAGGCATAGGGTTGGAAGCTGCGGCTGCCTCTATATTCGGCGTGGTTTTCCTTTATCCTGGGGCTTATTTGCCGCTGGTTTTATTGGGATCAGTGGCCCTTGGCGCGGGGCAGGCCTTCTATCACCCGCTTGGGGCGACGGTTCTGTCTTTTTCCTACAAAAAAGATAAACTTGGTACCTTCCTCGGCATAAACGGGGGTGCGGGCAGCGTCGGCAGGGCGCTCGTGCCTTCTCTGATTACTTTTTTCATCATAGAGCTTGGGACTTTCGCCGGAGTTGAAGTTCTTGCTGTGTATACTTGGATTCTTGCGCTCGCAGTATACTTTGGGTTGCGGGGCTTCAGAAGAATATACAAAGAACCTATTGTAAAGCGCGCCAAAATACCAACACCAAAGGAAGTGAGAAGCACCCTTTACCGCGTGGTTGCTCCCGTGTTCGTCAAGGGCGCATTCCTAATGGGATCTGTCACTTTCGTTGCGGCGTACCTTGACCATATAACCGGCTCGGCTGAGCTGACAGGTGTGATACTAACGCTAAGCTTCATACCCGCTATAGC
The DNA here is from genome assembly GCA_021810345.1 of Nanobdellota archaeon. GTDB lineage: Archaea > Nanobdellota > Nanobdellia > Parvarchaeales > Parvarchaeaceae > Parvarchaeum. The sequence continues at coordinate 23,293 of JAJZIX010000006.1, read as the reverse complement.
TGGCCAGCCCTTCTTCGGGTATATGACATCCAAAAAAGGAGGAAAATACACTATTTCCCTCACGTCGGTGATTACGCTGTTTGCTTTTCTTGCGTTTCTATCCACTAGCAACATCATTCTTCTAACTTTATTGTATGCAATAATCGCTTTCGTGCTTTTCAATGGATTCTCTGTCCTGCTTGATTACACCTACCAGCTGGTGCCAGAGAAGTACTACTCCCGCGCTTATGGTATGGTGTGGGGAGTAGGTAATATCCTTGGGGGGGCATTTGGTGTAGGATTGATGACTTTCTTTCTGACATTCACAACTATCACCATATCGATGTATTATATGGCTGCTGTGCTTGTAGTTTCGATACTGTTTATACCGCTTCTGCCTAGAGAGACAAACAAATAGAAGATAAGCACCCGAAGTGGAACGGATTTAATTAGTTAAGGTCTCTTTTCGTTTATACTTCTAATAAAATTCATTATATCTAAATCTTCCAAGATAATAAAACCTAAGTCGCACATCAAAATAGAGCGAAACTTACTTCTCTCTAGAATTTGCCTTTCTGATTAAAACTATTTATTTCCTCTTGCCTTCTCTATCATATGAGTCTACCACGAAAATCCCAATCAGCACTGGAGTATATGATGACTTATGGCTGGGCCATACTTGTCATTGTTATAGTTGCAGGTGTTTTATACAGTCTGGGGATATTTTCTCCAGCATCCTCATTGTCCTCAACAGTAATCGGTTTCTCCAATCTGGGCAGTGTTACTGGAGAGTGCACTGCTAATGGAATATTAAGGATAAGCTTAGGGGACTCGACAGGTTATCCTATAAATATCACCAGCGTCACAGCAAAATCATCCACGGGCCAGATATCTACATTTAAGCCAAATTCAACCGTGGACCCAAATCCAATAATCCAGCCTACTTCGAGTTATATATTCTCAGTTCCAAACATCTGTCCGGCAGCAGGCTCGCGCTATTCTCTGGCCGTGACGGTAAACTACACTGAACCAAGTCAGACATTCCCGGGACCATATATCTCGAGTGGAACGGTTTCTGGAACGTCTTCTTCTTTAATTTTACCGAAATATGTAGCTGAATTCTTTGGTCAAAATTCAACCGATGGGGGTAGTTCGCCGATAAGCACAATAGAAATAAGTAATTTAGCTATGGAAACGAATTCACCAAAAACATTTTCGATGTGGGTTTATATGAATTCAATATCTAATGTGAATTCTGTGCAGCCCTTCATTCAATTACTTTGCACAGGCTCTATGTCACCCTTAGGCCTAAACTCAGGAGTTATCTGGGGATCAGTATGGAGTCTTCCTGACCTTGTAAGTCCAAGTGTACACCAAGGAGAATGGTACTATACAGTTCTGTCTTATAACAACGCCACTGATAATGATTCTTTGTATATAGATGGGGATTTAGTTTCATCTAATACGGGGGCAGAAAGCTGGCCGCCTGGCAGTGTATGTTTTTATTTAGGTTATCCAAATGGGCATCCCACTAGCGTCTACGCCTCAGATAATACCCCAAGTATAGTATCTACAATAGATGGTTTTGTTAGTAACTTTCAATACTATAACAGTTCTCTTTCGCCTGCACAAATAAAACAATTATATATAAGTGGATTAACCGGTAAGCCCATTGGCGGAATGGATATAGATGTATTTTGGCCCTTGAATGGTTCAGCTGTCGATTACAGCGGAAATAATAAAAATGGAATTGTTTCAGATGTTCTGTTTACAAGTAATTACCAGGATACTGGGCTTTCCTAATATATATCTTGACCACAAGTAGCAGAGAAACAAGCACATAGAGTCTAAGCGCCCGAAGCAGGATTCGAACCTGCAACCCTTTGGTTAACAGCCAAATGCTCTGCCGTTGAGCTATTCGGGCTCAAATTTTTAACACAGCCTTTTCAGACATGTATTTTACAATACTTGTCTTTATAGCTATATTAAAGTTTTTTATTCCGTATTTCTTGTCATAATAGAGGCTGTCACCTCTTAAATAAACTTCATTGTGGACCTTTAGAAAATCGCCCAGTTTCTTCGACTCTAACCAAACTTTAGGCCCAGAAACTGGCCTGGCTGCGGTCGATGGGATATTCTTTATCTCTAGAAAAAGCTTCGCCTTTGACGTACCATAATCCACATTGCAACTGTATATTTCTACGTCATTTGCGCTCAGCTCGCGGAGCAGCCTATCCAGCGCCTTGTTGTATTTTGAAAGGAAAGTGTCTCTTGGCTCCAGGATCTTCGTCTCGTAAATGAATAGCTTGGATCGCCTCGCTTTTGATAGGTTTTTGATCTCCTTTTCCATGTCATGATTCTGAAACATCGAGAATGAGGGAAAAACCAAAAGCCTCTTGCACGCAAAGATGAATTTCACAAAGTTGTCCTGGTTGAGGGAGCCGCATATGTTCCTCTTAGGGTTTGTCGGATCAATAAGCACCATGGGGGCTTCCTGCTTTCCGATTGCTGAACGCGCCTGGGCCTCGCTATTGTAATGCCCGCCGATGTCTATCACCATATCCTGGTACCAGTAATCCACTGCCTTCAACAGAGGGACAAACCCCCCATAGTTTATTACCAGAAGCTCCAAAGCATAACCGGAGAAGCCATGCTTGTAGGTCTCCGAGCCATAGCAGTCATTAGCCTTACAGAAGCGCTTTAGTATTATTACGTCCTTCCTCAGATTATCACTGAGCTTATCCCTAATATATCTCTCGTGCAGAATCGACAGATCTATAGAGTTTTCCACTTTTGACCTGTCAGTAAACTTTACAAGCGGGACAACCTCTATGGTTATGCCACTGATTTTTCCCCTAAAATAGAGTCTGCTTCCATGTGCTTCCATGAAAGACTTGGGGACTAGTCTTTTGAGTAATTTAGTCTCTGCTTCTGAGTTGAAAATTACAAATATGTCTATGTCGCTCTCCTTATTTATCCAGGTGTTCTTCGCATAAGACCCGCCAAATTCTATCTCTGCGCTTATGCCGAGCCGCTTCAGAGAGCTATCCAAATAACTTCTGATCTTGTCGGCTATCTTCGTAACCTTAAGTTCATTCGCCTTTTTTGGGACAAACTCCCTGTACGCTCTGTTGATAATGTTATTAAGCTTGGACACCATAAATAATCTTAGCGCTGCTGATTTAAATCTCTATATGGAAACTCTATCGCCAAAACTACAAAAGATAATAACTGATTTTGGCTTCACCGAGCTGACAAGAATACAAAAGGAAGTGATCCCGAGCATAGCATCGGGAAAAAACATAGTGATAAGAGCACCAACCGGGTACGGAAAAACGTTGGCGGCGTTTCTACCGATGCTCGACAGGATAGATATAGACAAGCCGGGAGTACAGTTATTATACATCACTCCGCTAAGATCTCTCAACAGGGACGTATTTAAGAATATAATAAATATAGGCAACAAATTCGGCGTGGAGATAGACGTAAGGCACGGGGACACCTCAGCCTACGAAAGAGCAAACCAAGTAAGCCAGCCTCCGCACTGCCTTATAACCACACCTGAAACGCTCCAATCTATGTTCCTAAGCAAAAAGATGATGGAGCACATGAAGAACCTGAAGTTCATGATAGTGGATGAGGTCCAAAGCCTTATGGAATCAAAGAGGGGAACGCAGTTCAGCGTCGGGCTAGAGAGACTGAAGACCATAGCAGATTTCCAGATAGTAGGCATAAGTGCGACGATAAGCGACTTTGAAGAGACCAAAAGATTCCTTGGATGCACGGAAAGCATCTCATTCGAAGGAGACAAAAAATATGACGTAAAAGTGATCTATCCGAGCATTGAGGAAGGAGATGAAAACGTAGCAAAAAAGCAGGAAGTAAACGAGATCGTTGCCACCTCTTTAAGGTATATAGAAAAGGAGATAAGCAGCTCAAAATCTACCTTGATTTTTACAAATACGCGCGAAACCGCTGAACTGCTTGGGTCCAGGCTTGCGAAATTCCTAAAAGACAAGAAGATGGAGGTCCACCACAGCTCGCTTTCCAAGGAAGTGCGCATGGAGATAGAGAACAAGTTCAAGGTAGGGGACATAGACTTGATGATAGCAACGAGCTCGCTGGAGCTGGGGATAGATATAGGCGATGTAGACCTGGTGATACAGTATATGTCTCCGAGGCAGGTGATAAAACTGATCCAAAGGGTTGGCAGGTCAAATCACAGACAGGAAGGCATTGCAGTAGGCAAGATACTGACAATAAACGTCGATGACTACCTCGAAAGCCAGGCAATAGAGAAATGCAGGCAGGAAAACAAGCTCGAGGTCATAAACCTCCCTATGGGAAGCCTCGATATATTGGCGCACCAGATAGTCGGAATCGTAATGCAGGGGATTACAAAGCAGGCAGATATTTATGCGCTGATAAAGAGATCATACGCCTACAAGGATCTGGATAAAAAAACTTTCAACAGCACGCTTGATTTCCTGATCAAGCATTACATGCTGAGATACTACGGAGACGGCCTTGTGCGCACGAGGAGGGGGCTTTTGTTCTATATAAGCAACATCTCCTCAATACCAAACCGCAAGACTTACTTTGTGATAGATTCGCAGCTGAACAAGAGGATGGGCGTGCTTGATGAAGAGTTCGTTGCAGAGCACGGAAAAGAAGGGGAGAGCTTCGTGATGCGTGGAGAGACATGGAAGATAGTCAAGGTTGAGCAATCTAAGATCAGTGTGATAAGGGCGCACAATTCAATTGGTGCAATACCTGCGTGGGAGGGAGAGCTTATGCCGGTCCATAGGTTCGTGGCGGAGGCAGCCGGCGAGCTGAGGCATCGGTATGCAAGCAAGTTTTCCGTGCTACAGGAGCAGAATGACAACTTTGTTATTCCAGACAAGCACAATATCCTGATAGAGAGGGTACGTGAATATGCAGTTATACACTCAACTTTTGGTAATAAGGTCAATGAGGCGTTTTCAAAAGCCCTATCGGCAAAGATATCAATGGCCACGGGTGAGAGCGTTATAACCAAGATAGACCCGTACAGGGTCATAGTAAAGATACTTTTCCCCTTGAAACAGCTCCAGAGTATAATCTCGACGATAGATGACCCAGAAACGCTAGTAAAGGAAGGACTAAGCCGCACCTCCCTTTATGAGTACAGGTTCCTAAATGTAGCAAAGAGGATGGGAGTCATAAACAAATATGCGGATTTCACAAAAATGCACCTCCGCACGCTAATTGACATGTACAAGGGCAGTATAATCGAAGATGAAACCTACAATGAACTTTTCAGGGATAAGATAGACTTCAAAGGGCTAGTCGACGTGCTCAAAGGGATAAAGGATGGAAGTATAAAAGTCACGATAAACGACGGCCCCGCTTCCCCATTGACTTACGAAGGCCTGGAGAATACATATGGCGGGTCGATAATGAAACCGGAGGAGGCGAAGAAAGCGCTCAGGGAGATGGTGATTGAAAGGCTCAAAGCTACCAGAATGGAGCTGCAGTGTCTTAACTGCGGATACAAGATTGGCGAGATGAATGCGGGCGATGCAGACGGTCTGCAGTGCAGGAAATGCCACTCCAAGTATATAGGTTTCTACAAAGCGAAGTACAAGGATGTGTACCAGCCAATAATAACCAAGGGACTTAAAAACAAGCAATTAACAAAGGAGGAGAAAGGGATATTCGACAGCATAAAGCAGAGTGGCGCGCTTTACCTGGCATACAGCGGCAAAGCATGCATAGTCGGTGCCTCATATGGTGTTGGCCCGGCCACTGCAAGCAGGATCCTTGCAAGCTACAGCAAGAGCCAGGACGAACTTATCGACAAAGTCATAGAAGCCGAGAAGAACTACATAGAAACCCGCGAATTCTGGAACTGAAAGTTCAGATGTCTATATCAGCTACGGTATGGTCCTTTCCATGGGAAACGCATACGGTAACATCCGGGCCCAGGGCTTTTATCTTGTTCACGCTGTTCATCAATGTTATGTAATCCTCGAAAAACTCGGGTGCAACAAGCTTGCTCTGGGTTCCATATAGCAGGTCCCCAACGATAACGATCTTAGAATCAGGCAGGTATATCGACACAGAATCGGATGAATGCCCGGGAGTCTCTAGTATTTTGACGTTTACGCCCATGTTGTCCGGGAGGATCCCCTCCTTCAGCGCTATATCCGGCTTGATAAACTTTGGCTTGCTTACTTTCAATGCCACTTTCATCAAGGATATCATGAGCTTTGTCTTGAACTGTGTTGGCTGCTTTGGCTTCGGCAAAAGCACCCCTGCCTCGCCATTTATGAACTTTATGCCGTTCTGCTGTATACCAATATGGGCCCCTGTAAGTTTCTGTAGCATGTACACGCTGCCGAAATGATCCACATGCGAGTGCGTCAGGAATATGTATTTTATATCGGAAACTGACTTACCTATGCTGTTTATGTAACTGATGATCTTCTTCTCGCTGTTCGGCAGCCCAGTGTCGACGAGTATCAACCCTCCATCCTTCATCTCTATCAGGAAGGCTTTTACCTGTCCAAGATTTATCTCATGTACATTGTCCGCAAGCTTTACGCCGTTTTTACTATCAACCATAATATTACTCTACTGGCTTTTTGTATTTAAATATTAAAACGCGCTCAGAAGCTACCCTTATCCTCATGTTTTATCGGAAGGTGTTCATATCATCATTGCGCGGTTTAACCAGGATAAGTGACATTTACAGGGGTGGACACAGATGAGTTTACATTTGAAAAGAACGCGAGTATAAATGTTGTGTTGGAATATATTGAATTCAAAGCTATTGAGCTCAGTGGAACCGTCTGCGCGATAAGCTTGCCGCCTGCACCCTCCTTGAACAGCACCCAGCTTTGGGACAGAGAGGCATTCGCACACAGGTCCCTGGTAAATATGGGAGAGGACACGCATGATATGCTTCCTCCCGATACAGTGTAGGACATGTTCACGCTTTTGAGCATGCTTTCAGTGAACTGGAGCATGTTTGTTATGTTATCTATCGACACTAACGTTGAAACCTGCACTCCTGGGGCTTGCCCTATCACCGAATCGACCTGCCCAGAATTTATGCTGAGCGTGCTATAATCGGTCTGCAGGGTTTTGTTGATCAGTGGCTGTGGCACTATTATATAGTATGAGACTGGGGTATTGTTGGGAGTCTTCGGCAGGAAGAAGAAAATCGAGCCGGCAAAACCTATTATTATCAACAAAGCAACTATCTGCTTTAGTCTTCTGTTAACCATGCTTATTATGAATAGATTACTTTATTAAAACGTATCCTATCAAGGAGATTACAAGGATTACGACCAGCCCTATAAGGAAAGCCGCGGGAGCGGACACTATCAATGCTATAAGCACCGCAGTCGTGAAAAGACCGAGAAGAACACGCAGGTAATCCTTCTTTTTGGCGTAATGGTAGAGGTAGCCGAAGCTGAAGAAAGCAAAGGCTGAAGCAAATACAAGCGCGCTTATTATTACTATAAGCAGATAGCTGAACAGGGCCGTGCCGAGCACAATTATCGGCGAAAAGATCGTCACAAGCACAAGAGGTATTGCTATCGACACCAAGAGCTTGAGGTTTTCATCCTTTGCCAGGAAAGCGGGCATCACGCCATCCCTCGACATGTCATCCAGCGTCCTATTCGATGCATTTGCCAGGGCGAACGCTGTCGCCAGTATAACTATGAGCGAAAGGCCCACAACAATATCCTGCACCGGCATGCTGAAGCCGAAGGATATTATGTTGGCGGTGAATATCGTTGCTGGGGCTGACAGGATCGTTGATTCCGTGATCATGCTTCCGCTTTCATAAACGAACAGCTGCACCAGCGAGAAAAGCACGATTGAGGTGATTATTATATAAACGAGGGCTTTTGCCACCTTTGACCGATTCTGGCCCTTGTAGACTATCGACGCGCCCTCAAACCCTCCATACATCCACAAAAACATAAGAAGCGCAAAAGCGAACGATGGCAGAGTGTATGATGTGCTGAGCGGAATCGATAGGTAACTCCCTGAATGCACACCGTGAGACGCCAGGGATATTGCGCCCAAAGCTATTAGAAGGACGATGAAGAACAGCTTCAAAGCCCCGCTGAAGTTGAGCGATTTTCTAACTTTGTTGAAGAAGAAAAGTATCCAGATGAATATCAGGACTGCATCGACCGCTACTATGGCAGTGTAAACTGACAACCCAAAGAAGAAGGCCAGCTCTCCAACTGCTGCTATTCCCGCAATTGTTATGGTTATCAGGAAGGATACAAGCAGCAGGAAGCCGAATATAAATGAATATTCCTTTCCTGATGTTGCCTTCAGGAAATTATATGGGTCGTGGCTGTGAGTCAGGGATATATCATATATCAGTATGCCGATTAGAAGCGCTATAAATCCCGCCGCTATCACAAGGTATATTGAAAACGGACCGCCGTACAGCAGCGCCAGGAAAAGGGGTATTACCAGGATGCCAAGGCCTATGACCCCCGTGAGACCATGAAGATAAAGTTCTATCAGAGAATGCTCCTTTACCTTTTTGACGGGTTTTTTTACAACCCGGCTTCTGGCTTGGGTCCTTCTCGCCCTGGTATGTTTATTCTGCATATTATCTTAATGAGGATATAGTATTTAATGCTTTTTATCACGGCAAAAATCGATAGCAGTCACTTATTTAAAAACAAATCTCTATAGTTAACAGATGGGCCGATGGCGCAATTGGCAACGCGCTCCCCTTGCAAGGATTTCCTAGAACGGGAGAGACTGGGGGCTCAAATCCCCCTCGGTCCATATTATTTTTTACAAAGGTATTTAAAAGATTGGCACAGTATTCAGCAAATGAGAAAGGTAACGATTGAGCTGATAATTTCCGCGATAGTAGTGTCGTTTTTGGAGAGTTTCGCGCTTGTAGCAACTGGGCTGCTTAAGCCGGGCGGGTATACAGGGTTCATCGCTGTGACCATTGTCCTTGCTGTGATCGAGTTAGGACTGATGTTTGTTTTGGAGGAATTTCTAATAAAAGCGAGGCATCACGTCAAAAAACGCTTCAAAGGATAGCGTTTTCAGTCTGCACTGAGCCATTTTTTCGACAGAAACATACCCAGGGCCATGAACGCTATACCGAATATTGCAAGGTAAAGTATGTACCAAAGGTTGACGCCTGTTGAAAGCAGAGCGCTTCTACCTACATCTGCTGCATATGTCACTGGATTATATGTCGCAATTGTCCTCATCCAGGAAGGAAACAGCGCTTCTGGAAAGATCGCCGTGCTTGAGAACATTAGTGGAAGGTTTATGAAATTGGCTATTACCCCTGGGGTCTGCCAGTCGGATGACCTTATGGTTATTATAAAGTATATTGAGACCATCCCGAGGCTGAAGAAAAACAGTGCTGCTATAAGATCGATATAAGCAAACGGATTCGCAGGTAGCACCACTCCAAAAGCTACAGCCACGGCCAACATTATAGGAATCCCGAAAAGGCCCCTTGTCATTGCACCAAAAACCTTACCGAGAAAAACGGCGGATTTCGACGGACTCGATACAAGTATCCTCCTCAGAAAGCCCAGCCTTTTATCCTGTATCAGACTCATCGCGCCGAACATGCCTACAAATAGCATCGAGACCGTCATTATGCCCGGAAGTAAAAAGGCTATATAGTTACTTGTGTGGAAAAACTCGCTCAAAAACGCCTTAGGGGCGCTTCCAAAGCTGCTTCCGAAGAAAGCCAGCCATATTATCGGCTGGGCAACCATCATGATCACAACAGCTACATTCCTGTAGGTTTTCAATATCTCCCTGGCGAACAAAGCGTAAAATTCCCTGAACATATCATCCCCTCGTGTTGTTCCTTATTATCGAATAGAGCTTCCTGTAGTCGGTGTCATTGTCCTGGTTTATCGACGAGCCAGTAAGCTTTATGAATGCGGCATCCAGGCTCGGCTTTATCAGCTTGAAGCTTGTTACTTTCTTCAGGTCTATTCTCCTGAGAATCTCCACTGCATCATTTTCATTGCGTAGAGTTATCATGACATGGTTGTTTTTTATGTCCACTTTCTTGACGTTCTTCATCTTTTCCACGCTTTTCTTGTCGAATTCGGCGGATACTTCCATGTCTATCACTGTCCCGCCGACCTTGTTCTTCAGTTCAGAAGGGGTGCCTATCGCCACTATCTTGCCCTTGTCTATTATCGCTATCCTATCCGCCAGGGAGTCTGCTTCCTCCATGTAGTGAGTTGTCAGAAGGATTGTTTTACCATGGTTCTTGTTCACATCCCTTATCAGATCCCACAGCATCTGCCTTGTCGCCACATCCAAGCCTATGGTGGGCTCGTCCATGAATATTATCTCAGGATCGCTTATCAGGGACATCGCTATCTCAACTTTCTTCCTCATCCCTGTGGAGAACTTGCCTATTCTCTTGTTGGCTGCGTCCAATATACCAAATGTCTTTAGGAGCGTTTCCGCTTTTTTCCTCCAATCCTTTGTGTTCTGCAGCCGGGCCTGTAAATGAAGGTTCTCCATAGCGGTCAAATCCTCATCCAAGATTATATCGGCAGATATCCAGCCTATCTTGGACTTGACCTTGGTCGGATCCTTGAGGACGTCCACACCCCCTACAAAAGCTGTGCCGCTTGTCTGCTCCGTTAGCGTGGTCAGAACCTTTATCGTCGTGGTTTTCCCGGCGCCGTTCGGGCCAAGCAATCCAAATATCTCTCCCTTCCTGACGTCGAATGAAACGTCATCAAGGGCCTTTACATCGCCGTAGTTTTTTACCAGGTTTTTTACTTTAATCGAGTATTCCAAGATTTCACTTCGCCAGCCTGCTGAGATCATCCTTTATCTTGTTCAGGCGTTTTACCGCCTCTTTGTCCTTCTTCAGCTCTTCCGACTTATCCGACAAGTAATCCAGATCGGCTTCCATAGAATCGATCGTGCTTGAGACTGATGAGCCGTCGGACTCCCAGAACCTACCAAAGAAGGGGATATCAAAGCTATTCAAAGACCTCTTGCCTTTATCGGTTATCCCGTAGATTTTCTGCCCGACTACAGTCTTCTTCATCTTTATCTCCCCCCTGTTCTCCATGTCCCTAAGCAGGGGATATATGCTTCCTGGAGAAGGCCTCCACATGCCGAAGGATTTCTGGGACATTGTATCTATTATCATCGCACCGCTCATGTCTTGCCTGTACAGCATACCAAGTACCCAGTACTTCAAACCGAAGCTTCTCCTATGCGTGCTGCTTGTGAAAAAGTCCATATCTAAAACCGATATCGATTATAGATATAGGACATAAGTCATATATAAGCTTTTCTAACGGTAAAAATGCAACAACCGCAATTATATTTAAATTAGCGACTTATCCTAATTAGGTATAGGATCGTTGGCTAAGCGGTTAAAGCGCTCGACTGATAATCGAGAGATGGAGGGTTCAACTCCCTCACGATCCATTGGGTTCGATGTATTGCGCCATTAAGTCATAAGCTTTTAAACCAAGACGACTAATTAGGGATATGAACAAGCAAATCGCTGGTTCATTTTTAATAGGACTGTGCAGCCATTGGGTTACTAAGCATTTGGCTCTTTAGCCTATTTTAGGTTTATATGGATGAATTTGAGACTCTTAACTTGATAAAATACCTTGAGGGAATAAAAGGCAGGCATACCGAGCTTGTTACGGTTTATATACCGTCCGGCTTCAGCCTTGACATAGTCAGATCACAGCTTTTGGATGAGAAGAGCACGGCATCAAACATAAAGGACAGGAACAACAGGAAAAATGTTATTGAGGCGCTCGAGAAGATAATCAATGAGCTTAAGCTGATAAAAGCAGTACCACCGAACGGCCTTGTGATCTTCTGCGGCAATGTCTCTGACAAGGAAGGCGAGCCGGATATAAAGATATGGGATGTGCAGCCGCCGACAAAATTGGACATAAGGCTTTACAGGTGCGATCAAAGGTTCATAACAGACCCATTGAAGTCCACTTTCCAGCAAGGCAATACATACGGGCTTATAGTCATGGATGTCAGGGAAGCGACTTTCGGGTTGCTTGAAGGCGCGAGGATAACTCCGCTTAAACATATAAAATCGCTAGTCCCTGGTAAATTTTCCAAGGGTGGCCAGTCTGCGATGAGGTTCTCTAGGGAGAGAGAAGGGTTAATAAGGGACTTCTTCAAGGAAGTCGCCGAAACCGCCAAAGACCTGTTTTTCAGCAAAAACCTCGCTGGCATAATAATCGGCGGGCCGGGCTCAATAAAGGACAATTTCCTTGAGAGTGGGTACCTGATAACAGACCTAAAGAACCGAGTCAAAGGGATGAAAAGCACAAGCTACACGGATGAGAGCGGCCTGCGCGAGCTTGTGGAGAAAAGCGGGGATCTGCTGGAGAATGAAAGGATACTTATAGAGAGAAAGCTTGTGCAGAAATTGATGGGCAGCATAGCCAGGAACGACAACCTGTCAACCTACGGAGAACTGCAGGTAAGGAACGAGCTGAAAAACGACAATGTCGACATGCTGCTGATATCATCCGGAATAGACGACACAATAAAGAATGAGCTTTATTACATGGCAAAGAACAAGAACATAAACGTAGAGTTCATATCAAAGGAATCAAGTGACGGCCTACAGCTGTACAACCTTGGTGGGGTTGCAGCGCTGCTCAAAAGACCTTCAAAAGGAGCATAAAAAAGTTAAATATTAGCCTAAACATAGTAAATCTGTGGAATTGACCGTAAAAGACAGCAAGGTGATCAGCAGGATCCTGAATGAGTCACTTAAAAGGTTCATCAAGGAGGAGGACGTTGAATCAATGTTCAGCATGCTGGACTTGTACGATGAGAGAACAAGCTCGATGATACACAAGCTAAATTCTGCTTTGGTCAGATCAACCTATGCGCTAAAGATAAAGGACATACTTGAGAGGATAGGCGACGAGCTCTCATCAAGGGTCGAAGTGGGTTTATCGATAGAAACAATGGAGCTTAAGCGCGGGAACGAGGAAACACTCAATGTCTCGATAACGAACAAGTTTGACGTTCCACTGGTTTTTGACCTGACACTCGAGGATAGGGACAACTTCCTTCCGATAATATACAATAAGATAGACGACGGATACTTTAATTCAGTGTCCAGCGAATCAATAATAGACACAGAAGACACGAAGAACTTCAAATTCAGGATATCCGCGCCTGAAACCGGGCCAGCATCGACCATTCTGTTCATTGTTGTGAGATCAAAGGAGATTGAAGGGCTCAATAAAATAAGCAAACTTAAGATTTCCTTTGTCAAATAGATTGCTTAGATTCCAAATTTCTTTCAAATTTAAAACAATAATGTAATCAGCTCACGCTTCCAAAGCTCACGGAAGGCATCACTCCATTTGGTGGATAGGCACGAAGACGGAACCATTCAATCGTTATGGGAGAAGATAATGTACCACCGTTATTACTACTTTGTATAACAAAGTATGTCGGGCTTGCCGAGGTCGCACTTGTTGTTGAATATATTTGCTTATAATTGACATACATATTTACATCCTTTCCGGAAACTATTTCCATAGTGTAGATTTTACTATCATTTGTGTCGTAATATCCTGTATTTATGGAAAAACCATTATTATTATTATCTAAAAACACTAAATTCGGCGGGTTATCCCCTTCTAAAAATCCATATGATATTTCGTTAGTTGAACCTATCCCTATACCAACCGCACTTCCCGCAATTTTCGAATCATACTCATTACCATAATATTCCCATACTGTTGTAGAAGATGAAAGAGAAGAGGGTATAGGGTTCATATAGATTCCGTACCAAGTACTGGAAGTTATTGCAGCTACTTCTATATACATTGGATAGTATGTTATAACAGTACCACTTATTGAACTCCAATTATTTGGCAAAGAAGATAACCCCCCAAATCTCTGATAATACAGGAAGGTATTTGCACCGTCATCATATTCCGCATAAGTGGAAGATAACTGAGGGGCCTCTCCTACATTGTTTGTGTTGAAAAGATTGGTCGATGTGGGGGCGAAGCCCATGTAGATTATCTGCTTGGAGCCCACGGGGATAGATGAGGTCAGCTTGACCCACCAGATTGCATGGGCCGACGTGTAGTTTTCAAGCCAGGAATCGAGTATCTGGCCAGTCGCCGAGAAGAATTCAACGTTCTGGCCAAAAGGAGATGAGGAGATGTCTGCCCAGCCTGGACTACTGCTTGTCACATTAATCATCTGCTGGAATGGTGTGGGGGTTCCTTGATTCTGAGAATTGGTTATTGTTAGAGGCTCATATGAAGTAGCTGAAGAAGGGGGAGAAGCTGCGGTTCCTGCCACTGTTCCTGTCGATGTATATGGTCCTGGGAAGATCTGTCCTGGCTCAAGGTAAGATATGACCGCAGAAACAGAGTACCTTGCTCCTGGGCTGCATAATGAGGATGAGGGTACCGTTACAGTCTGGATGCTGTTGGGCTGGATTAGGATGTTTGGAGAATAGGTTGTCTTGCCTGATGAGGACGTTAGATTGATTTGGGTTATGTTTATAGGGTAACCTGTTGAGTCTCCCATAGATATTGTGAAGCTTGTTCCTCCCAGGCAGACTGCATTTACTGTTCCTAAATTGGAGAAGCCTGTTATTGTTGTTGACAACGATGATGAAGGAGAGAAGATACCTAAAGAATACAGGACTGCTGCGACGATGACAATGACCAGTATGGCCCAGCCGTACGTCATCATGTATTCCAATGCCGATTGGGATCTTCGTGGGAGACTCATACGATAGAGAAGGCAAGAGTAAATAAATAGTTTTAATTAGATTGCGTGGGGGTAAACGATAAATTTACCAGACTTCATGCAAAGGTTTATTAATAATGCTGTCAATAGTTATATAATGATAGAAACAAAAGCGCCTGAATTCACTGCTGACTGCTACAAGAATGGAGAAATAGCTAAAATAAAGCTTAGCGACTATAAAGGCAGGTGGGTCGTACTTTTCTTTTACCCCGCGGATTTCACGTTTGTCTGCCCTACTGAGCTTGAAGGCTTTGCAGATGACTATGAAAAATTCACCAAAAAAGAAGCGGAGATAATAGCAGTAAGTACGGATACCGCTTATGTCCACAAAGCATGGAGCGAAGCGGATAAGAGGATAGCAAAGGTCAAATACCCGATGGTCGCGGACCGCAAAGGTACAATAAGCAGGAGCTATGGAGTCCTGAATGAAGAAACAGGCAACGCTAGAAGGGGTCTGTTCATAATAGACCCGGACGGCATAATAAAATACATGGTCGTAACTGATGATGATATAGGCAGGAGCACGCATGAAACCTACAGGGTTTTGAGTGCCTTGCAGACAGGCGGCCTGTGTGGAGTTAACTGGGAGGAAGGCAAACCCCTAGTCAACAAGAGCTGAATCGGCTGCAGTCAACCTTTGCCTGCTGACAGCCTTTTTCTGTAGTTTTTTAATTCTCTCTTTAGGTAGGAGACCCATGCAAAATCGTCCTTCATCGCCTTCCTTTTCGGCATTAGCTCCAAGGGATCGATTATTTTCAGGACTGCCCCTCTGTCTACTATCAAGTTTCCAGGGTTTAGGTCTCCATGGCTCAGCCCCTTTCTGTGCAATCTTTTTACAAAGCTTTCCACAGCCTGCTCTATCTTTATGCTGTCTCTCAAGGATAGACCTTTGTTTTTTAGCAGCGTACCTAAACTCTCTCCTTCTGCTTTCTCGACGATAAAGCCAGTGGGTTTCATATAGCGATTTAGCACTATGCATATCGGCTTTATCATCATCTTAGGCTCTGCTTTGTACAGCATTCTAAGAAGCAGAAACTGGTCTACCGGAGAATGCCAGAACTTGTACGGCCTGTAGCGCTTGTACGACAGGCCGGCAGGGAGCCGGCTTAGATTAAGGTTGTCATAAACGATGCAGGGCAGGCTTACGCCGTTGATTCTAACCTGCATTATCTTCTTTTTAAAAGATGCGTGTACACTGCTTTTCCTAGTGCTTAAAGGCCCCCTGAAAAAATCCACAACCTTGTCTATGTGCAGCGCAAATGAGGATATTTTCCTTCTCATTTTAGGGGAAGAGACCCAAACAACTGACTTTGTAAGTTTCCTGAGCGCTAAGATGACAGGATTGGGCTTGTAGTGAACTGATTTAATAATGTGCTCTGTCTCTTTTGGCATGATCTCGTCATCTCATTGGATTTCAATGCGGCCAGCGGGATTTGAACCCGCGTCATAAGCTTGGAAGGCTCACGTTCTCCCACTAGACTATGGCCGCTTCAAAAGAAGAAGGCAATTGTCGGATTTAATGCTTTCTACTCTGAGTGGGCAGCTGTGCCTGTCAACTTTAAGGCTTCTTCTTAGATTTAGGATGCGCTTATATTCTCTTACGAAAAGAAGTGATTATCATTTTTACGATATTTCAATTTTCTTGTCTGTATTTGTACTGGCCATTTTGGTGCCAAATTTCTTATTCCCCTATGAAATTTTTTGCTGTGAAGCGTATTGAGCTGGTTGTTGAAAATTTTGTCTGTACAGAGTCAAATCTGGTCCGTCGCACGATAATAAGGGCGGCTCATGCATAGACTGCTGGCATAAAGAATATCTTCGAGTTTTTAAAGGATCTCTCCCCCCAAAAATCCTTGGTTAGAACAAAACAAACTTTTGGAGAGTATTCATCTAGAAAACTGTATAGGCTCCTGGAGCCAACAGCAGCCGAAAGATGTTGAAATTTGACTTCTATAGGTACCAAGGTTCCGCTTTCTGCAATGAAATCAACTTCTGTTTTTGCTGTCGTCCTCCAAAAATGCATGCGCAAATTTGGATAAAGCTCATCCAGCACGAAGTTCTCTACCAACGCACCTGCATCGGGCCTTTGATCCAGATTGGAGAAATTCATGATGAGCGCATTTCTAAGGCCGGTGTCGGTGAAGTAGATTTTTTGTTCTTTTTTCAGTTCAGTTACCAGATTCCTGTGGTAAGGGCTTATCCTTCTTATTATATAGGTCTGTTCAAGATCATCTAGCAACCCAGACGTTTCCTTGAAATAACTTCCTATCTCGCCGGCCAGCCTATCCAACTTTAACATACCGCCATTGGAAGCCGCTATAGCGGTCATGAACTTTCTGAATTTTATAGTGTCGTTTATCCGTAGAAAGTACACTATGTCTTTGTCTAAGTACGTATTTATCAAGTTTTTGAGTATTGTGACTCTCGCTTCATCATTTTCAGCGGCCACCACGGCAGGGAAGCCGCCAAACTTTATAAACTCATTTAGATAGTTGAGGAGGCCCTTGAGAAGCACATCCTTATCTTTTTTTATCATAAAACTGTTGCTCCGTCCGGACAACGCAGAATCTAAATTGTCTTTCTGTGCCTTGTAATATCTTGCAAGCCCGCTATCTTTATAAGCGAGAAACTCATAAAAATTCAGGGGAAACAACTCAAACTCGAAAATCCTGCCGACAAGAAACTTTCCTGTCTGATTCTTTAACTCCAGAGACGAAGAACCCGTTATTACCAATTTAATATTCTCAAACAAATCATATACCAGCTTAAGTTTTTGGCCCAGCTCTCGGCAGTATTGCGCCTCGTCTATCAAGAAGTAATACCTTTCATTATCTGAGATGTAATGGCCTATAAAATCCGCTGGGTTCTGATAAAAGCCGTCCAATTGATCGCGGTCTTCGAAGGTTATGTATATCAGGTGTCTTGTGTCCACCTTAACTTCGCTTTTTAGCCATTCTGACAACATCTTTAGCAAGGTAGTTTTACCCGATTGTCTAGGCCCTTTAATGGCTAATATTTCTTTTCTTTTGATCCATTTCTTTATTTCATCTAATAATAATCTATTAATATATTTCATATATAACTATGTTATTAGTAAATATATTTAAGTCTTTCTATTAGCCGTATTGAAGTGTCTTTGAATGCCTATTCATTCACAAATACTTTTTTAAAATTTGTGGATCGTAGGGCCGATTCTATGGTAAGATCGTTGAAAAATCTTCTTTTTGTCTATATACAGAATCAAATCTGTCCTGGCACAAAGCCCCTAATACCGCTTTTCTTGTTCTTTATACTGCTCTGCAGAAGATCCGCAGAGAAGCCCGGCGGTACCTTGTTGTAGTTGGCAAAATCGTAGAGGATGAGCCTGAAGATGTTTGAAAGGAGGTAGAGAAGCATGCCTCCGCCAATCATTATGATGAATCCTACCAGTGCAACTACTGCGCCAAAGACAAGAGAGATAGAAACCAATGCCAATCCTCCTATCAGCAAAGCAAGTCCGCCAAACACTATCGCAAGGCTGTATAAATCGGTATAGGCCAGGCCGCCGAATGTTGCGCCAAAATGGTCTATTATGAACTTAGTGCTTCTTTTCATCGCGGCTATTGGGGTGAGCTTGTTATCGAGTATGACAGGTACTACGAAAAGGGTTGCCAGGGAGATTGCCATTGAGCTTATGAGGTTGAGAATCCGCCCAAGGCTGCCAAGCCTTGATTCGATTATCCTTAAAACCATTATTATTATGGACAAGAAAAGACTCCATTCCAGTATAAGTTTCCAGTAAGGCTTTACCTGACTAAAAGCGCTGCCAAAGCTAATTTTCTTACCTGAAAGAAAAGACCTAAACGAAATAAACATTGCCATTATTATGTAGGTGGATGTGAAAGTCACCAGGATGTAGAATGCAAGCAGGGATATTATGATTAGCGCCTCAGAAACCGCTGATGAAGAGCTTAATGAAATGAAAAAAATCGGGATAAAGATCGCAATCATCTCAATTATGGAGACTACAAATGCGATTATTGGAAATTTAAGCAGCGACCTGTCCTGAAAAACCAGTTTTCTCGTGGCTTTTGCAAGTCTCCATCCGTTCTTCAGTCTTTCAAACATTACTATAGTGTCAAATTTAGATATTTAAGCTTTGGCTAAAGCGCCTCAAATCGATGTAGGCATCTTTGATGGGTGTATAAGGCCTTTTACCTTTCCTGATAACTCCAAGACTAGATTGCTTGAATCGGTCGTGAGATGGACTGGAACTATGTGCTTTGCCTTACTCTCCTTGAAGACGCGCATCGCGCTGCTGTAAGTCGAGTGCCGCCAGAAGGCTGCTTCCTTTTCTTTCTCATCCGTGTAAGTCATCTCATGGAACAGGTAGTCTACGCCCTCTGCGCCCTTCACTATGTTCTCTGAGTAAGCTGTGTCTCCGCTGTAAAACAGCGTTTTCCCCCCTTTCTCAAACCTGTATCCGTTGTCTATGACCAAGTGATGGCCTCTAAAAGGCTCTATGTTGTCGAATTTCCTGTCTTCAACGTACTTTACGTTTATGTCGAACTGTTCGGGTGTTTTGGTTACCTTAAGCAGCTCTTCCGTGTTCTTCTTTATGCCCTTTGGCCCTAAAATGATCAATGGATCCTTCGCCTTGTGTATTGCCCTGTACCACAATAGCTCAGCTACGCCGGAATAGTGATCCAGGTGCATGTGAGTTATCGCAAGTACAGGTATTGATGCCGGGTCTATCCTCAGATCAAGCAGCGATTCCAGGGCATGCGGGCCAAAGTCGAATACGATCTTATCGTCAACTATGAAAGATATGTTACGCTGGGAACGTATTATGTTCGAACTCCAGGTACCCAAAAATCTGAATTTCATCGGGATTTACTTTGCTGTTGCTTCCAGCTCTTCAAGCGTCTTACCCTTTGTCTCAGGCGCCATGAATATTGTAAGCAGCAGTCCTAGAAGTCCCGCTATCGCGAAGAACAGTAGGCCGTATCCTAACCCATAAAGTGCGACTATCGTAGGGAATGTAGTCAATCCAAGTATCGCGCCTATCCTACTGATAGAAGTACCCCATCCCTGGCCTGTAGCCCTTATAGAAACAGGGAACAGTTCCTGGCCGTAAACAAAGTCCGTGCTTCCCATACCCCATGACTGGGTGAGCTCAAACAGTATGTACATTGAAGCTATCACAACTCCAGTGGCTCCGACTGCGAATGCATCTGTAGGCGTTTTCATCGCTATCAGCGCCAAAACAAGCAGAGAAATAAACATTCCCGCAAATCCTAATATAGTGACTGGTTTCCTGCCCCACCTGTCCACTGTCAGTATGCACATCACTGAACCTAGTATAGCAACCGAGGAGAATACCGCCGAGCCTAGTATCGAAAGGCTGTGCGTCAATCCAAGAAGAATAAGGATAGTAGGAGTGAAAAGCCCTATGCCATAGAATGCGACATCATAGAAGAACCATGCCAATCCGAAATATAGTGTGTTCTTGATCCATTTCCTATCGAAAAGCGTCATAAAGGAGACCTTCTGCCTTGTGACCTTAATAACGGCATCAGACTTGCCTGTCATGTACTTCTCTGTGTTCTTTGCACCCGCGATATCACCCTTATTGGCAAGCCACCTTGCGGATTCAGGTACCTTTCTCCTTAAGATAAGGACGATTATTGCTGGGATTATACCTATGGCGAACATGTAACGCCATGAGTTTATGCCTGTGTTAAGCAGGAGAAAGCCTACTATGAAAGCAAATGCCGCGCCAACCCACCATGCAAGTCCATCGCTTGCTAAGTACTTTCCTCTGGATTTCTTTGGAGCAAACTCTGAGATTATGGTTGCGCCGATTGCGTAATCTGCGCCTATTGCCAGACCCAGTATGAGCCTGAAGATGAAAAGCGACCAGAAATTGAACGAGACTGTTATTAATGCTGTGAAGATTATGAAGATGACCATATCCCAGAGATACATGAACTTCCTGCCCCTGAGATCCGTTATATAACCTATTGACAACGCTCCGAAAAGCATACCTATGGTCGTCGATGCGGCCATCAATCCTTTTCCAAGCGGAGTATTAACGTAACTGAATGCTGATATTGCCCCTATTATAGTTAAGGCTACACCTATTATTGAAATGTCGTAGCCGTCCAAAAAAGTACCTGCGACTGAAAGTAAAGTAACCCTGTAATGCGTGCCGGATGATTTTGCATTGTCCAAAGCATGATAAATTTCTTTACCTTGGCTTTTTTTGTTCGGCTGCATAGCATTCCTACATCTCTCTACTATTTAAACCTTATGTTTTTATGCTAAAAACCACTCTTTAATAGAGAATCGATACTTACTACACTCTCTCGCAGACCCAGGAAGGCTTCAGCTTACTATGGGGAAGTCCCAGTCTTTATTGTAGGTTTCCTTCTGCTTCAATGAGCTCTCCAATTCTATCTTCTTCTCTATCGATGCAACGAGCTCCCTGACATGCTCCACTGTGTCCGGGTTCACGGAGATGTCATCTATGTCCGATCTGACCAGGAAATCGACTATCTCGTCGTACTCTGAAGGAGCCTGGCCGCATATCGAAACGGTCTTTCCGTCCCTGTGCGCCACCTTTATCAGGTATCGTATCATCCTCAGGACTGCCAGATTCCTTTCATCGTATATGCTGCTGAGCGTATCGTTGTTCCTGTCGGCTCCTAAAACGAGCATCGTCAGGTCATTCGAGCCTATCGAGTATCCATCTATGTACTTGTTGAACTTGTCTGCCAGTACTATGTTGCTTGGGATCTCTGCCATGAGGAAGACCTTGAAGTCTTCGTTCCTTTCAAGACCGTTTTCCTTCATTATCGCCAGTACTTTCTGCAGCTCTTCCACAGTCCTGGTGAAGGGCACCATGACCCACAGGTTTTTCAGCCTGAATTCTTCCCTTACTTTCTTGACTGCCTTGAGTTCCAGCACGAAAGCGTCCTTGTATTTAGGATCATAGTACCTTGAGGAGCCTCTCCAGCCCAAAAGAGGGCTGCTTTCCTTCGGCTCAAACTCCTTTCCGCCCTCCAGGTTTGCGTACTCGTCCGTCTTGAAGTCGCTGAACCTCAGTATTACCGGCCTTGGAGCGAACGCTGCTGCCACTTTTCTTATGCCGTCTGCCAATGTGTCGACCAAAAGATCGGATTTGCCCTGCTTTATCATGTAAAGCGGATGCTGCCCTATGTTCGCCCAGATGAACTCCTCTCTCATCAGCCCTACGCCGTCTGCAGGCAGCTTTGATGTCTTTTCCGCCAGATCCGGCTCGCCCAGATTCACGAATATCTTCGTGCCTGTTACTATCTCCTGGGTTTCTGATACTACTGTTTGCCCTGCTTCGGGCTTTTCTGGCTCTTCCACCTTGATCTCGCCGCTGTAGACTATGCCGTTCTTCGAGTCGACTGTTATAATGTCGCCGGTCTTTATGGTCTCAGTCGCCTTCTTGCCGTGACCTCCCGTGCCGACGATGCATGGTACTCCCAGCTCCCTTGAGACTATTGCTGCATGGGATGTTATACCACCTTCGTCTGTTATTATGGCTTTTGCCTTCTTCATCGCAGGGACCCAGTCGGGGCTAGTCATCACCGTTATAAGTATCTCCCCGGACTTGAACTCGTTTATGTCTTTCACATCCAAGATTACGTGAGCTTCGCCTGAAACGAAACCCGGTGACGCGGGCAGTCCGTTAAGGATCACATCTTCCTTGCTCTCTGCTGTCTTAATTTTGTCCTTCCTCGACCATACCGTCTCTGGCCTGGCCTGCACTATGTAGATCTTGTTATCCTCATCCTTCGCCCACTCTATGTCCATTGGTCTCTGGTAATGCTGCTCTATTTTTGCTCCGTAGCCAGCCAGCTCCAATACTTCTGTATCACTCAATGATTGGGACTGCGCCTCCTCCTTGGTGAGCTTTACGTCCTTCGTGCCGCCTTCCTTGAGCCTGACGAGCTTGCTGTCCTTGTTCTCTATGGTCTTCTTCTTGATTTTCATCGTCTTCTTGTCTACGTAAAACAGGTCCGGAGTGACGATGCCGCCCACTATGTACTCCCCCAGGCCGTAGCTTGACTCCACTACTATAACCGATTCGTCTCCCGTTGAAACATCCAGTGTGAACATGACGCCGGAAGCCACCGAGAACACCTGCTTCTGTATCGCCACCGCCAGGGACACTGTCTTCGTGTCTATGTTATTCTTTGCCCTGTAGTAGATTGCACGCTCGTTGAACAGGCTTGCGTAGCACTCCTTTACCTTCTGCTGCAGCTCGGCATCTCCATGGACATTAAGGAATGTGTCCTGCTGGCCCGCAAAACTCGCATCCGGCAGGTCCTCTGCCGTTGCTGATGATCTTACTGCGACGAATTCCGCATTGTAGTCCTTCATCAGCTTGTGATAAGCGTCCAAAATCGCCTTTACCAGGTCCGCCGGCAGGCTGGCTGACAGGAAAAGCTGCTTTATGGTTGAACTGGCCTTTTTCAGGTCCTCTTCC
>JAJZIX010000016.1 GCA_021810345.1 Nanobdellota archaeon | reverse complement strand
CGATCTTTGCTGTAGCCGCACTTGTGACAGACGAGCTTCTGCAGATCGGCTCCGAGTTATTTGTATAAGAACAGAGAACCGCATCAAGAAATGCCACACTTTGATCGAACATATCTCTCATAGTCGGATCTGAGTTTATTTTTTGCTGAAGCTGGGATACGCTGAGCCCGCTGAATAGAACCGGATTAAGCATGGAAGAGACTTCTATGTACCTGCCGCCTATGTCAAGGAAAGGCATGAAATTTCCAAGCTGGCTGAAGGCGGCCTGGCCCGCGTTCTGATCGTATTCAAAGAGCACCTTTTCCGCTTCCTGGGAGCTTACTACATTGCTTAAGTTGTAGGTCTGGAGCGAGAAAAACCCGCTGCTGTACGGCATTTTGAGAAGATTGTAATATTCTATGCGCCCGACGGTTTCGGTCGGGGTTACTGCCACGCTGCTGGAGTTGGTTAAAGATAAACCGGAGAAGTTGCCGAAGCTGTCAAGAGCAGACTTGAGAAGCAGATCCTGCACAGCACTGAAAGTCGAATTGCTGTAGACAAAAATTATCCCGATCTTGTTGTTAAAAACAAGTGAGCTGGAATTGTATATTAGGAGGAACTCAGAGGGGTTTGTGTAGTTCCTTATGGCGGAGCTGGACACGTTGTACAGGGCTGATGCATTGTAAATGTCATATGCAGTCGAGACGGAGCCGTTGTCAAGCAGGTTTGAATATGTCACGTTACGGGTTAATCCTGCCATGAAAGGGGTGTTCAGCACAAAATGGTTTGAGTTCACATTGAATATATTCAGGTAAACCAGCGCGCTCAGTAAGTTGCTGGATGAATTTGTAGCGGGTATGACCGCCGACGGCAGGAAAGTCACCAGATAGCGCGATATGACGCTATTTCCCTGGGTTGTGTTGAAGAACACGCTTTGCTGGGGGTAGAGGTAGCCGTTATTGGAAAGTATTGAGTACACTGTATCTGTTATCCCTTGGGAACACTGCACGCATGTTTTGTAGTATACCGACACGAATGATGAATTTATGTCCGGCTGGCTGGTTGCCGGCGCCGGCAAAACGAATAGAAGGTAATACGCTAAGACCGCAATGACTACCACCAAGACCGCGAAGATGAGATATTTGCTTATCATAGGCCAGCGAACATATTCTTTACTGATGTTAGCTTGTCTTCCTCGACAGCTGAGAGCTTAATCGGGGTTATGGTTATATATCCCTTAAAAAGGTTGTATATGTCCGCGTTTGGGTCCAGATCCTTCCTCAGCTCGCCATAAAGCCAGTAGTAATCCTTGCCGCGAGGGTCCATCTTCTTCATGACCCTGTCATCAAAGACCATATGGTCGGTCTTTATCACCTTTATCTTCGTCTTGCTGTTTATATTGAATGGAAAATTCACATTGAGCAGCTCTATATCATCTGGGAATCCCTTCTGTTTTATCCTTCTCAGTATAGAGACAAGCATGGGGAAGGTCGAATCCATCTCCCTCTCGAGCGTGGCCTCGCCAGACTCGTCCTTTACATTCTTGGAGAAAGCCACGCTCTTTATGCCGGATATTGCGCCGAATATCGATGCAGATATTGTACCGGAAGAATACACCGTCTCAAGGCCTGCGTTCATGCCTATATTGACACCTGAGAGGACGAGATCCACTTTTCCCTTGAACAGGTGGTATACTCCGAGGAATACACAGTCCGAAGGCGTGCCGGACACGGTCAGCATCTTTACGCCCTCCTGCCTTACTGTATCGACCCGAAGTGGCTTGTGAAAAGTGAAGCTCATCCCGCTTGAACTCTGCGGCTGATGTGGAACTATTACCACTATGTCTTTTCCAAAGACTTTTCTGGCCGCCCTGTAGAGGACCATCAACCCTGGAGACTTGTAGCCATCATCGTTAGTAATAAGCACAACCATATCTCTCTAAACGGAAAATGCGCTTCAACCGAATAGACTGCTGAGGCCCGCTGCTGCTTCCTCCGGTTTAGGCTCTTCCTTGTGTTCCTCTTTCTTGTGTTCCGGAGCCTGCTGTGCCGGTGCTGAAGCCTGAGGTGCACTTGCTGCTACCTGCGCCTCGCTTATTATCTTGTCAATATCAACATCTTTCAGCGAAGAGACGACGGCCTTTATCTGCGCTTCGTCTGGCTGAACTCCCATCGATGAAACAAGTGCTTTCATCGAGTCCTCTGTGATATCCTTACCAAAACTGTGCAATAACATTGCAGCGTATACGTACTCCATACTCATTTTCCTCCTATTTTGCTGGCCAATGAATTTGCCCCGACCGAGGCCTTGACCAGTATATCTTTTATGGTCGACTTTGACACTATATTCCTATCTACAGATAAAAATCTTACTCCTATATAAACCTTTGTAATTAGCGGTTTTATGGTGTATTTGTTGACTATGTTCGCCGACAAGGAGAGCGAAAGCGAGGAAACAAAGAACTTCTTTATGTCCTCAATATAATCTGACAGCGACCTGTACAGTATCTTCTTCTCGAAGACCATCCCGTCGTTCATTGCATAATCTACCGACATTATCAGCTCCTTCGGCCTTATGTCCATGCTCGACAGTATCGAGGCTATTTTCTCGCTCACCGGCTGCCCTTTCTTAACGACAGTAGTGTCAGAGACTATGGATATCTTGCCGCCTTCGTTCTTGGTCTTTACGCCTATGGATGAAAACTGCGAAAGCATCGGACCCGGAGGGAATGGCGTCGGCCCGCTTGACAGTACTATGTCGTCCGCTGCGATTTCCCCTGTTTTTATCTTTGCGTAAGCGGTGTTCTCTATGGATATCCTGGCTATCTCGAACGGCGACAGCTGCGATAGCATAAGCACAGGTATCTTCACGCCAGATGCTTTTTCCATTAGGTTTTTGTCGATGCTCTCAAGTGTTCTAATGACTACAACTTTGTTTTTATAGACAAAGTCAGCCTTGCCCCTGAATACCTTCCTCATCTCCTCAAAGTTTTTCGATGGAAAACCCGAAAGCTCGATCACTGCTATTGTCTTGTATTTCTTCAGCGTGGATGAAAGTGACTGAACCTGTTTCGCTTTCGCTGCCGATCCTTTTGACTTGTTCATACAGCAATCTTCTCCCCCATAGTCGGCTTTAAGTACATGTGCTTTATGTCGGCTTCTCCGTTGCCAAGAGACTGCTTCAGCAGCGAGTATATTGAAGATATGTTTTCGACTATCTTTGAGTCTTCCAGCTTTTCGTCACCGACTTTAACAAGGACTGCATTGTTCTTCTTGGTGTTTATCCTTACGGCTGCTGTTATTTTCTTTGCGCTTGCTGTGAAATCTGATGCAGGGGAAATAACCGTGCCAGTCTTAGGATTAGGCATCTTGTTCAATGCTGTAAGCTGCTTTCCGAATTTTGCGGCCGCCTGTGGCATTATGGACGCTTCAGCAAAGAAATAATTGTACTCCTTGCTGAGCTTCCTCACGGATTTTTTGTCGTATTTGGCAAAATCGTCCTTTAATATGACTTTTGAAAAAACGCCATTCGCTTGAGTGACTATATCCTTGTCAACAAAGGCGCAGGTTTTTATATCCGAGACCTTGTTCGGAAGGTAAGCAACGGCGTCTATCGGGGCCTCATTTTTCATCTTTCTGGGCTTCAGTATAACTACCAGATCTATAGACTGTGTAAACTTTTTCTTCGAGGCAGCTATCTGCTCCTTTACTTTCTTCACAGCGTCGGCAAACCTATTTGCATCCATAATTGAATTATAAAGAAATCCACTGTTTTTAAGCTTTACTTGCCATGAGCTTCACTGCATGTGGCCGCCGGCAGTGCGGAAAAAAGATTAATATGGCGAGATACAGCTATTGTTATGTTATTCCATGAAGGCAGCGATTCGTTCCTGGAGGAGGAGATTGACTATAAAGGGGCCAAGTATGTAGTAGTCCCGACTCCGCTGGACATGACAACAACATACTTAAACGGCACGAAGTTTGGGCCGCTTTCCATAATCGAAGCGTCAAAATCCCTTGAGAATTACAATTACGAGTTCGATTTTGACGTGAAGGACATGATATTTACAACCGGGCAGCTGCAGCTGCCGGCAGACCCAAAGAAAGCCATGGACGTGATAAAGGAGACGGTATCTGATATACTGAACGATGAAAAAATCCCTATAATCGTGGGAGGGGAGCACCTTGGCAGCTACGGGAGCTCGCTTGCTTTCGGGGACGATGTGGTTTTCCTTGTTTTTGACGCGCACGGGGACTTCAAAAGCTCGATATTAGGGGTTGAACTGACACATGCAAGCACCTCCAGACTGATATCCGCAAAGAAGAAGATCATGATTCTTGGGCTGCGGAGTTTCAGCCCCGCTGATATGAAAGACATGAAAACAAGAAAAGTCGGTATTGTCTATTCCAATGGCTTCGGCAAAAAGATAGGCGGAGCCCTCAGGGCACTGAAAGGCAAAAAAGTCTACATTAGCGTTGATATGGATGTATTCGATCCCTCCATAGCTCCGGGAGTCGGAACTCCACAGCCAGATGGCATATTATATAATGATTTCATTGAGGCGCTGAGGATTGTCGCTTCACGCGCACAGCTTGTCGGCATGGATGTGATGGAAACACGCAGGACAGACAGCAAGACAACGGAAATACTTGCAGCGAAGATAATCACCGATTTTATAGCCGCAAGAGAAAAGAACCTATGAGAAAAGCTCAGTCCTCTCTGGAGTACATGATTGTATGGGGGTTGGTCATAACTGTAATAGTCGCTGCCCTGGCAGTGATCTATAGCCTTGGGTTGTTCAGCCCAAGATCTTCCTTGCCTTCCACAGTAATAACGGGGTTCCTAAACGTCAAGATAAATGCTGCTGGATTGAACAGCACCGGCCTCTTTGCCAACGTAGTAAATGACGCGGGAAGCAGTATAACGCTGAATAGTATAGTGGCGGAAGAAAACAGTATCAATTACACTCTCTCATGCCAAAATCCCGCCATGTCCTCGGGCCAAAGCCAGGTCTGCAAGTACCTCGGCAGCCTTTCTAAACCGTTCAACGCGTACGTTTTCATAAATTACACCCAGTTTAACGGGGTTTTCAACGAAAGCCATATATCTCACGGTTATCTGTCGATAAGCTAGACTACATGGGCTGCGCTCAGGACAAGCCCCCCAACCGATGAGAAGACCAGGGTGACTATGAATGTTATCACAACGTAGAGTATCATCGCTGCCGACAGAACCGAAGCAATCGTCTCGCGCATTAACACCCTGTCGCCTGGCTGGTATATCATTGATATTGCGTATCCTATTATGACGCTGAGAGTTATAAGGTATATTCCGATTATTATCTGAAAAGTATATAGTGGAATTTCGCCCCCGCTCAGGTTGAAAAGGCTGAACGCAAATGGGATGACAGAGCCAACTCCACCGGCCGATGAGCCGCTGCTTGCGCTAGACTGGAGGGAACTGAGGCTGCCTGAAAGGGATGTAAGGACTGTCCCTATCAGTGTGGTGAGCCCTACAACGATTCCCGCCATTATCGGGCTCAAAAGGCCTACTTCCACCCTCATGCCCGAGGTTACTTCCTCCAAGAGGGACTTCACCTGGCCCTCTATGTGCTTAAGATTTGAGAGATGCTTCGCTATGTAGGTCGTGGCTGCTGCTGCGTTTCTGACGCTTTTTTCTGACGACTCAACAAACACTTTTGTGGAGGCTACTATCATTGGGGAGGGGAAGAACCTGACCGAGCCGGTGTTTTTGTCAAAGAAGGCATCCTTTATTGACATCCCCAGCTTTCTTATGTTGTTCACGGTTATTTGGAAGAACTCGGCAACAGGGGTATTGTGCATTATCTCGCTGACCTTTATTATCGTAGACTCGGGGGGATAGCCCTGGGATAATACAGATCCCATCTGGGAGAGCGCTGTGCCGTATGATGACTCTATGCTGTTTAGCTCGTCTTCTGCGTCCTTGAGCTGGAAAACTGACAGCTTAACATACGCAAACACCCCAAAGCCAAGGCCGGCAGTTATGAACATCGATATGTATATTTGGTCAGCGCCGAAAACAAGCATGTACGGGTACAGGAAGAACACCGGCACGAGGAACAGTATGAAGACTGCAACTGCCGGGATTATCGCATTTACCTTTATCTTTTTCTTGCCGGACTTGAGGAAAAAATACCCAACAGGAGGGAGCCCTGGCACTACCCTCAGGTCAGGAGCGCCAAAGCCGCTTGGCCTGGTCAGGAGCTTGTTCCTGAGCATGAAGTAAACCAGTAGTGGCAGCCCTATATCGTACATCAACGCGAGCAAGAGGCCAAAATCCGGAACGGCGACAAAGGCCATCAGCATGGGGGCGAGAACAAGCCCCAAAACAGGCAGGACCATACCAAGCATATATATTGTATTAAGAGGCTCCTTGAGGGAAGCAGCGTACTTTGTCATCGACTCATAAGTGCCATCAAGTACCCTTTGGGACGCCTGGTCCAGCAGGTCGAGCCTGCCTTCCTCTGTTTCCTGCGAAACTGAACTCTCAACCAAAAACAGCGCATCGGTAAAGGCCGGGCTGGCCTTGGACCACCTCTGTGAGTAATCATCCAAAGCTTCCTTTATGTTTGTGTACTTCCTGGCAGCGGTGTCCCATATGAGCTTCTTCAGGTCAAACGCTAGGTAGCTTGTAAGGTTATCGGAGGCAAACTGTACAGCCCCTTCAAGGTTCGGGGTCTGCCGCATGAATATCACAAGATAGAGGATCATCGTGACCAGGTCACTGGATGATTTGCTTAGCCGTATGGAGAGCTGCTGCTTCGGCAGGCGTTGTATGCCGAAGAAAGACGCGATGCCCAGTATTATCAATACTAACCCCGGCAGCGCCAGTCCAAATAATAACAGCGCCAGGCCGATGATAAAACCGACTACAAGCGTGAATATCGAAAAGCCGTAGAGCTGCTTTGCATCAAAATCATAGCCGAGCAGGTAGAGGAGGGTGTTCATCTTCTTCTCGTCCTCCTTCTTAAGGCTGAACTTTATCACTTTGCCTATTGTGTCAGCGCCAAATGCAACTATCTTAGAAAACAAAGAGGGGTTCTTTTCCTTGAAGATCTTGTATTCAAGGGATTTCAGCTCCTCCCTCACCCTCTCATCCTTGTCATAGAGCTCTTTGGGCGCTATCTCTTCATTAAGGTAGTATTTCTGGGCAAGGCTCCAGCCCTCGAGTGCATTCACGGCGGGCTTTTCCCTTATTTCTTTCCCCTTAGCCATAGTTCAAATGCCTTCACGATGCTGCTTCCTTCGACTGTGCCATGCTCTAATCTAAGCTTGTCGACAATATCATAATACTGGTCAATCGCCCTCGAGGAGAAGTCAGCTTCCAAAAGCGATGGGTTCTTGTTTTTCTCGGAGGCCTCGACCAGAAGGTCAAAAATCTTTGCCCTGGCCTGTATATTGTCCAGCACGGCATCCCAGTTGCCGGCCCATCCCTCGACTTTCGATGCTATCTCCTTGACAACGTAGCTGTTTCCCTCCAAAAGATCATTTGATGGGACGAGAGCATCCTTGTTTATGTCATATTTCACAAGATCAACGAACCCGTTCTCGTAGACTGGGTCCTCAGTCCAGTCTTTTCTCACTTCCGTTATATTGAGGACCCTCCTCTTTTCTGTAAGCCTGTCCATAGTCTTTATCTTGTTAACAGAAACTATCAAGTCCGTTGCCTTGAAGCTAGTCCTAGGCACTCCGAGGTCATTCACTATCCTGTCGAATGTGCCGTATGGGTTATCACCGTGTATTGTACCCATGACTACGTTTGAAAGTGCGCCCACTCTCATCGCTTCGTACAGGGCCCTGGCCTCTGTGCTTCTGACCTCGCCTACGATAAGGGAGCTGTCTCCAAGCCTAAGGGTCGTCCTTATTCCCTCCTCTGCCGACATCTCCGACTTCTCTCCGGTTATCGCACTCTGAACCTTAAGCGGAAGTATATCATACCCCAGCGACAGGAAAGCATCGGATGGAAGCTCCAGCGTATCCTCTACGGTTATTATCCTGTACCTTTTCATCAGCAGGAGCATAAGGGCTGAGAGCAGAGATGTTTTGCCCGACCCCCTGGTCCCGCTTATAAGTATCGTCCTCGCGCCCTCTACGCAGAACCAAAGCAAGCCTGCTGAGAACGAGGAAAGCATCTTGTTCTGCACAAAAAGCGGGATTGTCCACGGTTTTTCCCTGTGCCTCCTGAAAGCTATGCTTAGCCCGGCTGAAGAAAGTGGCTTTTGGGCTATCGCTATCCTGGCCCTTACAAAGTCTGTTATGAGTTCTGTGTCAAGTACTGGATGGCCCTCGTCCAGTGGCCTGCCCGACATGAGCCTAAACCTTGAAGCCCATGCATCGACTTCTTTTGCATTTGGTATGATGTTAGTGGCGCACTCTCCGTACACAGAATGCTTCACGAACAGCGGCGACTTGCTTATCGGCGCATTTATGTAGATATCCTCGACCTTGTCATCCGAAAGTATTATCTCTGTCATCCCGAACCCGACCGTCAACCTCACAAGGATCCTTGCAAGCTTGTCTATCTCCTTGAATGAGAGGCTATACCTGTTCTTGGAGTTGAGCTCGGTTATCATGTCCTTTGCGATATTGAAGAATATGCCCCTTACCCTCAGAGGATCGGTGAATTCGGCTTCCTGCGGCCTGTAGTCTATGAGGCTGTTCCTTACCTGATCCAACAGGTCGTACTCATCGACGTTCAGGAGCAGCTCTGGAGGGGAAAGATGGTAAAGGTACTGCGAAACGCCTGGAAGCCTGTAGATTGTGACATCACTCTGGTCCTCATCGCCGAGCTTGTAGTTTTCCACTTCTATGGCGGATATCGGCGGCTCTGACATTATCCGCGTATATGTGAAATTTGGCCTTATAAGAGGTTTAAGGAGAGCTTTGTAGGGTGACCTGTCTCCTATCTTATATCCCAATATGTAAGAAACGCTTTTCTGAACGAACTTTAGACTGCCTATCTGCGACATAAGCGAGCTAAACTTATCCAAAAATCTGGAGAATGAATCCGATTTGATTGCATTTGACTTGACTTTCATCTCCCTCTCTATCCTGACCCCATAAACGTATGCGCCTATCGGGTCGCGCTTTAGCCTGTCAAAAAGTATGTAGTTGAAAATTGAGACTTCATCTGGAAAATCTCTCTGTATCGCCCCGTCAAATGGCTGCGCTATGTCTGACTCGAGTATGGCCTTATATCTATCCGCAAGATCATTGAACAGGTCCACCCCTTCCTTGGTGTAAATGTAGTTACGGTCGCTGACTATCACGAGCGAAGTGACATCTCCGGACTCTATTATCGCATTGACAACCTTTTCAAACATCTCTTCGCTGTCTTCCGGATTGGGGTAGAGTATGCTCAGTGGAACTTTGTAGGTCAGGGTCGTTTCACCCTCTTCTCTCGAAATTGTGTAGTCTTTGTTTTTGCTTTCCATATTTAAGGGCCACGCACTATTTGCATCCTATTGTTTCTCTTTCTGTTTATTTATAGATTCATTTGTTTTGGGTAGCGGACAGGCTTTAGGTCAGAATCCTCTTTTCTTCTTCCTGTGCTTAACCTCCACCGCAGCCAAAATGACTAGGACAAGTGCAAGGATGCCAGCTATGATATAGGATTGGTAAAGGAGAGGGGAAATGACTATATTCTGCTTTTGCCCGGTCAACGAAGTATAAAGGTACTTCGATCCATAGGCGGATATACTCAGATTATACGGTTTATCCGGCACGTCTGGAAACGCAACCGAGCCGAGGAAGCTTGTCGTCTTGTTTATGGAGGAGTTCCCGACGTAAAGTCTGACTGCTGCGCCGATTACAGGTATGCCAAGTGACGTCGACACGGAGAGATTTATGTTCGAGACCGGAAGGGAGAGACTTGAAGCGGCGGCCGAGGACGAAAATTCCTGTACCGCTGGCAGGATATTTAGCCCGTCGAACAGGACTTGATTTATGTAAAAGTGGCCATCGTACGGAACCCAAAGCGTGCCATTTGTGAACGACTCATTTATGCCATCAAAGCTGACAGTTATCGACGATGGCAGGATTGTGGAATTAGATTTGGACAGCAGTGTTAGGGTGTACCTCTGTTCCTTGTAAAAGCTTATGTTTACTGATGGGGCATTGTGCGCAGAAGTGTTCTCCATTATATACCTGTATCCGCCGATGTACTGTGGCGGGCTGGATAGGTATAGAACTGACCCTGTGACTGGAAAAACAACCCCGCCCCCATGGATGGTTTCTGTAACCATTTTGGTCGAA
>JAJZIX010000015.1 GCA_021810345.1 Nanobdellota archaeon | reverse complement strand
GAAATGTGGGATAGCAACGTCGTCACGTGCGAGCTTGGCTCGGCCGACGTTAAGGATGGTGATTACGTCGTCATACTGTTCAATGGCATACTACAGAGTCAAAACATATTCATGCAGCCAGTTGCGGTCACAGATGTCCTTTCTAAAGAAGCAGGGCAGGAAGTGTGGGACAAGTACAAGAGTTTCATGGACAAGTCTAAGCCGGTTCACCCCTTTACGGGCTGATTAAAACCCTTATTAATCTTTTCTGAGTAATCTTAAGTGTATGGCAGATGAGATAAGGAAGATTTTGGGCTCCGAGCGGCTTTCATTTCAGATATACTCAAAGCTTTTCGCCATAGAAACCGACAAAAAACTAAAGAAGAAGCTCGGGGACTTGATGGACCTCGACAAGAAGCACATGAGAGTGTGGCAGGAAATCTACTCCGACCTAAATATCCCTATAAAGAATAAAAGTTACGTTTTCGAGGCGCAGATGTTTGTCCTGCTGAGGAGGCTGTTCGGCAGGGGCTTGGTGCTTAGTATAATAAACTCGATGGAGAATGAGAAGGTCTCCACGCTTTCTAAGGTCTTTTTCTCAGTGCCGAGGGAGCAGAGGCAGAAGGTCGTTGAATACCTTGTCGAGGAGCTGTACCAGGAAAGAATATTAAAGAAAGAGAGCTGGGAAAGCGGGCTGCTGACGCACATCAGGGACATCATTTTCGGCATGAATGATGGGTTGGTTGAAGTGCTTGCTGCGGTCGCAGGGTTCACCGGCATAATCAACAGCAATATCCTAATCGCCGCGGCTGGTACTATAGTCGGGCTTTCGGGCACGATCTCCATGGCAGTCGGGGCGTACCTCTCATCAAAATCCGAGAAAGACATAGACAGGGACAGTATGAGCAGGCTCGAGCTGGAGCTGCAGGTCGCAAAGGAGAGGCTGGCGGAAGACATAATGAAACACAAAGAAAGCTACCATGCTTTCAGCAACAGCGTCGATTCGCTTATTGACAGGCTGAAGAAGGAGAGGGATCCGATATACAAAGTCTTAGAGAAGGAAAAAGACAATCCTCTGATAAAGTTTCTTAAAGGCGACGGCAAGATTTATTCTGATACTCTAAATAAAACCAGCAGCCCGCGAAAGGATGCAGTGTATGTTGGGGCTTTCTATATTGTTGGAGCTGTGGTGCCTCTTCTGAGTTTTTTCATAGGTGCGGTGATTGGCTCGCCGCCATACCTTAATCTGATAGCAGCGGTGATACTGACTTCAATTGCGATAACAGTGACTTCACTAATCATAGCCCTCAATTCAAATGAAAGCCCGGGGAGATATATCCTAAGATCTCTGTCGCTTAGCCTGGCCGCAGCCGCAACGACATTTGTGGTCGGCCGTTTCGCTGCGATTTACCTTCACCTGCTGGTCTGATTATAACGCCGTTATATTTATAAACGATTGAAAAGTAATCTGTTATGGTCATGATAAATGTTGAGGAAATAAGGAAGGATTTTCCCATACTGAACAGGGAGATAAACAACAACAGGCTGATCTACTTTGACAATGCAGCCACTTCACAGAAGCCAAAGCAGGTCATAGACGGCATAAAATACTTCTATGAGAACATAAATGCCAACCCTATAAGGAGCATACATACACTGGCTGCAGAGTCGACTCAGGCCTACAATGATGCAAGGGAGAAAGTCGCGAGATTCATAAATGCCGAGCCGGAAGAGATAATCTTCACAAGGAATGCAACCGAATCCATAAACCTGGTTTCATTCGCTCTGCCGCTCAAGCAGGGAGACACGGTCTTGACGACCTACATGGAGCACCATTCCAACCTTCTTCCATGGCTGAGGCTGAAGGACAGGGGAGTTAAGGTAGATCTGGTAAATGTGGATGAGAACGACGAGCTGGACATGTCAAGGTATGATGAGCTCACAAAGGATGTGAGGCTGGTTACTGTGACGCATGTCTCTAATGTCACAGGCACGATAAACGATGTGGATAAGATAGTGAGGAGAGCGCACGAGAACGGTTCGCTGGCCCTCATAGACGCAGCGCAGTCGATACCGCACATGAAATTCGATGTGAAAAAGACAGGAGCGGATTTTGTCGCCTTCTCGGGGCACAAGATGCTCGGGCCTTTCGGGATCGGCGTTCTGTACGCAAGAAAAGACGCAGAGAAAAGTCTGTCGCCTTTCCTCACAGGCGGGGAGATGATAAAAGATGTCAAGCTCAGCAGAATAGTATATGAGAATGCCCCGGCGCTGTTCGAAGCCGGCACCCAAAACATAGAGGGGGCGTACGGCCTTGGCCTCGCGGTCGATTACCTAAGCAAAATAGGTATGGAAAACATAGAGACTTACGAAAAAGACCTCACCCAGTATCTTTACAATAAGGCAAAGGGCCTGAAGAATGTAGAAGTGTACAGCGGGAAAAGCAGGAATTTTATGGGTATCTTCTCATTCAATGTAAAAGGCCTGCATTCGCACGATACAGCCTATTTGCTGGACAAGAAAGGGATAGCGGTTAGGTCCGGCTTCCATTGCGCACAGCCGCTGATAGAAGACAAACTGAAGCAGCCTGGCGCGGCGAGGGCCAGTCTTTATCTCTACAACACAAGGGAGGAAGTAGACAAGTTCATCGATGAGCTTGGTTCGATAGCGGAAAAATATGGAAGATGAGAAGTTTTACGAGCTAATTGACGTGTATAGAAACCCACCAAACAAAGGCAAGCTTGAGGATTTTGATGTATCAGAGGAGGGATATTCTTCCACGTGCAGCGATAGGTTCACAGTCTATATCAAGTTTGATGGTAACAAAATCAAGAAGTCATCCTTTGACGGAGTCGGGTGCGTCATCTCCACCATATCTGCCTCAAGGCTGTGCGATGCTCTGGTCGGGAAAACTGCGGAGGAAGCGCAGAGTATGACGATAGAGGACATAAAGAAGCTGATAGGCGTTGACCAGATAAGCATCTCCAGAACCAAGTGCGCAACGATCGCGCTCGAGACCGTAAAAAACGCCCTATCAAAGGACCACATGAAAGCCTAGATTTTCCAATCGCGGCAACCAAAACCACAATTTATAAACTTGAACTGATTCATCTTCAATATGGTGTCGGCCGCATGGTTGGAGGGATTCGATCCATCATACATATTCAAATCAAAATTAGAATTTAAGGAATGGATACTCTCTCATATTGACCTGACTTTTCTGCCGCCATACCTGCCGGACGAAAGGCTTGAGAACTTCCTTAACAAAGCGTTGGAGTACGGTTTCAAGAGAGTGTGTATACCTGTCACATCAATAGAGAAAGCAAAGGAAAAGCTGGCAGGCAAGAACCTCGAGCTGATAACTTTCATCTCCTCATTCCACGGCAATAGGGAGACCTTGGACGACAAGAAGCAGGCATGCAGCACCGCGATAAAATCTGGCGTGAATGAAATAGAGTTTAGCCCCAATCTTTCTCTGGTCGAGAAAGAGGATGAATTCAAAAAAGAATCAAGCGAGCTGATAAGTTTGATAAAACAGAGCGGTCTGATTTCAAAAGCCTACTTAGAGATAGACAAGCTGCCGGAAGAATCGGTCGAAATGGCGATCCAGTCCATCCAGAAGTGCTCCCCAGACTACATAAGCATATCGATAATGCTGTTAGAAGATGAGACATACGAAGGGGAGAACCTGAACACATCAAAAGAATGGTTCAGCAAGGTGGATTCGGCTTTGGGCAAGGAAAAGAAGACAGGGCTGAAAGTCTATGGAAGGGTCGACAGCTTCAACACACTTTTGCCATTGCTTTTCCTAGCGACAAACTATGGGTGGGATTTAAACAATCTCAGAGTAGGCACAGAGTATGGTTTTGAGATAGTGGACGGGCTGAACGTTTCTGACTTATGAGTTTGCCAACGCCGGCAGATCCAGATTTTATCCGTACTTTACCACCATATGAAAGTTGGTCGTGTAGTAAGCGCTCGCAAACAGCTGATATCCAAATACAGCGTACAAATGCTTAATATATAATGAATTTATCGTAATATTATGCTTATGTCAACAGTAAGCGGGGGGTTGTGCGGATTGTGGTAAATCCAGTACCTGCAGAATACCTTACGCTCTTCATACTCGGGGCGGGGATAATCCTGATGATAGGGTTCCTCGGCAGGGCGATAGCCAGGAAAACGTCAATACCTCACATAATATGGCTAATGCTGTTCGGCATAGTCCTAGGGCCGATTTTAGGTGTGTTCAGCAGGCAATCACTTCTGTCCTTTGCGCCCTTCATAACCGGCTTGGTGATAATGCTCGTTCTTTTCAATGCCGGGCTTAACCTGAGCCTGACGAAGCTTTTAAGGTCAATGTCCAAGGCCGTGACACTCTCACTTGTGAACTTTGTTGTCGTGGTGCTTTTGGTTGCGCTGGTCATGTACTTCATAGGATTCAGCATAATACTTTCAATTCTGCTGGGATCAATCGTCGCAGGAGTAAGCTCGAGCGCGATCACGAGCATAACACAGAAAATAAATAGGAAGGACAAGGACACCGAGCTTGTGGAGGTCGAATCGACGATCTCCGAGCCTTTAGGAATAATACTTGTGCTGGTGCTGATAGGTGCGATACTCCTGCACAATTACAGCCTCGAGTTCATATCGACTGCGCTCATCTCTGAGTTCTCAATCGGCATTCTGCTAGGTGGGCTGGTCGGGGTACTCTGGGTGCCACTGATGGGATTCTTCCAGAGAAAGAGGTATGAATACTCTTATGTTGCTTCTTTGGCGTTGGTTTTCCTGCTTTATGTTGGGGTGCAGGCCGTTAATGGCAGCGGGCCGGCCTCAGCCTTAGTGTTCGGGATAGTCATAGCAAACGGAGAGGGTGTTTTCAGGTCACTGCATTACAGGCATGAAACCTCCTTTACATTGAGCCCGGAGTCAAAGGACTTCAATAACTTGGTCACATTCATCACAGCATCGTTTTTCTTCGTGTATTTTGGTACTTTGATAAGCCTTACAGACTACGCCGGTTTCATAATCGGTATAATGATAGCGATAGTGATCTTTTTATCGAGGCAGATAGGTACAAGGATGGCTTTGTATAAGTCTGCATATTCCACGCAGGACAAGATGATAGTGTCTTCTATGGTCTCAAGAGGGATAGGCGCAGCAGTAGTGGCCGCACTGCCGATAGTCTATGGGATAGAAGGCAGCGGTGCGTTCCTAGACATAGTCTTTGCGGTCATATTCGTGACAATATTTATAAATTCCACTATGGTTTTATCGTTTAGGTCCAAGAATCTGCAGGTCAAGCCCGCGGCAGGTGAATGAGGATGTTCACTGGGATAAACTACACATTTTTTGTGGTCGCGCTGATAATACTGCTGGGCTTCCTAGGGGATCAGCTGTTTAAGAAAGTCAAGATACCTTCATTTATATTTCTTATACTGGCAGGAGTCTTGCTCGGGCCTGTATTCAATGTCATCTCACAGGGGTCTTTGATTCCTTTCCTTGGGATTTTTGCAGAACTGACACTTGTGATGGTACTTTTCCACGGTGGGATGGATTTGAAGCTTACCACCATACTCAAGGAGGGGTGGCGTGCCTTCCTTCAGGTTTTCCTTTACATAGGGATAAGCATTGCGCTTGTAACGACTTTGGTTCATTTCTTCCTAGGATGGGACCTGCTTCTTGCGCTTATTTTCGGCTCGATAGTTGGGGGTGAGACGACTGTTGTTGTGGTATTCCCACTGGTGCGTTCAATGAAGCTTAGAAACGGCACGATAACCTTCCTATCATTGGAAGCAGCGCTGAACTCCGTCGTGCTCGTGATACTATTCATAACATTTGTAGGGCTTTACCAGAGCGGTTCTATTAATCTCTCATCAGCCGTCGATTCGCTTGTCTCCAACTTCTCAATAGGCATAATAGTCGGATTAGTGCTGTCGCTGATCTGGCTGTACACCCTTAATTCTGTGAAGAAAAGCGAGTATGCCTATGTTTTAACATTAGGGCTTCTCTTCCTCACTTTCTCACTTACAAACCTAGTGGGGGGCAGTGGATTCCTAGCGGTCATAATATTCGGATTGGTGATCGGTAACCACAAGTTCGTCAGCGCGATGCTGAAAAGGAAAATCAGCATCAGGCCGCTCGAGAAGCAGATATTCACGCTACAGGGTGAATTGAGCTTCCTGCTGCGCACTTTCTTCTTCGTTTTCTTAGGTTTAATCTTAAGCTTGTCATACAGGACTGCATTCTTTGGCGCCACCGTGGGGCTTGCCATTGTTGTTATACTGATGTTCTCAAGGTACATTGCCTCATCGGTTTCGACTTTCAGATCCGATTTGGCGCGGGACAGGAACTTGATACTTATAGCATGTGCGCAGGGAACCACCCCAGCGACTCTGGCAATACTGGCACTAAGCTACGGCCTGCCATTAGCCAGTTCATTTTTGGCACTCGTAACTTATGTGATAATATTTACCAATATAATCACGACCGTCGGCGCATTTTCTATAGCAAGAAGGCCATCCAATGCCGTCGCAGCCCGCTAAGCAAGGCTTATTAATGACGAATCCATGAAAATATTATGAGGGGCGTAATCTATGTTTGGGCGGGCCTGGCCATAGCAGTGATTGTCGTGGCGGCGGTTGTCTTTGTGCCAAAAACTTTACCACATTCCCAAGCCCCTATCAGTGCCAGCAATGCATGCGGATCCTACAGGCAGCCTAACTACCTCAGCAGCACAGGCTTTACAGTCTCGCCGCATCCATATTACTATGATTATTTGATAAATCCCAACGGCACTGGCTACATGAACTTCAGCCTTTCAAATCCATCATCAAATACATCGGAGAGCGTCACGAATACGCTTCAGATGTTTTATGCCACGAATGGGTCTTTTATATCGAATCCTGAGATCTATGGCATCAATCTTTCTATTTCGCCTAAAACAGTGGGCTTAAAGCCCCGCACATACCAGCTTGTCGTTGGCAGAGTGTCTGTATCTCCAAGTGCGCCTTTAGGGAGTTACATTGTTCTTGAGCAAGGTGCGGTGTGTGGCCCGGATTATGGATTTATTCTGACTATCGGCACACAACCTTTTTCAGGCCCGCTTTATAAGGGCAACCTGACGGGCTGATTCTCTGTGCTCTTCATAAAGCTTAAAAAAACTCTGTAAGAGATTTCTCTTTCGCAAGATAAGTGTGAAAATCAGCAAAATATAAAAACATGAGAGGTAAATAGAAATATTTGGGCCTGCGGCTATCCTTATGAAAACTATTTATTCATTCTTTTTATCTCTATCATATGAGTCCCCCACGAAGATCCCAATCAGCATTGGAATACATGATGACGTATGGCTGGGCCATACTGGTCATTGTCATCGTTGCAGCAGTCCTGTACTCTTTGGGTATCTTCTCACCTTCATCATCGCTGTCAACAACAGTCACAGGATTTGCAAACACTCCTGTTTCATCGGCAGCATTCACAAACAACGGCGGATTGGCCTTTTCTGTAGGAGATTTGGTGGGGTATCCCATAGAAATAACCAATGTCACAGAAATAACGGCAAGTGGCAGCAAAATAACGATTTTACCCAATATCACAGTCTCGCCTAGCCAGACTAAGGTAATAATAATCCCGAAAGCCTTCTCCTCATCAACCCAGGGATCACATGAATCGGTCTCATTGACAATAACCTATACAGAGCCCGGCCAGGTGTTTCCGGGACCATACACCTCAACAGGAACAGTCTCAGGCACCACCCCGACTCTGTTTTTCCCCATAAATCAGACTTTTGCCGCAGTCTCTAAACTCACAATAACCAACTCCCAGACTACAGCCACCCCCTCTCCTTTTCAGCAGATGATCAATGTCACCAGTTCCACTCCAGGCTGGGCTTATATCTCCCAGGATTTCGGCCAGAATGTCGAGTTTTTCTATCCAAACGGGACGATAATACCATCATGGCTTGAAAACTACACTTCCTCCCACGCCTTATGGTGGGTAAAAGTCGGCAGCATCCCTGCTTCCTCTTCAATAACAATCTATGTGGGCTTCGCTTCCTCATCGACAAATCTTTTTAATACAGTAAACGACGGAGAGGCCCCTCAGCTTTCCTCAACATATGCGGAATACGATGATGGGGCCAATGTATTCAACTTCTATGACAACTTTAAAGGCACAAGCCTAGACACAAGCAAATGGACTTCGGGAAGTTCAATACCTTCCAGTGCTTCTGGTTCTATAACAGTTAATAACGGAATTGCGTTAACTTATTCAGGTTCGACTTCTGGTACAGGCGGCGTCTGGATAGAATCAACATCTACTTTTACACAATCACAACCATTTGTATGGGAGACTCTTGAAAATCTTTATGGTTCAAGCGGTAGTGATATAAGAGCAAGAGAATATATATGGCAAAGCGGACAAACAAGCATAGCAGATAATAGCGCTTATTCTTGGTGTTATTTAGTTACTTCGAAAGATTATGGATATATGTCTAGTTCATCTTATACAAATCAAGCACCAGTTGATTGGGAAAGCTCTCCCACTTCATATGTCGTTCCAGCTGCATCATCAACAACAGATTACACCTTCATTAACCAAGAAATTCTAAATAGTTCTGGATTCGCTTTTAGGCAGTTATCTCCTTCAGAAACATTACTAAATTCAAACTCGCAAAGTGGTAGTAATAGTGATACATTTGTTTTATTATTTCAAGCTTCCCAAGATCCCCAAGCAGGAACAACACAAATAAATATAGGATGGACTCGTGTCCGTGCCTACCCCCCAAATGGTGTTATGCCTTCTGTGAGCTTTGGAAGTGTAAGTTGAATAAGAACAAAGTTACTTCGGAGTTTCCTGTTTATCCCCGCTTGGAGTATCTCCTGTCTTTGCCACTGTTTCGGTTTCTTTGTTGGGCTTTGAATGGAAGTCATATTCATCGGTTTTTTCCGCTACTTCCTTTAAGTACACCTCCTTAAGCCTGAAAGGGGAGTAAAGCAGGTCGAATCTATCTTCTGTTGAGATATCAAATTTATGCGTGTGGTGAAGGACCTGAGGCGGGCATATCTCGCTGCACAGCCCGCAGAATATGCATTTGTTGAAATCGACTGCGGGAGCTTCATCCCTAGGGTTTCGGGGGAAGTGCATATTTATCTTTGTCATCTTTATCGCATCAGCAGGGCATATTTTGTAGCAGAGCTCGCAACCTATGCAGTTGTCCATGTCTAAACTCAGCATCCCGCGGCTTCTTTTATCCACAGGCATTGGCTTGTCGGGGTACATGAACGTAGCAGGCTTCTTTACCACATTTTTGAGGCCGTAATACACAGATCCCAGCGTTTCCTTTATGCTCATATTACCACCAGTCCTGCTACGATTAAATTCAGTATAGCAATAGGCAGAAGCCAGTTCCATCCGAACCTTATGAACTGGTCTATCCTAGGTCTTGCAAATACCCATCTAGGTACCATC
The DNA here is from genome assembly GCA_021810345.1 of Nanobdellota archaeon. GTDB lineage: Archaea > Nanobdellota > Nanobdellia > Parvarchaeales > Parvarchaeaceae > Parvarchaeum. The sequence goes on along the minus strand of JAJZIX010000015.1, from coordinate 2,552 downwards.
AGGAATACCATCACTATAAACGTCTTGATCCAGAACCATGCTATGCCAGGCAGGAAGGATAAGCCCAGCCATCCCCCGAAGAAAAGCATCACTATCAGCATGGCCACTATCACTAACCTGACATAATCCGAGATAAGGAACAGGCCGTACTTTATGCCGCTGTACTCGACCTTCCATCCGGCCTGCAGCTCTTGCGAAGCTTCTGGCATATCAAAAGGTTCCCTTTCCATAGTGGCCAAACCAGCAAGGAAGAAAACCACAAAAACAACGGGAAGGTAGAATATGTACCACAAACTGCCCTGGGAAGACACAATACCGCTGAGATTGTAGCTGCCGGAAAGCAGCGCGACGCTTATTATCGAGATTATTATGACTATCTCGTACGTGGCTATCTGTGCTGCCCCGCGAAATCCTCCTATCATAGAGTATTTGTTGTTCTCACCCCAACCTGCAAGCAAAACAAGTAGAGGTGAGACAGCGAGCGCAATGTATATGAACAGTAGATCATACGGCACGGAAATCAAAGAAAGCGATGGGCCGCCCCATGGTATCAGCAGAACCATTATGAAAGAGGCCGATGCTAGCGCAATCGGGACGAAGTTGAAGGACAGCCAGTCGACGTTGGTAGAGACGAACCTTTTTCCAAGCAATTTTACTATGTCTGCGAAATTCTGGAGAAGGCCGAAAGGTCCGACGTAGACAGGGCCGTACCTGGACTGTATCCTGGCAGCGAACTTTCTGTCAGCCCAGCCGACGAATACGGGTATCATCGCCGTAAGCAGAAGAGCTATGATGAAGGTAACCACCACTGCACCGAGAAAGGCAAGCGGAGCCGATACAAATCTCAGTCCGAGCGAATCAATGTAATCAAATATCATCTGTCCACCTCCCCCATGACGGGGTCAAGGCTTGCTATAGTCACTACGGCGTCTGCGACCTTTTCCCCAACAAGGGCTTCTTCAAGTGCTCTTATGTTAAAGAACGTTGCGCTCCTGATCTTCAGTCGGTAAGGCTTAGTGTCGCCGTTTGTAACCATATACATTGCCATTTCGCCCCTTGGTGTTTCCTGCCTGACAAAAGTGTACTTCGGAGGTATCTTCATCATCCATGGCGTCTTTATCCTGTAGTCCCCCGCCGGCAGATCCTTCAGGGCCTGCCTTATTATCTTTATAGACTGGAGAATCTCATCAACCCTCATCATAAACCTGGCGTATGCGTCCCCGTCCTTCGATACTGGCACGTCAAAATCAACCTTGTCATAGCAGAGGTATGGCTCGTCTTTGCGCAGGTCCCTCTTGATCCCTGCAGCCCTCATGCCCGGGCCGGTGATGCCGAGCCTTTTGACCATCTCCTGATCAATGATGGCAACTCCCTTGGTTCTCTTGAGGAAAAGCTCATTTTTCAGGAAAAATGACTGGTACTCATGGTTTATTCTCTCCTCTATCTTGTCTATCGCCTTTGTTATGTCTTCCGATATGCCATCTGGAAAATCATAGAATGAGCCGCCATTTGTCATGTACATCGGCGCAAGTCTCCCGCCACTGATCTTTTCGATTATGTTCATCAGGAGCTCCCTCTCCCTAAGCGTCCAGACCAGCGAGGTTATGTTGCCTACATCTTCGCCAAAGGAGCCCATAAATATCAAATGGCTCATGATACGCTGTATCTCGCACATTATCGTCCTGATGTAAGCGGCCCTGGGCGGGATTTTTATGTCCGCGGCCTTCTCCACGAGCGAGGCGTACAGCACCTCCATATTTATTGCAGAAACGTAATCAAGCTTGTCCACGATAGGGTAGTAGTTGGAAAAATACCTCGCTTCGGCTATCTTCTCCTTTGCCCTGTGCAGAAATCCAATTTCAGTCTGCGCTCTTTTTATCGTATCGCCGTCTATGTCAACCACTATCTTGAACACGCCGTGCGTCGCGGGGTGCACAGGCCCTATATTCAACCTAAAGGATTTTTTCTGTTCCATTAAAATTTCAAATCCAGGCCGGTCCAGTTCCTGACCTCATCCGTTACGATGAAATCCTTCCTCATCGGGTGCCCCGGCCAGTCTTCCGGCAGGAGTATCCTCCTCAAGTCTGGGTGGCCGTTGAACTTTATCCCGAAAAGGTCGTAGGCCTCTCTTTCTTCCCAGTTTGCCGAGTCGAATATCTTTGATATCGAGTCGATTGAATAGTCCTTTTCATCTATGTTGACCCTAAGTGTCAGGATGTCCTTGCTCGAATAGCTGGAGAAGACGTAATTCAGCTCAAATCTAGGCTTGTAGTCCACGACGACGAGCATGAACAGGATGTCAAACTTCTTTTTTATCTCCAAGGCGGCTTTTTTAATGAGTTTTTTGTCCGACAGAACTATCAGGGTCTCGTTGTCATTATTAGACTGCGCCTGAGAGACGGCCTTTCCAAGCTTTGCGGACAAAAGGTCAAAGTATGCTGCCATTTTTCAAGCTCGCCTTCGCCTTGTTCTGTTTTATAAGCCTCTGCAGGACTCTTACCGCATCCATGAATTCTTCCGGCCTGGGCGGACAACCAGGGATATAGACATCA
>JAJZIX010000005.1 GCA_021810345.1 Nanobdellota archaeon | reverse complement strand
CGGCCAGAGAATAGCGCGAGCCTGCTGCCGGACAGATGTTTGGAACTGAGAATATATAACTCGAAGTAGGCTGGATTATTGGATTTGGGTCCACGGTTGAATTTGGCTTAAATGTGGATATCTGGCCCGTGGATGATTTTGCTGTGACGCTGGTGATATTTATAGGATAACCTGTCGAGTCCCCTAAGCTTATCCTTAATATTCCATTAGCAGTGCATTCTCCCGTTACACTGCCTAAATTGGAGAAACCGGTTACTGTTGAGGACAATGAGGATGTTGGAGAAAATATACCTAGACTGTACAATACACCTGCAACTATCACGATGACCAAAATAGCCCAGCCATACGTCATCATGTACTCCAATGCCGATTGGGATCTTCGTGGGAGACTCATATGGTAGAGAAGGAAAGAGTAAATAAATAGTTTTTATCGAATCAAAAAATGCAGGGGAAGGGATTTGAACCCTTGAACTCACAAAGAGGGCAGATAACCCAAAAAATGATTTCTTGAGTCTGCCACGTTTGGCCAGGCTTCGCTACCCCTGCATTATTAACAATAGAGAACCTGTCCTTTTATATTTTAATTGCCTGCATTTTGTTGGCCAGTTTCGACCGAGACCTGGTTGTTGCTCATATCATCGAACAACTTTTTAACAAGATCCTCCGTTTCGTCCAGCCCTTCCTTAAGCCTAAGCAGCTTATCCGAGTCATCATCAAAATTTATTTTAACCTTTTCTAGAGAATCGGCCACTCTCGACGCAGCACGCTGCAAATCATCGAATTCAACTCCAAATTCAGAGTTCAGACCGACAAATATATCATCTTTGTCCATGCTAAGATTAAACAGCTGTAGGATTTAAACTTTAAGGAGGAGTAACTTTTATCGCCTGTACTGGGCAAACGTTTTGGCAAGCCATGCAGAATATACAATCAGACTCTCTTGCTGGATCGGCCTTCCTTGCCGAAATTGGGTTACCGGGAGTATCATTCCACTCTATTAAGCTAACAGGGCATGCAGGTATACACGAACCATCAGCATTGCATATATCCCAATCTATAGCAACTACAGAACCGTGTATCCCTAACTTATTTGGAGAGTCTACTGGCCCCCACACATCGTGGTTACTGTGAGTCCCGACCTTCTGTCTTTTTGTTTTGAAATCTGGATCGATTCCCATATTGCTTCTAAACGCTCATCATTTATAAACATTTATCTAAAATTATCCAAAACTTCCTTTAAAACGACCGCTTGGTTGTGCTTTTCGTTCTTAGCTCCGAATAGGAGTATTATCTTCTTGTTTTTTATTTCCAGTTCCTTAATTTCTTTAAGCTTCTCGATGTTTTGCTTTGTTTTAAGCTCTTTTTTGTATTTTTTCCTGAACTGCCCCCATTTGCTGTCGTCGTGTGCGAACCATTTTCTCAACTCATCACTTGGTGCGATATCCTTAATCCACACATTCGCATTAACCGCTTCTTTTGTCAGGCCTCTTGGCCAGACCCTGTCTACTAATATCCTGAATCCTTTGCTCTTTGAATTATAGACTCTCTCTAGCTCTATCATTAGTATTATATTGACTATACATATTAATAATTATATGATAAGATACCACCTATCGAAAAACGCGGATATATTATTTGTGGGGATAAACCCCCACTTCGGCTCGTACAAAAGAGGCGTACCATTTTCAAACAATAAGATGCTCTGGTATCTAATGAGTGATTCGAGATTAATAAAGGAAAGCAGGAGCTACCTTAAAGATGATAAAAATCTTAGTCAAGTATACAAAAATTTGGCAGGAAAATACAAGATAAACTTCATAAACTTGATAGATAGGCCGTCTAGAGACGTCTCAGACCTAAAAACGGGAGAGGAAAAAGCTGGGGTGGATAGATTGCTCATGATAATAAAGAAGTATAGGCCAAAGATTGTCTGTTTTATAGGCAAGGTAACATTCATGAAATTCAATAAAACCAAAAACTTCAGGTTTGGGCTTCAAAAAAGTACGATGAACCCGAAAATCTATGTCATGCACTTCCCAATAAGGGGAGCGGCTTCGGTGAGAGTAAAGGAACTGAAAGAAGTTAAAAAGCTGTCGGCCTGATTTCCATAGGGAACTGCAGGGGGTGGGATTTGAACCCACGAGGGCGCTAAGCCGCAGGATATCATATCTTTGTCGATCAAACAAAAGACCTTAAGTCCTGCACGTTGGACCAAACTTCGCTACCCCTGCCCAAACAGCGATTTAAGCGCTCCTCTCGCGCATCAGCCTTCTTTTTCTTTTTCTTTCCTGCATCTTCTTCTTTCTGGTCTTCCAGCGATCCTTGTGGTATTTTTTCCAGTTTTTAGAGCTTCTTTTCATATTAGTTTACCTCGTTATTTGGATTTATATCTTAGCACCAGTTACATCCTTACTTTTCTGATAGCCGCCGGCGTATGGTTTGCCAACTGGCGTCTTAGTTGTACTGAAAACTAAGTGCAGAAACCTCATACCCGCCGGGATAGTCACCTTCTCTTCTCCACCTATTATAAGGATAGTAAGAAAGCCTTCGAATCCTGCGTCCACTATAGTGGGCGGTATGCTCACACCGAGCCTGGCGAATGTTGACCTTAAGTTACAAAAACCAACAAGACTATTCGGCATTTTGATTTCTTCATATACTTTAAGAAGCACTTTCTCGTGTGGGTTCAAGACAAAGGAGTCTTTTATCTCCTCCTTAATATAAACCTTATCCGGTGACAACTTATCCAAGAGATTAATCTCCCCCCCCGGCCTGAATCTGAGCAACTCAGTACCAACCTTTAAATCTACTCCGTTTTCCCTTATCGTATCATCAGAAATAGGGGATATTTTAAGCCCACCCGAAGTTATAGCCTCCTTTATATCATTGTCGCTGAGTATCATTCTTATCAAGAATTCACCTTCATATAAAAGGCTTTCTGTCCACCTATTAACAAAAAAGATATAAAAGAGCAGGACTAATCAATACATATGGAATATAAAGATATAGAAATAAGCTGGCTGCACCACGACTGCTTCAGAATAAAAGGAGGGCACCTAGTAGTTTATACTGATCCTTACAAAGTCTCAAAAGAATATAATGATGCTGATTTGGTACTGATTACACACGACCATTACGACCATCTTGAACAGGCAAGCATCAAAAAACTAGTAAAACAGGATACTATGCTTATTGCACCGAAAGACTGCGAAGCGCAGCTCTCAGAATTCAACAATGAAAAGGTATTTGTATCGCCCGGCGAGTTTAAGGAAGTTAAAGGCGTATCAATAAGGACCCTGCCATCATATAATATAAATAAGTTCAAGGAGGGCAGCGAGGTATTCCATCCAAAAGGCAAGGGCAATGTTGGCTATGTTTTCATTGTTGACGGTGTCAAAATATACATAGCAGGGGACACGGACAGGATACCAGAGATGAAAAACATAAAGACTGACATAGCCCTGCTTCCAGTCAGTGGCATATACGTTATGACTGCAGAAGAGGCTGCGCAGGCAGCAGAAGACATGAAGACGGATATTGTTATACCCATGCATTACGGCTCTGGCATAGGCACGCTAGAAGACGCAAAAAAGTTCAAGGATCTACTGGAAGGGAAAATCAAAGTCGAGATACTACCATCAATTGAATAAGGATTAGAGCTCCTTGAATTCCGAGATATTCTTATATATGAAGTATTTTATATAATCCACAACCACCAAAAATAACACCGAGACTCCCGCTATGAAAAGCACGTAGTTCACGCTTATCGGTGTCATCAACACACCAAAGACAGCAAATACCGAGGCTATCAGTATAGAAAGTACAATCTGAAGCGAAACCAAAAGACTTGGGTAAGAGCTGAAGAAATGGCTCCTTGACCTTATTGAAAGGAGCATAAATTCAATCGACATTATAAATGACACGAATAGGAAGGTCTGCAACGCTTGGTGGGACAGCCCGAATACAGCCAATCCCAAAAATGTTAGGATAGATATTTCTAGTATTGTGGCGATCCCAAATATCATAGAAGCTGAAAAAATTGTTTTTATGCTCCAGGTATCCGGGTCGGCGGAGTACCTCTCATGGTCAGTTGAAAGCGCTATGCTGCCTATGTCATTCAGGAATATCATCAAGATAAGTTGTATTGCCCTTATCGGCAAAAACTTGAGTATCAAGAATGCCGCTGACAAGAAAAATGCTATTTGGAATATCCTGGAGACTTTGTTTATAGTGTAGGTTATCATCCTTTCGAATATGGAACGACTCTCCTCTATCGCGTTCACTATTGGCTCTATACCCTCAGAAGTCAATACTAAGGCGGCTGCGCTCTTTGCAACGTCTGTGGCATTAGAGACAGCAATGCCCACCTCAGCCTGCTTCAAGGCCGGAGCATCGTTTACTCCGTCCCCAGTCATACCGACATGCGACCCAGAGTCTTGCAGCGCTTTGACTATTAGGTATTTATCCTTTGGAAAAATTCCCGAGAATCCGTCGTTTTCGCTCACTAGCTTTGCTATCTGTCCTTCTGTCTGCCCCTGCAATTGGCTTACGTCAAGTATCTTATTACCTATTCCGACCTCAGAAGCGACTGCTTCCGCTGTTTGCTCGCTATCACCTGTCAGCATCTTGATTTTGAGGCCCAAGTTCTTTAGCTCGCTTATAAACTTGGCGCTGTCTTCGCGTGGCATGTCGCTTAGAGGCACAAACCCGACGAATTTCCAGCCACCATCATCCACAGCAACGGCGATTATCCTAAATCCTTTTGAGGCAAGGTCGTTTATCTTCTTTCTCTCGCTTTCTTCATCTGACTTGGCTAGTTTGCACAGCGACAGGATCTTATCTGGAAAGCCTTTAACTACTGTCATGCTACTACCATTGTATAATACTTCTGATTTTGACATCTTAGTAGAAGGATCAAACGGAGTAAAGTTGCTTCTTTTGTACTTGGATAAGTCTGACCCCTCTGCCTTTTGAGCCGACAGTATAGCCATGTCTATCTCATCCGAATCCTCCACTCTAGAGGCCAGAGCAGCGTACTTTAGCACATCACTGTCTGAAAAGTTATCGTAGCCATAAGCCTTTGAAACGGAAAGTGAATTTTTAGTGATGGTGCCCGTCTTATCAAGGCATATCACATTCATTGTAGATGCTTCTTCTATAGCTTCCAGCCTTGTCACAAGGATATTCTTTGAGCTAAGTCGCTCTGTCCCATAAGCCATTGCTACCGTAAAGGCAGATGGAAGGGCGACCGGAACGGATGCGAGAAGCACCAAAAGAGAGAAAGGGATTACTTCCGAGAAGCTCACGCCAGACAATGATGAGAATATAAGAACGACTGCGATTAGCACAACATCTACAGCCACCAGATACTTTATCAGTCTTAGGATATCGCTTTCCAGATGCATCCTACTTCTCGCGATTTTAACAAGCTCGGCTGTTTTACCAAAAGAAGTGTTTATGCCCGTAGAAACAACAAGTGCTGTAGCTTCTCCCTGCTTTACTGTTGATGATGAATAGACAACGTCCCCTTCTGTCTTATCCACAGGGAGAGACTCTCCTGTTAGCATTGATTGGTCGACTGATAGATAGTCTCCTTCTGTTATTTTGCAATCTGCGGGTACGATATCACCAATCCTGAGCCTTATTATATCACCAGGCACAATAGATTTTGAAGGTATTTTGCTCCAAGTTTTGTCTCTAAGCACTAAAACCATCACAGAAAGCTTCTTTCTCAGCAATTCGAGCGTATTATCGGCTTTATACTCCTCGGCAAAACCTGCAAAGGCGTTAAAAAACACTAGTCCTAGAATTATATATGCGTCTATATTCTTCCCAAGAAACAATGAAATCCCTATTATAACAAAAAGCATAAGTGGTATAGGACCCACAAATTTCATTAAAAGGATACGTAGACTGCTTTTCTTTTTCTCTTTAATCTCGTTTGGGCCGTATAACTTCAGCCTGTTGTTTGCTTCTGCTGTAGAGAGCCCATCCTCGGATGAAGACAGCCGTTTCATCAGCTCATCAACCGTAGATTTCTGTATATCTGTTTTTTCCTGACTGCGTTCTACCACTCAAGAATTAGGGATTGCAAGTTTTTAACCCTTACGCTGTATGCTTACACAAGCAAGAAAAAGAATACTGCAGAAACAACGATCAGTGCGCCCAGAATTTGTATTATCTTGAATCTCTCTTTAAGTAGGAAGTAGGCCAGGACTAGGACAAAAAACACCTCGGTTTCAACGATCAGGGGTGTGAGCACGGCATTTAAAACGTAAGTATATGAATATAGGATTGTTCCGATTGAATTGACTACAGACACAAGCAGGATGTACTTGCTGTACTGACTTTTGCGCATAACTTTGGAGAAATCCACCAATTTCTGTTTAGTCAAGAAAACCGCGGGTATGCACGCTACAAATGCAAACAATGAAAGCCAACCATACGCCAGCATAGAAGGTACCCCACTTGGCAGCGTGCCATAAAACAACAGCCACATGGCTACCCACAGAAGCGTCCCAAACAATGCTAAGAAGACAAACTTTGAGAATTTAGCAGTCCTGAGGCTATTTGCCGATACCAGAAAGACACCTATCAGCATAAGTACTACAGCGATGGAGGACTTTATTACATCGGAATGCACAAAAAGAAGTGAACTAAAGAATGCAATAAAAAGCACCTGTGTGGAGCTCACGGTGCCTATTAACCCGCCTTTTTCGTTTTCAAGCGAGTAAAACACAATATACGAAGCGGCAGTGTACAGCGCGCCCATCACGAAAACCAGGGGATAAAAGCCACCAGGCAGAGATATTCTGCCAGTAACAGCAAATGAAAGAGACAGCGTTATGATTGCACTTACAAGCAGGAATAACGGCACAAAAGATCTAAACGGGATTGAGTTTTTACCTTTCCTCAAAACAAGTCTGCCAAGTATAGATATCAGCGCAAACGATATTGTAGTCGTTAGAACTGCAGCTAAATAAATTAATACATTCATCGGTTGCCTCTAATTTATCAGATATTATTCTTTAAGAGGCTTATAAACCTTTTATTATCGCCCTTAAATCTTATCTCGTCGAACCCTCTGGTAAATAAGTAGATCCTGTCATGATCAAAGTCGAAGTGGAGCGGCGGATTCACGTGTTTCAAGCGGATCAGCTTTTCAAAACTGTGATCAGCCTTTATACTCATGTTTTTGATAGAGTCAAAGTCTATAGAAAAAAGAAGCTCGAAGTCCCTGCTATAAAAATCAAGTGTTTTCAGCTGTACTTCGACTAAACCGTAGTGCTTTAAACCCTTTGGAATGGCTTTTCCGGATGATTTTTTGCCGGCCTTTAGGCTATGAATCTCACTGGACAAGAACCACACTGCCTCAAATATGTCTGAGACTTTTTTGAGAGACTGCTCTATGAATCTTTCCCTAGACAGCGGACCTCTCAACGAGTCTATAAACGCGGCCAAACTGCTGTCAAGCTTGATGATTATTCTGTTTTGCATAATACCTCAATAGAATTCTCAGTATAACTGATATCCTCCGATAACTCTTTCGAAAAATCTCTGTTGTGTTTGACTTTAAATGTCAGTATCATATCTTACCCTGTTTTCCATTATATTTATTTGTTCCATCGCCTTCATCCCACGATTAAAATCATGGGCTTTATGCCGACTTTATGTAATTAAAATTAGATATACTGGATTATTAGCTGTACAACAAACCCTATTGCACCGATAATTATTGTGCCGAGCGTCACCATTATGGCTAGCTCTTTATATTCGCTCCTTGTTGGTTTTCTAGCAAGGTGGAGCACCCTACTATACTCAAACCAGTAATAATGAAGCTTGGATTTCACAGTCACTGGATGCAGTTTCTTGAACAGGTTCTTTACTTTGTAAAGCCTCAGCTTTCTCTGTTTTCTCTGAAAAGGCGGCGGCAACTGCCTGGTCTCAGCCGGCTGCGGCTGGCTCTGTTTGCGCTCCGCTTGTACCGGGGCCTGCTCAGCAGGCTTCTGCTCCTGTTTTTTCTCTTCTACGGCCTTCCCTGCATCGGAGCTTTGAATCGAATCTTTTGTTTCTTGCTTATTTGCTTCGGCAAGGCTCTTTGTATCCTCCACCATAACTATGTAAGGAACGTTATACCAAGCTCTTCTTCTACTTCCTGCCTTTCTTTAAGCTGCTTGTCTTCAGATATTGACTTTCCTGTTATCTGGCGAGAACTTACACCCGTTATTATAACAAGCGTTTTGATAGTGTTCTTTAAATCAGGGAAGATATGCGCGCCCCATATTATGTTTATATCCTCAGGCAATTTCTGTCCTATCAAATCAACTACCTTATTCGCTTCTTCCAGCGTCATAGTTGGCCCGCCGGTGACATCAATCAGCATTCCCTTGGCGCTTGCTACGTCCACATCAATAAGAGGATTATTCAAAACCTTTTCCACTACTGCTTCAAGCTTCTTGTCCTTTGCGTCACTCTCGCCGGTACCTATGAGTGCAACTCCGCCATTAGACATTATACGCTTCACATCGGCAAAATCCACGTTTATCAGTCCTGGTTTGGTTATAAGTTCGGTTATACCTTTTACGGCATTTGTAAGCACATCATCTGCTATCTTAAGGGCTATCGGGAAAGGAAGGCCGGGCGCAATCGCCATAAGCTTCTCGTTTGGAACTGTTATAAGCGTGTCCACACTGTTTCTGAGCTTTTCGACGCCATTTAATGCAGAAGTCATTCTCCTCTTACCCTCGGCTTTGAAAGGCAGCGTGACCACTGCTATGGTTAAAGCATTTAGTTTCTTAGCCACTTGAGCAACCACTGGAGCAGCTCCTGTTCCTGTTCCGCCGCCCATACCGCAGCATATAAAAACCATGTCAGAACCCTGAAGCGCTTCTTTTATCTCTTGCTCCTGCTCCTTTGCAGCGGCTTCACCAACGCTTGGATCAGCCCCAGCCCCAAGGCCATTTGTCAATTCCTTACCTATCAGGATCTTCTTATCCGCCGGGGTGCACAGCAAATCTGCAGCATCTGTGTTGATTGCTATTAATTCGGCCCCCTTTATGCCGACTTCAAACATTCTACTGAGAGTATTGTTACCAGAACCGCCGACGCCGACGACCTTTATGCTGGTTCTCCTCGAAGAAATCAATTCCTCAAGAGACTTATCAAATTCCTTTGTCCTACTTGCCTCAAAATTCGCTGACTTTGTGCCCTGACTAACAGAACCTGCCTGAAAATTTTCCATAATGAGTTAAATAATATTATTAATCTTTGAATTTTCAAGTATATAAATATTTGTGGTGAGCGTAGCCTATAATAACACCAAAGAATTTAAGCCGTCAGCTGTGTATTTTCACGGAAAAGTCTTTGTTTATGTACTTCTTTATGTCTTCTTCTATCGCTGTTACCAAGTACGGCTTTATCTCCCCCTTATAAACTATGTCAATAGAGTTATTTTCTAGCGATATGCTTTCGGGTTTATTGCCGACATAGTGCTGGAATATGGCAGAACATTTGTCCTTGTTGTCTTCGAGTACGCTTAAAACCTTGATCTCATAAACAAGATCCTTGCCTGCCAATGGGTGGTTGAAACTTACCATAACCCTCCCACCACTTACAGAGAGGATAGTGGCCAGCTTGTCATCAAGCATCACCAAATCACCAGTATGCGGGTTTATGTTGTTGTCAACGAATGAGTTTAAGCCATATGTTTTAACGAGCTTGCTATTGAATTCCCCAAATGCATCCTTTGCTTTTACATTTATAGTGTATTTTTCGCCAGGGTTCCTGTTTACCAGCGATTCCGAAATCGGCTTTATCACATAGTCGGATTGTGGTATAACTAAGATAGGGTTAAAGTTGAAATCGCCGTGTATACCCTCCTTATCCGCAACATCTTTTTCTGTAAGGTCAAATATCGCCCCAGAAGAGGCTATCCTGCCGACGAAATCTATCATGACAAAGTCATTTTTATTTATCATAGTGTCATTTATGCATCTCTATGGATATAAAAGACACATTTCTTTTCTTGTGCTCTTTATCCTCTAGTTCTTCGGTCCCTATTTCGACTTTTGATACTTTTATGTCCTTCGAAAATCTCCTTGTGACAATCTGTGAAACATCTACAGCCGTAGAGATAGTTACTCCTCTGGCTTTTATCACCACCGAATCGTTGCCAGAATTCAGGTAAGTTAGAACCGCTAGAACATACGCCATCGGCGGTTTTTTACCCACAAAGATAATTCCATTCTCCATATCGTTATTGACCACATTAACCTATTTAAGGATTTCTATTTTTCAGCCGCTGAAATCAAAGGAGATGTTCTCGATGCTGGTCGAATTTGAGGCGACGCCCTGCCATTCAAAACCCAAATAAACCCTTATCTGCTCACTCAGGTTCTTTTCTCCCGATAGATTGACGTAAGCAGGATAGGGCCAATAAACTGCAGCTAACTGCCCAGGGTGAAGCTGCTGTTCGGTTATTGCATCGCAGTTTAAGACATGGGTTAAGTTAACGGTATTGTTCAACGCAAAAATCGGGCTAAAACAACCACCGATGTATCTTATAGTGGAATTGCCGGTGTTTTCGACGTAAAACTGGAACCTAATGCTCTTTCCTTGGCCGATTGCAGAGACATTGATGATTGATAAGGGCCCGCTTGATACAGACAAGCTTGATTCATGCAGGCTGCTGTACAGGCCGGCCGGCAGTATATTAAGAGTATATCCTGAGTTCGTTATGATAACAGCGGTAAGCACCACCGCCAAAGCTATACATATGATTAGAATCAGCTTGTTTTTCATAATACGCCTATTTGATGTATATTCTACCGCTTTCAATTTTAGCCAAATGGACTTTTAGGCCAAGTGCGCGATTGTATAATTCTCGATCCTCTGTAAGCAGGTGCATATCCTGCTCTTTAGCTATTTCAAGGAGCCTGTCGTCGGCCTTGCCGCTTCCATCGGTTTTTATTGTCTTTATCCCAGACAACTGCACCCATCTCACGACATCGGGCTTATTCAATGCCTTAAGCTCATTTATACAGAGATCTAGAGTATATAATTCATATGGGCCATAAACCCCAGAATCAGACATCCTGCCGAGGTCGTATCCATTTTTGAAAGCGTAGACTAGGATGTTTGTGTCAAGAAGCAGCTTAATCATAAATTACACCGGAGCCGGCAAGTACCCAGGTATTTTCAGATTTTCTGGAGACTATAGCTTTGTCGTTCAAAAAGTACGGCACCGGCGCATCGGCCAAATTGAACGAGACTTTCCCACCAGACACGGAAGCTACAGTTCCAAGAACTTTTGATGCCAGTATGTTAAGAAGAACGGTTTCATTTTTCTGCAAAGGTTTCTTGAATACTTCCTTCTCTTTTTGTTCTAGTGGGGAATATTCTATCGATACTCTATTCTTGAACAGAGGTTTTACATCCGAGCTGGTTATTAATGAGCCGGCCAGGTTATCACGCCGAGTAAGCGCCGGGTCAAGTTTTGTTTTGACACCGACCATAATGCCCTTCTTTGCACTGGTTTCACTGCCGAATTCGCTCTGTATCTCAACCACTTGCGTCTCTAGGGGTTTCCACGCCTTCTTGACGATTACACCAGGATATACGGTTATCTTATCGCCTACCCTCAATTCACCGGATTGCAGTCCGCCCCCGACTACTCCACCTGAAATGTCTGATATATCTATGCCAGGCCTGTTTGTATCAAAGCTCCTAACAACCAACATTTTTGCAGCTTTTGCCTCTGTCTCATGATTAACCTGAAACTTTCCTATTTCCTGCACAAGCTCCGTCATATTCACATTTTGAGCGGCGAAAACTGGTATTATGCTCACATTTTCAAAGCCTTTGCTGGACAGAAAAGCTTGTATCTCTTTGTAATTCTCTTTTGCCCTATCTGCTCCTACTACATCTATTTTTGTCTGAGCGACTACTATATTCTTTATACCTATTATCTTTAGGGCTTCGATATGCTCCTCAGTCTGCGGCTGTGGACATTTTTGATTGGCGGCTATGACCAAAACAGCTCCGTCCACAAGCGCTGCACCGCTCAACATTATAGTCATAAGGGTTTTATGCCCGGGGGAGTCTATTATCGACACCCTATAATATGGCTCGGATTCTTTACCGCAAACTTCGCATTTTTCAGTCCTGCTGAAAGAATCACAGGATTTGCACTTGTATACTATGAAATGAGCGTATCCGAGTCGTATAGTTATACCCCTTTTCTTTTCCTCGCTGTGTCTAAGGGTTGATTCAGATGTCAGAGCTTTAACCAGCGTTGTTTTACCATCCGCAAAGCTTCCGACTATGTCAATTATAATATCCTTAACCATCCTGTTTCTTCTCTGCGAAAATTTCTTCAAGTGGCTTGCTTCCATACTTGAGCACTTTTATGTTTGCTTGAGAAGTAAATTGGCTTATTGTGTTCCCCGCGACGCTTTTCCTGCGCCTTATACCCTGTTTGTTTCCTACGCCTTTCTCGATAAGAATCTGCTTAAGCGCAATACCGTCAATGCCATTCTTCATCGGAGTCCCGGTCATATAACTTCCTCCCGAGATCTGCCCGGTGTATCCGTCCAGACCGAGGAAAGATAAATCTATCTCCTCGCCGAGCTTCTTACCTGCAAGCTGATCCGACTGATCCGAATCTAGCTGCTTCTGGTAGGATTTTCCAGTTTTAACATCGTTTATAACTACTTTTATTTCCATACCTAAGATTTAGTTAATTACTTAGTATTTATAAATACTCCCTTCATTATATCTCTTGCAAATATGGAAGTTATGTTCGTAGAATCAAGGTATAAAGGGAGGCTGAGCGATGGACTCATTGGTAAGATAGAAGAGGCCATAAAAGACTACAAAAAAATAAATCTTGTCGCATCGGTACAGTACCTAAACCAGATGGATGAGTTAACCCAAAAAATAAAGGATAAGGAATTCGTGATAAAACAATCAAAGTACAGGGCAATGCACAAAGGCCAAATCTTGGGGTGCGATGTTTATGCGGCAGACTGCCCGGAATGTGACGCAATCCTCTCTTTAACACAGGGTTATTTCCATGTGCTGGGGATACCGATAAAATACGACAAGCCTGTGATAAACGTTGACCCAGAAACGGGGGAGATAGAGGTAATAGACAAGAAAATGGCTGATAAGTACAGAAAAAGAATACTACAAGGCATTGGACTGGCTCTAAGCGCCAAAAAGATCATGTTTGTAGAATCCACCAAGGCTGGCCAAACCTATGGCGCGAAAATGCTGAAGAAAGCAATGGAGCAAAAGGGAATAGAAGTATACTCTTTGGTCGCTGACGAGATAAATTTCAACAGGTTAAACGAATTTAGAGATATAGATGTGTTTGTGAGCACGGCGTGCCAGAGGATTGCAATAGACGAGATGGACAAAGTTGAAAAGCCAATAATAAACGCAGAAGACTTGGAGAGCTACTTCTTAAAACAATCAGCCGAGTGATTTGATTATCTCATCGGTTTTGAGAACATCAAATAGTTTTCTCATGTTGGTAAGAGAGCGTTCGTGAGCCTCTTTGTCGACTGAAGAAGACACATCAGAGTCAACAACTACGTGACATCCCCCCATGAATGAATTCATGGACTTCCAGCTCCTATCGGAAGCTTAAGCTTCCTCAGAGCGTATAGTTCCTGCTTCTCTGGATCATGGCTCGTAGACCTTGCTTTGATTCTCATCTTCACAAGCCTGTTCCATACTACCCTGCTGCAGCCGAAGTATCTGGAGAATGTTTCTTTCTGTTTCTCATTGGGATACAACCTAAATTTGTACGCTGTCAACATATTGTTATCTACTCCTTTCTGCTATTTATGTTTGCCATTTTTTTACGTTCGCTTTCATCCCACGATTCAGATCGTGGGCTTTCCCGCTCACACTTTATAAACCTTTTAGGGTTCTTCGTAGATAGCAAATATATATTTAGTCAAAGGCATTGGATTAAATGAATAGGACGTCAAATAACAGAACCAGACGATTAAAGATTAACAGATCGAAAAAGATAGTAAACTCCATAGCAGCAGGCATAACAATAGGATTGATAGTCTTGATAATGGAGTCGCTGCATTTTGATGCAACTTACGGACTCGGTTCAAGCGCAATAATATACGCATCTGTGGGTTCCTCTGCGTTTATTCTGTTTGTTATGCCAAAAAGCAGGGCTGCTTCCAAATTATCAGTGGTGGTAAGCTATGTTATCGCTGGGCTAGTGGGGTATTTCTCGTACTATTCATCGGCTTATATAGGACTGGCAGCTGCAGCTACAGTGGCTGTCGGGTTAACCGGAATCCTTATGGTCTTATTGGGAAAGGAGCACCCGCCTTCGGCCGGGCTGGCACTTGCTTTTGTGCTGTTTAGAGTGGGCTTGGCTGGTATAGCTTTAGTGATACTTTTGGGTTTCCTGATAGTCGCTATATCCTATTTATTGGGTATTTTCATAAAAGACGTAGAAAAAGAAGTTTAGGCAGATTAGAATCTGCCCCCGCTGGAATTCGAATCCAGATATCAGGCTTCGCAGGCCTGTGTTCTATCCAAGTTAGACTACGGGAGCTTCAAAGACCCATCTCTTTCTTAACGCGTTGTATGGTTTCAATGCGCTTTTCAAGGGAGGGATGAGTGGAAAATAAATTCAGGAGAGCGTGCCCTGAAAAATTGTTGACTATGAACAGTGAGGAATAGGCGGAAGGGTGAGCAACTGGGGCCCTGGAAACAGCGGGTTTTTTTATCGGCTTGCTTATCTTCTCCAAAGACGATATCAGTTCGTCCGGCTTCTTTACTAACTTAACGCTGCCTATATCAGCATCAGATTCCCTGCTTCTGGATATCCCAAGCTGAACGAACATCGCTCCGAGCGGGATCAAGATTGCCGCTACAATAAGCAAGTAACTAGAACTCGCATTTCTGTTTTCAATGCCTCCAAACATCTCCGAAAATATGACCATGTTACCGATATATGAGATTATCATTGCAATAGTTGCCGCAATTGTTGTTACTAGTATGTCTCCGTGTGTTATATGGCTGACTTCATGGCCTATTACCGCCTCAAGCTCATCATCATCCAGCATAGATAAAATACCAGAAGTGGCCACAACGACAGAATGATTCTTGTCCCTGCCCGTAGCGAAGGCATTAGGAGTATCAGATGGCATTATCCCAACCCTTGGCATTGGAATACCTGCCTCGGTTGTAACTTTCTTGACTATATTATAAAACCTTGGGTTGTCCTTTTCTTCTATCAGTTTTGTTTTGGTGGTCTTTATGGCGATTGAATCACTTTTGTAGTAGGAGAATACATTGATTACAACCGCTATAACCAGAAAAAGCGATATCCAAACTATAAAATTGCCCAGCATGTAGCCGATTATGGCTCCGAACGTGACGAACAACACCGCCAACAGAGAAAATAGCAGCGTTACCTTGACCAGACTCATATGCTTGTTAATATGATGGAGCAATTTAAATCTTTTTTAGTACTTCTTGCTAAACTTTATCCAGGCTTCCCTCAGATTCTTGTAGTTGTAACCAAACTCCTGTGCAAATGAAGCGAGCTCCATTGAGGACTTTATCGACATCCTGTCGCCTGCGAATGAAACAAACAGCGATGGCACGGAATAATCATTGCAGAGGCTGGCGTTCTTGTAGAAATTGCGGTAAACTCGATGCACTTCATCTGCCTCGATTAACGAGCTAAATTTGAACATGACAAACATGCCGTTTTCCTTCAGCTTCTGGCACAGGCCCTTGTCAAGTAAGAAGTTTGATTTTTCAAGTCCTGTTATCACATCGTACTTTCCTTTCCTTATTACGAAATCGTAATCCTCCCCGTCGTATACCGTCACAGGAAACTCCTTATCATCCAAATATCTGTGGAGATTGCCATTTTCATAATAAAAAACCTCTCCGATACCGAATTTCTTTATGTATTCAAAAATTTCCCCGTCCTTGACTCTAGTTATATCCCCCAACATACCCTAGATTAGGAAAAGCTTATATTTATATAAACCAACACGTAGAATAATATCAAGGTAATATAAAATTATATGGCAGAAAGATCAAATCCAGTCGCAGATGCGAGGTTGTTTAAGGACGTATATGTTTGCAGGAATTGCAATGCAAAGATAAGAGTTTCCAACCCAAAGCTACTGAGACCGAACGTGGTGAGATGCAGAAAATGCGGGTCCCTTGCACTTAGGCCTAAGCATAAGGAAATAAAGAAATTGAAGGTCTAAAGGAGAAAATGTAAATGTCGTTTGCAGGTTTCTTTTACGCAAATGAGAACAATGTATTGGCGTTAGTGCTGTTTCTTCTTATAGGTCTATTCGTAATAATAAACAGGAAAAAATTCTCTGTCGAGGGGAAGATAATATTTGTTTATAGGACAAAGCTCGGCCTCAAGATAATGAAAAGCCTCTCGAGGTTCAAGAGAATTGTAAATATATACAGCATAATAGGTGTTTTTACCGGGATAGGCGCGATCATCCTTACAATTTACATTGTCATACCCTACTTTCAGTCTGTTATAACACACCCCTCGACTACCGCAGCCGGAGCTACGCTTGTGCTGCCAGTGTCCGGTGTACCCGGCATAGTTGGCGTGCCAATAATCTACTGGATAATAGCCCTTATACTAGTGGTGACAACGCATGAGGCATCACACGGGATAGTTGCGCTGTCAAAGAAGATAAAGCTAAAGTCGTCCGGCTTCGGCTTTTTCCTCGGGATACTGCCACTGGCTTTTGTGGAGCCGGATCAAAAGCAGTTTGAAAAGGCGCACAGATTCGACAGGCTGAAGGTCCTTGCGGCAGGGTCGTTCACGAACGTTGTAACTGGAGTTATTTTCCTAATTTTGTTCCTATTATTGTCAAATTACCTGATCTCCACCAATTCTGTTGCTTATCTCCCTCTTTACTTGCATGTAACTGGTGTAGTGGCTGGAGGCCCGGCGAACATATCAGGATTGCTCTCTGGACAAACAATAAATAAAGTAAATGGCATGGAGTTTACTTCTGTGCAACAGCTGTTTACAGAGCTGTCGATGAATCCTACCAAGAATGTAACTTTGACCGCAACAACCGGCCAGAACTACACAATGAAGAAGATTTACAATACTTCGCTTGCTTTGCCTGCTTACAGTGGGTATGGAGTATCTGGTGCGGCATCATATATCAATAAAACGCTTTACCTGGCAGAAAACCTGGAACACCCTTATCTTGGGTTTTTCGGGGAGGTTACAGGGCCCACAAGCGGCTTCCTTATAACGCCCTTCCCAACGTACATCGCCGCCGGGCCAACGTTATCAGACCAGATCCTGTTTTGGTTTGATGGCCTGTTCTTCTGGATACTGTTGATAGCATTCGGTTTGGGACTGGCGAATTTCTTGCCGATATTCTACATTACAGACGGATGCAAGATGGTTTATGAGCTTTTGGGATACAAAATAAAAGATAAAACCCGGCTTCTTAATGCAACAAATGCCGTGATAATAGCGTTCTCAGTCCTGTTCCTGCTGTTAACACCACTTGGAACCTTCCTCTTCAAACTACTGTGAGAAAGAGATAAATAACTTGGCTGCATTCATTAAACATGGCAAAAAGAAAGAAGAACATTAAAAAATCAGCGAACAAAAAAAGATCAATTACAAGAAAACCAAAGGAAAAAGTGTTCGTTGTGAACATGAAAAAGCTCCTTGGTATAGAAGAAGCTATCAAATACCTTCTGGATCTCAGCGGGGACAAAGGTATAGAAGTCTTCAAATACTTGATTACGCACGGCCAGACCGAGGAGAATGCTCTTGCAAAGAAGATGAAATTCAACAGGGCAAATGCAATAAGGAAGTACTTGTACAAACTGTATAATAAGAATTTGGTCTCTTACATAAAAGTCAGACGCGGGGCAAAGGCCTGGTACACATACTACTGGAAAGCAAACCCGGAAAGGCTGGTTTTCCTTCTGAAAGGAATATACAGCGATGAGATTAAACAGGCAGAAAAGTCGATTGAACTCAATAAAACAGCTGATTTTTACGTGTGTGAAACCTGCAATAGAAGATATAGCCTTAATGAGGCGCTTGAAAATGACTTTAAATGCGCGAACTGCGGCGGGGTACTACAGCACCTCGAAAACTCAGAATTCATAGAGGACAAACAGAAGAGAATAAAATTCCTACAGAAGAAGATAGAGAACCTGGAAAAGCTTGTAAAAGAAAAGTAGCTTTAGCCGATAGATTCTAAGCTGCACGAATTACTTAGGTAGATTGTTGTCGGATTGCCGCATATCGACTGGTTCTGTACCGGAGACACGGCGCATGAGTAGCTGAAGCTTATATTTTTGTATAAGCATATCTGAGAGGAGGACAAAATCGTAGAGTTCTGCGCAATGTGCTTGCACGCCAACTCGCACAACCCTATTGCGCTTTCCCTGTGGTTTTCATATGGGTTTGTATAGAATAGTATGGCAACAACTACCAAAGCCAAAAGTATCAGCAGGCTTATCGTATAACTCTTATCCATATTAGATATCTGTGCCCCACAATATTTAAGCATTATAGAAAAATCAAGTTTTAATAAACAGAAAGACATAAAGTAATATGGCTAGAAGGGTATCTGCTTTGGTAATAAAGGACGACTACGTTCTCTTGGTAAAGCTCAAGGAACAGGACAAATTGATGCCAAGGGCAACATGGGTTTTTCCATTCGTAGACATAGACCAGGATACCAGCCCGAGGATGGCGATAAGCGACCTTCTATCCAAATTCAAGATAGACTACTCGATGGGTGAGAAGGTATTTAAGTACTCTCCTAGCGAAAACCCGAAGCTCAACTATTTCTTATATATAATAGAGTATGAATCCGGCGACCCAGACGTCACTTCAGCTTTCCAGACATACAAATGGGTAAAAATAACCGATATAACGGCTTATTCTACTTCTTTCATGGACGGGAATGTATCAAAATACCTGAATGAACGAAGCGAAAGGACCGAGAAGCAGCCACTGATAAAACCACTTAACTGAAGGCCTTATCCGTACATGTTCTCTTTGTCACTCGGGGAAACCGGCTTTTGGGCCCTCTTAAATATCTCGTTTATTTTGCTTATAGTCTTCTTGTACTCGGAGACCAGCTTTGAAGTATCGACGTTCATACCGGTTATCTGGCCCAGGACAGATATCAGCGCAGATGCGGCTATACCGTCTGGTATGCTTGAATGGGTTTCTGCCATGAGCGTGAGCATCGGCACATTTATCTCCTTTGTTTTGAATGATAGTTCGGAGTTTATCCCTATTATGGCACCTTCTTTAAGCTTCTGGACTTTTTCCAGCTTTGCCTCCGAATCATTGGATGCGTAGT
Organism: Nanobdellota archaeon; assembly: GCA_021810345.1. GTDB lineage: Archaea > Nanobdellota > Nanobdellia > Parvarchaeales > Parvarchaeaceae > Parvarchaeum. The sequence goes on along the minus strand of JAJZIX010000005.1, from coordinate 39,241 downwards.
ATACGTGGCTTGTGTCTTTCGCGCTGTCTATGCCTATACCATCTAGCGCTATTACGTATTCCGGTTTAAACTTCTTTGATAGGGCTATGATCTGCTGCACTATGCTGTCTATTGACGCCTGTGGGAGCGGAAACTGGGATGTCACAAAAAGAGCTGAATCTCCCAATAATATCCTTATTGGGGACTGTATAACGCCGTCTATCACGGTGCCAAATTCCTGCATAGAATCGATATTTATATAACCTATATCCTTTATTGCTTTCTGTTCCTCTAAGTACTTGACTGCCAGAAGGGAGATGTACCCTGCGGTCTGAAATGCGGTTATTATAAATCTTGCGTTTTTGGGCTGCTCATTCAATACGTACGAATCCATAATCAAGCATACTCTCTGCTGTATTATAAATGTTACGCGGTCACAGGCCGAAGACCTTCAATACGGGAATCACACCCAAAAGAATCAATGCGGAGATGGTTACGGAGACGCCAAAAGAAGCTGCCCAGTACTTCTTGTTCCATCTAAATACTTTTGCACCATCAAGTGCAATGGAATTTGGGTTTCCCAACGGCAGAAGATTGAATGCAGCTAGGTAAAAGTTTATGAATGTACCCAACCCAAAAACAAGCGCCACGAAGATAGTAACCGTCGATACTCCGATGTAGGGCAGGAAGAACATGAAAAGATAGAAAAGCAAGAGGAACACAAAACCGAAGATCAAATTTATTGCAGGTCCGGCAAATGATATAACTCCATAGCGCTGCGTAAATCCCTCAGGATCCATGAATGGCTCCTCCGGGTCTGGCTGGAAATATGTAGCACCTGGAGCAGCGAACAGCAATCCTACCAAGAAAGCAGTGACCAGAGCAAGAATTAGGCCGGCAGGCCATATCATGAACTGTGCCTGATAGCCGAATTTCTGTGCCTCAAATTTGTGCATCAGCTCGTGCATTATGAATGCTGGGCCCAAAACTATGGCGGACGCGGCTATCATGTAAACCAAGGGTATTGAGCGGATATCTAAGAAAAGAACGTATCCAAATGCAACTGCGAGGACCGCCCAAGCTATTGCTATATTCCAGAGCTCTCTGCGCGTAAACCTATCCCTGAACCTCCTGAAATTCAGTGAGGGTCTAGAGCTCCTGCCCTGGTAATTCAGGCCTATTACCCTCTCCCACGGCTGTTTTTTATAGCTGAAAACTCTCGACAGCGGCCTCTTTCTTACAATTTTGACTTTCCCTTTGGCCATAATGATGCTCTTTTTACCTCATCGTATATAAGCATCAATTCATCGACGTTGAAGAAGAAAACTTTTGTTTTAAGCAGCTTCTCATCCAAGCTTTTCATCTTTTCCCTCAACTCGTCTTTATTTTTTACATTCAAGTGCATCCTAGAGTCCATAAGCGCCGAATACAGGTTCTTTTTCTTGTGCTGAAAAAGCAGCCGCGCAAACGACAAAAAGCTCTGGTCTATACCTCTGTTTTTTGGCTTGAGTTTTATGACAACAGAGTCGACTGCTGGCCTCGGTCTAAAGTCACTTTTGCTGACGTGCATTACTAGCTCCGGCTCCGAGGTGTACTGTACGAAAACAGAAAGCATTGAATAGTCCCTTATGCCGGGTATAGCTGTCATCCTCTCTCCGAACTCCTTCTGATACATTAAGATTGCTTCGGAGCCTTTCTTATTGTCCAAGAAATTTATTATCCTCTCTGTAACCGGAGATGATATTGCGTATGGCAGGTTTGATATTATCTTGTTTACGTCATCTGGAAACTCAAAAGAAAGGATATCCTGGTTTATGTACTCTATGTTCTTAAACTCACCAAGAAAAACCTTTGATGCATCCAAAAGATTCAGATCAAGCTCAATGGCGTATACCTTCGAAACTAGCGGTGCAATTCTCCTGGTTAACCTACCATCCCCGCTTCCTATCTCCAAGACCACATCGCTTTTTTTAAGGTCCGATGCCTCTATTATCTTATTAAAGACCTTTTCGCTGTTAAGGAAGACTTTTGTGTTTCTCATACTATTATCTTTATGACCTGCCCATTTGATACCGGCGCATCATTCCTCATCTTCATATTGGTCCTGCAGTCTATAGCACCCTTGTACTTGTCGGCTATTTCCGAATGTATTAGCCCGGCAACGTCCTTTGGAGTATAGTCACCAGGCACAAGATACGCATCTGGAAGAATGCGGCCATGGCCATCGGTCAGTTTCTTTTCGTCCTCGACCGGAAACACGACCTTATACCCCATCGCGTCAAATACAAGCTTATTCAGCAGCTCGTCCACGCCGGTCCCGCCGTGCTTGTCTATTATCTTTTTTATTATGCTTAATGCGTTTTTCTGCTGCTCGTTCGGCTCAACTAGAGTCTTGAACTCCTTGCCATTGTATGATATAAAGCCGTGTTTGGCAGCTTCCTTCAGCGTGAGCTCTGCGGCAGCGGAGCAAGGTATAAACTCGTAGCTAAATTCTCCTTTAAGTCTGTCCATTGTCTCCTTTAGATTTTCTACCGAATCCATCTTATTGCAGGCCACCACTATCGGCTTTGCCTTTCTAATTATCTCTGTCGAGATCCTGTGCGCAGTCTCTGGATTAATCTGTGTTATCTTGAGCCTTGTTATGATCTCTTTTACCTTCTCATAGGTCAGCCCCAGCCCGGATAGATTCTTTGATACGATTAGAGCGATATCCTCGCCAAGCCTAAACTTTGACTTGAGTATTATAGAATCCAGCCACGCCAAAAGCTCGCTTTCCACCATGCGAACGTCTTCGCCCGGATAGTACCCGCTTGTTTGCAGGCCTGAGGAGTTGGTTTTGCCGGAGACATCAATAACCTCTATCAATGCTTCTGCTTCCATTGCATCGCTCAGAAACTTGTTTCCAAGGCCCTTTCCACTGCTTGCTCCCTCTATAAGACCGGCAACATCTATCAAATCAAATGGCACCGACCTGATTCCATCCGAACATGGGGCATTATGCGGATTGCATTTTACACCAAAGTCTGATTCCGGGCACTTGACCCTCAGATAGCCTATCCCTTTGTTGGGGTCAATAGTGGTGAACGGTCTGTCCTCTATCTGTACATCCTCTAAAGTCAGCGCCTTAAAAAGAGTGCTTTTCCCAACGTTCGTTCTACCTATCACACCTATTTTCATAGCACCTCTATCGCAATAAGCAGAATTATCGTCGCGGCAAGGAAAAGTATTTGATACAAGATAAGCCTCACAAAATCATATTTTATGACGGTGTAAAAAGCTGATAAAGCCAGATTAATCAGCATGATTGCCGCTAGCGCAACCACAAAATAGGCCTGCAAGCCCGCATAAAGGACAGAAAGAAGCAGGATTTCAACGGCTATGAAGTACCAGCCGAATATCTTATCTGACTTAACGGCTCGGGAAATCGACGTAATTTCCTCCTCGGTGTAAACCCCTAGAAGGTAACCAAATGGAAAGGAGAAAGACCCCAACAAAAGCAAAAACGTAGCAGACAATAAGTTTACCATATAATTGTATATGATGTAAATCCTCCATTAATATGCGATTCGCAGGCACAAGACATAAGCATATTATTGTTTTATTCCTCTCCTTATTTATGCGTTAATTTGCATGTCACGGCAAAATGCGGTTAATTTGACGGTGTAATGTGCTGATTCTTGCATTTGATATTAACCAAATTTTGGATGAACTCTGATTTTTAATGATTTTAAATAACAAAATCAAAGGTATAGAGTATAATGGAAGCCGGCGTAGACCAAACAAATATAGAGGAAGGCACCAACCAAGGGGCCAATCAGATAGAGGAGGAGCAGACTACAATCGCATCCAACAGCCTTTTTGGGTTTATGCGCTCTGGCTCAAAATTCATCGTTGCATTCTTGCTTAGCATCCTTTTTGTTAGGTTGCTCGGCGCACAGAACTATGGTGTCTACTCTATACTAACGATGTATTGGAGCCTGGCTGCAGGGTTGTCGGCATTTGGCCTCAACAGCTCGTTGCTTTATGGTATAGCTCGGTATAGGGCTAAGAACGAGAGAAAATCGCTCAGATGGATAGTTGAGCACAACCTAATATTGCTGATCATAAGCTCATTGGTAGCTTCTGTTGGATTGTATGCCGCAGCGGCTCCCCTGAGCGTTATATACCATACTCCTGAGATAGCGCCTCTGCTGCGGATACTTGCTATAGGAATAGTGGTATTCAATTTGAGCGAAAGCTTTGAGAACCAAGTATACATAGGATACCAAAAGATGAAGTACAGCTTCGTAACCGGCGTTCTTTTTGATATGCTTAGACTGGCGCAGCTTGCGGTCGTTTATCTTGGTTTCGGGCTCCTTGGGGCCATAACCTTTTATGATGTGATCTACCTTGTTGTTGCGAGCGTGGGCGGCTTCTTCGTGTACAGGCTAGTCAAAAAAGAACCAAGCAGAGAAAAACCAAACGTGGAGGAGATAAAGCATATAAGAAAATACAGAAACTTCTCTTATGCCAGCTCGCTGGTCTCGCTGTTTTACGGCCCCTTGATAGTGTTTATACTTGGAGCAGTTGCGCCAAACCTGACCTTTGTTAGCTTTTACAGAGTAGGGCTTATCATGGCGGGGCTTATAGGTGTACCCGCTGCTGCGATCGGCTCGGCCTTTTTCTCGTCCATCACAAAACACCTTGAGCACAAGGAGTTCGATGTCTTCTACACCCTGCAGAAAAAGCTGCTTAAGTACTCCGCGCTCATAACTTTCCCGCTGGTCTTCGGATCAATCTTTTCGGCAAAGGACCTGGTCGCATACCTTTACAAAACTGCGTTCGCTGGTGCAGAGATCCCATTCATAATAATGCTCATTCCAGTGCTTATAGCGGGGCTTTTTGGCCCAGTGCCTTCAATCCTGAGCGCGACTGGAAGGCAAAAGTATTACATGTACTCAACAATAATAGGGGCCGTACTAGGACTCTCTCTTTCCGTCCTGGTTATACCATATATGCTCTCAGTAGGCGCAGCGGTTGTCTACGCGGTAGTGAGCTTGTCGATGCTTGGATCAAACCTGTTTTTCCTGTCAAAATTCATAAAGATAAAGCTCCCATATATTGATTTTCTTAAGGGACTGCTAGCTGCGGGGGTCATGTCCGCTTTCCTTTACTTCGTACTACCGAGGGTTCAACTGCACTTTCTGCCCGCAGTCTTGATATTGGGATTACTAGTATACACGGGGATGCTGTATATAACAAAAACAATAAACAACCATGAGATAGGGTTCATAGTCAAGCTGGCAAAAGCTGACAAGCTGTTCAAATTATTCAGCCGCAAGAAAGAATAAATAAGATGAACCACACCTAAACATATGAAGTTGAACGTCGCGAATGTAGATTTAGAGTACGATGAAAAGGAGAAAAAGCTGTATTCTGATGGTACCGAGGTGCCTTTTTCAACGAGGCTAGTTGGTGACATGAAGGATGTTCTTTTCAACCCGGAGTTTGTAACCGCAAAGAATAGAGACGCGGTCATATACAGAATGTTTCGGGGAGCGGGAGTGGAGAAGAACAAGACAGTATTCGATGCGCACAATATAAGGTATGATGTCACAGTGCTGGAGGACTATGATCTTGGGGGGGAATACACCAAGACACTAGGCCACTACCACCCTATCGCAGAAAACGGACTTGCTTACCCCGAGATATATGAGGTTATTTACGGGAAAGCTGTGTACCTGCTCCAGAAAAAGCATGAGGACGGTGGATATGAAGTAATATTAGTAGAGGCAAAAAAAGGCGACAAGGTCATATTCCCACCAAATTATGGCCACATTTCCATAAACGTAGGCAATGGAATTCTTATAGAGGCGAACTTAGTAAACTCCACATTTGAATCGAATTACCAATCAATAAAAGATATGCATGGCGGTGCCGTATACTTGCTCAGAAAAGACAATATGGTGGTAAACAAGAATTATAAAGACGTTTCGGTTTCGCATCAGGAAGCACAGAAGGCGGCGTTTTTGGATGCCTCAAAAGGCCTATATGATGAGTACATCTCACAGCCAAAGCACTTTGTGTTCTTGAATAAGCCGGAGTTCCTGCTTTGGGAACATGACCGGTGGGATATAGATTCCCAGCATTTTTAGGAAACAAAAGGTTTAATAACCATAAAAAATTCGTTATATGTAATGTTATGGCTGAGAACAACGAGTTCAAGAAAGTAGAAAATGAGGTAAAATCCACTGAAAAGGATGTGAAAGAGGAGATAGCAGCAGAGAAAAAAGTACTATCAGCTGAGGAATCCGATCTTGAGCGCAAAAAAATATTACTAGAAAAAGAGGAAGCGGAGAAGCGGGAGATAGAAAAAGCAAAGCATGATCTAGGGAAGAAACCACCTGGAGAGATAGAAATAGAGATAAATTTTGATTTCGTGAAAAAGTTCAGCAGCCTTCTTTATATTTGGCTAATCCAGAAAAAGATACTATTTTATGTTCTTTTGCTGGTAGCGGTGATTGTAGGGTTGATGATCCACACTGCCAGTGTGCCTGCGCTGCTGAATCCGCTTACTCCCAATCCTTCTCTAATCGGAAGCAATTACCTAAATATGGGAGGTTCGCTGACTGGGCTGGACCCATATATATTTTACATCGAGATGCAGAATATCCTCCACACCGGGAATGTACCCACTATTGAACACCTTGAGTACCTGCCTATAGGATATCCGACCAGGACCGACGAGATGGTCGTTTCTTTCTTTGGCGCGTATATGGCCAGGACTCTGGATCCGATAGTACCTGGGTCTAGTCCGATGACGTGGTTTATCCTAATACCTGCAATAGTTACCGCATTATCAGCCCTGCTACTGTTTTTGATATGTCTTGCGCTGTTTGATGATTACTGGGTCGCAACAATAAGCGCATTTATACTTCCCGCGTTCCTGACGTTTCTAAGCAGATCCACAGCAGGTTTCTCGCAGAAAACCGCCATAGGATTTATGTTCACCCTTCTGGCTCTATATTTCCTAACAAAATCAATCAAATCAAAAGATCTACGCACCAAAGTTCTGTACGGAATACTTATGGGCATAGCCACTGGATTGACAGCGGATGCATCCGGATACGCCGACTATATAATAATGGTAATACCTGTGGTGTACATATTAATGATAATACTAGGACACGCAAAGAAAGGGGATCTATATGCTTTCCTGGGTTTCGGCCTTTGGGTGCCGATGAAGATGAGCTTTATGGTCTTTGGCCTGTCTGCTATTCTCCACGCAGGGCAGGACTACCCAATGTTTTTGGCTTACGTAATAGTGCTATTCGACCTATTTGTATACCAAAAGTACCGCAATAAGCTCAAGATACCCCTAATAAATGAGGGCATCTCGATAACAATATACGGAATTCTGGTCACGATCGCACTCCTTGCGTTGAGTGGCCTCAACAGGCTTGAGCACATAATATCTTACCTTATAGGGGAAGTATCAAACCCTCTTGGAGTCGGTACAATAAATCCTGTGTCGCTTACAATAGCTGAGTTTGCCAAGCTTAACTTGCTGCAGAGAATCACGGATTATAACTTCGTATTCGGGAGCGGAAACAATACTATAGGGATAAACTTCCTTCTGTTTTCAGCCGGTGCAGTTTTCATGCTTTACTTTGTGCTTAAAAGATTTAAACACTGGTATATAGCATTCCTGCTTGCTACGCCATTTATATTGTTGATGACCGGGGGCGCATTCAGCTACGGCAGCGCAGCTTATTCCTTCCTTTTGACGTTCATTGCACTGGAATTTATACCTGTTGCTTATCTGCTGATGAATTTGAAAGATCCTGTGGTAAAGAAAGAAGCGGGGATAATACTAACGCTTACTTTTGTCTCCATAATACTCACAATAATTTTTCTTTCCGCCAACCAAACAGTAAACCACTACAAATACGGCGCAATAGGCTTTGCGCTGGTGCTACTTCTGGCCTTCACCTTCGATAAGCACGAAGAAACCAATAAAATCTCAGAGATGGCGATAATGCCACTCATTTTCTTCGTCCTGGCGCTGATTCTATCAAACGTCGAGAGCAGGCTATTGGAGCCAACAGAATGGATAGCTGCGATACTTGTGCCATTCGCTCTTGTATTCATATTTACTCAGTTCTTCAAATTATCTGGCAGAGTATTCAAAGACAAAAAGACTATGTTCATTTTGGTAGCGGCAATAGTAGTAATCATAGGGATAGTAATAGCCGCCTACGACATAAATACAAGCTTGAACCTTTCTTATAAGGTGGCGCAGCAGAGCGGCAGCGGGCTATTACTATGGGGCCCTACATTGGAATGGGTAAACCAGAATACGCCTGTGAACACCTCAATAATCTCTTGGTGGGATTACGGCTACTGGGAGGAAGCGATAGCAAACAGGACGGCAGTGGCTGATGGAAGCAATGCATATGGCTATCAGTCAATGATAGCAAAGTATTTCTTCGAATCTGAGTCACCTTATGTCTACTCTACTTATCTAAATTTCGTGCACCGGCCAACCTACGCCATAATAAGTGGTAGTGAAGTGCTCAAATTCTCGGCGATATCCACAATAGCGTTAAAACCAACTGAATTTGACCCATTCCCGGAGAGCAGTGTCACGCAGAATACTGGTAACCTAGGCAACGAAAGCTACAAATATGTAGTTGCATTTGGAAATGGCCAGGTAGGATCAGTAGGACCAAGCGCTCCGATAGCTGGACAGCCGGGTAATGGCACAAATTACCTAATATTAGAGGTGCTAATACCATTCAACGATACAAACAATACCCTTAAACAGGGCAACCCTTACGGCGTGATATACAACACCCTGACTAACCAGGAATCGAATCCGCTGCCAATTGATAACATGTGCGTTTATGGTAAGGGTTGTACGCAAGTGTCAACATCAGGTATACCTGGAGGAGTAATGATGCTCAATGCCAGCCAGATAGCAACGTTACATATAGGTGGGTACAAAAACTTATCCGGAGGATATACTTCTTTACAGATAAATATGTCATTGCCGCAATTTGGAGGAGATCCAATCTCCGTCCTATTCATGCCAAATGAGACACTCAACACATTGTTTGATAAGCTGTATTTGCTTAATGAAACTGTCCCTGGCTTTAAGCTGCTTTATACCGACAATTTACCGGTAAACTCGTACCTGAGCATAAACAACCAAGTGCTCACAAACATAAATGTGTACCAAATAAACTACACACAGCTGAGCCCATACTTCTTGACTGGAGAATGTTCTATCAATCCATCAGCACAGAACTACTGTGACAACCTAAGTTATCTTCCAGCCATTTACAAAAGCGCAGAGTCATTAATAAATAGTACGCCAATCTAATAAAGGTATGAAAGTGATAGTATCGGGGCTTACCGGCTCGGGAAAATCCTCACTTGCTAAAATGCTTGCGGATAGATTTGACTTAAAGTACATACCCGGAGGAATGCTACTAAAGGAATCTCTGCCAGACCACGATTTTAAGCACTGGGAGACAGATGAGGGTTTAAAAGCGATAAAATTCAGGCTTGAGCACCCCGAATACGACAGAAAAGTTGACAAGATGATAGCAAATGAATTTGATAAGACTAGGAATGCCATGCTTGACAGCTGGGTTGCGCCATGGAGAACACCAAAAGACGGAATAATCAAAATATACTTGAAAGCAGATTTAAAATGCAGAGCCGAAAGGGTCGCAAAGCGTGACAGCACAAGCATTGAAGAAGCGCTGCATTACACCAAAAACAAAGATAAGCTTACCACGATGATATACAAAAAGTTATACGGATTCGACAGTAGAAATGACCTGCAGATTTTTGATTTAGTCATAGATGATACCAATCTAGATACTGCCAGCTTGTTTAAGATTTCGGAACTGTTTCTTTCGAAACAAAAGGGATAAAAGCCAGCCCCAACTATAAAAAGGATTATGGGACTACCGTTGGATGGCAGAAAATTTGAGCTTTATACCATAAGAGACGAAAGCACGGATGCTTCATACGGGGCTTACCCTGCTGACAGAAGCATAGAGCAAAGGATGGATTTCGGTTTCATCCTGCTCGATAAGCCAAGCGGTATAAGGTCAAAAACGGCGGCAGCAACAGCCAAAAAGATATTGGCGCCTTTAGGTGCAAATAAGATCGGATACTCAGGGACTTTAGAAGACTGAAGAAATCCCAACGTAACTGGTCTTTTGCCATTGGCGGTTAACAACGCCACGAAGGCATTAGCTGAGCTGCTAGTCGGCGGAAAAGAGTATGTAGCACTGATGCATCTGCATAAAACTTTCGACCGGAATGAGCTTGCTAAGACGCTCTCCGAATTTACTGGCAAGATAACACAACTTCCCCCTGTAAGATCAAACGTAAAAAGGCAGTACAGAGAAAGAGAAGTTTATTATATGGATATCCTAGAGATTGAAGGCAATGACGTGCTGTTCAAAGTCGGCGTAGAGTCCGGCACGTATATAAGAAAGCTGATAAGCGATATGGGAGAAAAACTGGGGATAGGAGCACACATGATGGAGCTTAGGAGAACGAAGGTCTCGACGCTCTCTGAGACAGAAGGACTGGTAACTCTACAGGACATTGATGATGCAGTCTACTTTTATAAAAACAACGACAGCAGGCTGCTTAAGAAAACCTTGAGGAGCATAGAGGAGGCTCTTTCTTTTATGCCAAAGGTTTTCGTATCCGACGAGGCGGTCGATACTGTATGCCACGGCTCGCCAGTTGCAGTGCCTGGGATAGTCAAGATGAACAGCTTTGAGAAAAATGATAGAGTGTTTATCTCAACATTAAAAGGAGAGCTGATAGCACTTGGCAACGCTGTAATGACGCCAACTGAAATAATGCATGCCAAAGGGGGAATTGCAATCAAAAATGACAGCGTTGTGATGAAACCGGGGGTTTATCCTAGCTACCACAGAGCAAATTAAACATAAATACAATAAACTTAAGACCAATATAGAATGGGGCGGTGGTCTAGCTTGGTAAGACTCTAGTTTCGGGTGCTAGAAATCCTGGGTTCAAATCCCAGCCACCCCAGTGTTGTTTTTGTCTTCTGTAAAATTAAAAGGAAAGGCTTTTATTCTACTAAATTTAGAATGAGAAATATGCAGATTAAATACAAAGGTGAAACGCACGAGATAAAGGGCGAAAAGACCCTCTTTGATATAGCCAAGGAACTCGATGTTGACTTAAAAGAAGTGCTTGTGGCCAAAGTCAACGGGCAGCTTTATGATCTGTCGAGAAAGCTGGACAAAGACGCAGAGGTGGAGTTCCTTACCTTTGAGTCCAATGAGGGTAAAAAGGTATTCTGGCATTCTTCCGCTCATGTTTTGGCAGCTGCAGTAAAGAAGCTTTATCCGGATGCGGTTCTCGGGATAGGCCCCCCGATAGACGAAGGCTTTTACTATGATTTCTACAACCTAAATGTAGGTGACAACGACCTGGAAAAGTTAACAAAGGAAGCGGAGAAGATAATAGAGAAAGATGAAAAATTCATAAGAAAAGAGTCAAACGTTGATGAAGCGAGGGAGATAGTTAAGGACAACAAATTCAAGCTTGAGATTCTAAATTCATTGGCAAATGATGTTACTTTTTACCAAAATGGTGACTTTGTGGACTTGTGCCGCGGGCCACACATTCCATCAACAAGATTGATAAAGGCCATAAAATTCACAAAGGTTGCAGGGGCGTATTGGAGAGGCAACAGCAAAAATGAGGTAATGACTAGGATATACGGGATAAGCTTCCCTTCGAAGGAGCAGATGAATGAATATATAAAACTATCAGAAGAGAAGAAGGAGCATGATCACAAGAAAATAGGTAAAGACCTTGAGCTTTTCTTTTTTTCGGATATCTCACCCGGTTCGCCCTTCTTCATGCCAAAAGGCGCAGCGGTTTATAATGAACTCCTGAAGTTCGCCAGGGAGATAGATTTTAAGTACGGCTACAAAGAGGTGATAACCCCAATAATAGCCAAGGTGGATCTTTGGAAAACTAGCGGGCACTTCGACAAATATAGAGAGAACATGTTCCGCGCGTCGCCCTTCGATTCTGATGAAGAGTACGGACTGAAACCTATGAACTGCCCTTTCTCTGCTCTCATATTCAAATCCAGAACACGCAGCTATAAGGAATTGCCATTAAGACTCGCTGACTATGGATTCTTGCACAGATATGAACTTGAGGGTACTATGGATGGCCTGCTCAGGACCCGACTAATGGAGCAGAATGACGCTCACGTGTACGTGACTGAGGATCAGGTAGAGCAGGAGGTTCTTTTACTATTTAAAATGCTCGATGAAATATACGGCAAATTTAACCTCTCGCCGATAATGGTGCTAGCTACAAGGCCTGAAAAGCGGATAGGCGCCGATGAATTATGGGATAAAGCAGAAGCCACTCTAAAGAAAATCCTTGATAAAAGCGGGTATAAATACACTGTAAAGGAGGGCGATGGCGCTTTCTACGGTCCAAAGATAGACATCTATGTGCTGGACTTTACAGGCAAGCCGGACGCCGCATATGCAGTATCTACCATACAGCTTGACTTTAACCTTGCTGCAAGATTCGGCGCAGTGTACGTTGGAGCTGACAATAAGGAGCATACACCGCTTGTGATACACCGGTCAATAATGGGCACAATAGGCAGGTTTATGGGCATAATACTGGAGAATTCTAAGGGAAGCCTTCCTCTTTGGGTATCACCTGTGCAGGCCAGAGTAATTAATATAACCGAGCGCAACAGGGAATATGCTGCAAAGGTATCAAAAAGCTTAGAAGAAGCCGGCCTAAGGGTTGAACTTGATGACAGCAGCAGAACGCTTGAGTATAAGGTGAGGGAGTCCCAGCTCATAAAGGCTTACTACACTATTATCTTGGGAGATAAGGAAGAGAGTGGTAATGTCATTGCCATCAGAACAAGAGACGGAAAAACAAAATATAATGTTAAATTAGACGAATTTATAGAAGAAGCAACCAAAAAAATAAAAGAAAGAACAATAAACTAGCGAATAAGCCTAAGACTTAAGAGCCAGCAGGATCTCGTTCATCCTGTCAACATTTCCAGCCTTGATAGCTTCTATCAAAGCAAGTTTGTCGGCCTTGCGCACTTTTACTTTCTGTCCAGCCTTGAAGACCTTTAGCTGTTCTTTGTTTACGTTGGAGGGGACCTTATCACCCTTCGGATTGAAGTCTTCTTTGACTTCTTTCTTCACGTACTTGATTTCGTAGTCTCCGAACTTAAACTGCTCATTCGCTTGAGCCTTATAAAACCTGTACCAATTTTCCATGATTATAGTAGGAATTGTGTGCTTTTAAGTTTTTTGTTCCGGAGAAAATATTGTTATATTTACAAATAGAAACCTTTTTATTTGTATATTCTCTTAAATAAATATGAGCCACGAATTGAAGGAACTTGAAAATATGCTCAATTCCTCTGTGGCAGTATCAAAAGAGCGTCTTACATTTCTCCTTGAATCAAAGAAGATAGACTACGGTTTTAGCGTGTTGCTTCTTGACTCAGATACTCCCTACAGCAAAGAGTATATAGTGTCGAACAACGCGCCAGTAGCAACCTATCACAGGATACATGCCTACGAAGTCGATAGGGGCAACCGTCAAGAGATGTATGTATTCAAGAATAGTTACCCTGATTCTGCAGAGTATAAAAGAGCCGAAAAGCAAAACGAAGAAGAAGTTATAGAATTGCTCAAAAAATACGTTGTTAAAGCTGTTGATGAAGCTCCCAGCCATAAAAATAAAGTCTTCAAGCTTAGTAGGGCTTACGACTTTAAAGCTTTAGGCTACGATGAAATCAAACCTAATACCGAGTACATCGCACCAAATATAAGAATCAATAACAAAGGAAAAACCTTCTGCTGGCATGTGTACGCGGGTGAATTGGACCCAAATGGCGTCGTCAATCTCTACGTATTCGAACACTTATCTCCAAATATCAAATTCCTCGCAGATAGTGAGACTTACCAAAATAAAAACATCGAATACTTGGATTTGGAGATAGACAAAGGCGCGTCTGATGAAAACGATAAAGACGGTGTCTTTTACGAATGATCCTCAAAAGAAAAGGATATATTCAATAGGAACCTGACTTTTAAATGTTTGCTCAGGTTGCGTAACCTGGTAGCGCGTAAGACTGGAAATCTTATGGGAGCAATCCCTTGTGGGTTCAAATCCCACCCTGAGCGAATTCCTGTCCTTGATATTTAGAATGGAGTTGTAATTCTATTCAGCCATTATCCTTGCTATCTCTTTTGAGGCGCGATTTGCTTCTATTCGTATGAGCCCGTAATTGCTTGCTGCTTTTGGATCGACCATCATTGCTAGTATTGCGTCCGCGCCTGCCTGTACTGCAACAACGGTAGCATCATCTGATTCTGCGTTAACTCCCTTCAATACATTCGATGAACCAAGAGACTTGAGTGCAGTTTCGGCTGCGCCCATCATAGAAGCTATCATGGCAGCAAAGGTATTTGGATCTACGTTTTCAGGCATTGATGGGACTATCGGAAGTCCATCAGCAGATATCACGGCTGAAGCTTTTATTCCACCAACCCTGCTAAGACTATCTAGAACTGTCCTCAATTCTTCAGCTTTTGTGGCCATAAGTTAACTAATACCCCCTTTTATTTAAATATTATGTCAGCTGCTTAAACAACAACGACAGAGCTTCGTCTATACCCTCCTTTTTCAGTTTTGTCGGCTGGTTTGGATCGACTTTCGACAGATCCTCCGCAAATGTTTGTACCAGCCCTATTTCATTGTCTAAATGCAGTTTTTCTCTTATCTCATCCAGCTTCAATGCCCCCTTCAGATCTGCTTTGTTCGCTATCACGACTATGGGCAGCCCATACGCTTCTGTTTTCCTAAGCATTTCTATTGCCCTTGGGAACTGCTCTGGCTTTGTGGAATCGACCACCAGAAATACCCCAATCGCTTCTCCTCCCAACAGCTTAAGCAGAGGGTCAAACCTCTCCTGGCCCGGCGTGCCGAATAAATCCGCTTTGTATCCCTTAAAGTCCAAATTCCCATGGTCCAATGCTATTGTCCCGCCAAGCTTGTCAACGCTGACGGCATCCTTTGACGCTGAATGTATGAATGAGCTCTTTCCTGCGTCTGTCGGCCCGGTTACTAATATTTTCGGGAAATAGATTTTTATACCGCCAGGTTTTACTGCCTTGAAAAGCACCGATGAGAATGTTTTGTTCTGCACCCAGTCGCACTTTATTACAGCAAAATACTGGCCAAAGATAACCCTTTTCTCCACCCCCCTTATCTCAACGGTAGAGTTGACTGCGGACATCAGGGAGTTTATGTCTTTTTGCTCATAGTTCCAGTCGGTGAAAAGTATAACCGATGAAGTGCCGTTCGCCTCCTGCTTCTTTTTTATCTCAGACAGGAGAGACAGTCCGTAGTCAAAATCAAAGAAATCTATCAGAAGCGAGAAAGAATCCAGCACTAGAAGGTCATATCCCTTGTCAAGCTCTGCTAGCAGCTTGCGTGAGACCTCCTCTTTGTTGTAGGGGTTGTCTATGGTTGTCACTGACTTGCCGCTGCTGGAGTTTATACCGGTTATGCTACTATAAGAATCTATTATATCCAGTCCACTTTGTGGCAGGAAATCATAATCCTTCATCTCGGACAGATAGGATTCAGGAGACGTCCTGTTCAGCATTAGGAGCACCTTTTTTCCTGCTTTTATGTTGTTATATATTACCTGGTACCCGAAGACCTCATTCCCTACAGAAGGGGAAGCCGAAAACAGAACGATCTTTTTTTCCGGTATTCCATTCAAATCTTTGTCCAGTTTATCTATACCAAACAATGGGTCATTCATACTAATTCTAAGCCCCTTAACCCTTTTAAGTTTTTCATGACAGCTCAGTCCAGTTCAATACCTCTTTCGCCGTCCCAAACAGCGTGAAATACCTTTTGCCATTCTCAAATTTTAAAGATATGACCCCGTCTGACATTGTCTTTATGGTTTCGGTCACGTCAGCGGTGTGCATTTCGCTGTCTAGTGCAAATACAGAGGTCACACCTGAGATTTTAGATCTACCGCATATGAACTGCAGAAAGCGGAATATTGTGAGCGGATTGTTGTACACGAGCAGGTTAGACACTGAATCAATCACATCTATAACCGACCTGCCTTCTTTCAGAAAATCGCCATTTACGCTCGACAGTGCAACGGAAAGGCCTGTGAGGTCTAGAGGTCCATTCAAAACCTTGGAGTAAGGGGTATCCTGCGCGTTTGGCGTGCTTATCTTGCTAAAATCATCCAGAATGGACAGGTCCTTCCCCAGATACTGGGAGACCCTCAAGTTCCTTGAATTGAACTCGTTTATCAAATCACTTGCTGATTTCGCAGTTGTAACGTAAACGACTGCGTTTTTATCGGTTAATGACGACGCAGCCATCCTGTAAAGGAAATCTTCTTTCCCACTTTCCTTGTTTCCTATCACAGTGTATATCTTATGCAAATCAAGGCCGCCGGATGCCTCGTCGAATGATTTAAATCCGACTTTAATCCCTACCATACCTCAAACTATCCTTACTTTTTTGGATTTGACGCCAAGGACGGCGCCGTCCAAGTATATAGAAACATCAACCGTGACTTCTTTGTCCTCCTGCGAGAATGTTATTTCTTCTTTTATCGACTTTTCAGCCGCTATGTTGATGAATGGGAAAAGATAGTTCGACAGACTTACAAAAAGCTCCTTCTTGCCGTTCTTCTTCAGTATTATTGACACAGTATCATACATGTCCTCTGTCTCGACTAGCTTGAAGTATTCCGTCTCCACGATTATATCCCTTATTCTGTCATGCGGCAAACTGATTAAGTCCTCTATTATCTCCTTTATGTCCTCCGATGGCCCAAATTGCTTTGATACGGACTTTTGGACGCCGTCAACGATAAAATCGAAAGTCAAGCCGACAGAAGTCACCAAATAAAGCCTTACCAATATATTGTATATCTTGTATAGCCTGAGTCTTAGCGGGTGCTGCACCTTAAGATTTATCGCTCCCTTGTCATAATCAAGCTCGACATCAAGCTTCTTGGAAGCTATAAGCGGTCTTATGTTGACAAGCGAACCATTGTCCTCATAGAATTCCTTCAGTTCATTTATCGCTTCAAATACGTCAACATCCATGATTAATAGTGTAATTTATACAATTTAAGTTTATACTCTTTCCTTTAGCTTGCGCATGCGCCTGTTGGAGCGCTCGCCGGAGCGTATAGAGCCGTCTCATTCGGCGCTATCTGAAACCCTCCCCCCGAAACCGAACGGATTATTGCCACATATCCGGCACATCCTGTGCTAAGATTAAACCACGTCGAGACATGGGTACCTTGAGCCTCCATAACATACCCATTTAGCTGTTGTGTCTGGTAAAACTGGGCAAACTGGGAGTCGGTCATCACGATGAATTGGGTAGGAACGTTTGTGGTGTACTCCATATGCACCTTAAATGTATCTGGTATTGTTATAAAGGCGTAGCCTCCTGCGAACTGGGAAGTGTTCTGATTCCATATAGATAGAAGCGGGTCATTTCCTATGAACCTAAAGCTCAGAGGGAATATCCTGCCATCAGATATGCCTATACTGGAATTAAGATAAAAGGAAGATATCTGCTTGTTTATTATTATTGCACTGACATTATCGGCTACGCAGTATGGCCTGCTGCCATTAAGCACCATGCTAGAATAAGACGGACAGGTATTTATCACAGCTATATGGTGTTGGAAAACATAGAAGACTCCTATCACTACAAGTACAAAAACTAAGGCACCAAAAACCCTAAATATTATACCGCTTATTGACATGTTTATTAGAGATAATTAGAGTATAAAAGTTTTTAGAAGCCCTTAAAAATCAACTACAAGCTAAGTAAGGATGTGTACCTGCACCCGGATAATTAGGATTAACAAGCACCGAACCATTGTCTAAAGTACAGCTAGTGCCTGTGTTACCAAGCGTTGAATTGTAACAGTGATAATTTGATTTTGATCCAACTGTAGCAGCATAGCCACACCATATATTTGGGGTATTACTAGACGCAGCTTCTGCACAGTAAGTACTGCACTGTGTCTCAAATGTAGAAAGGCTGCTACTTGACGAGCCGGTTACCGGCGCAAGGCCCTTGAATCCACCTAATATAAAAGTTATGAATAAAACGAGCACCAGCAGACCTATAGCTATAAGTATTATTGTGTTTATAGGCAAACCCTGCCCTTTTTTGCTGATTCCCATTATATCAAGATAATCTTTTAGTATTTAAACCTTATCCCCTATTTAGGGGGGTTGACCAAACCAGCCATCTTTGAATTGAATGACTTGGTCTCTGTCAGTATCTTATCTACTTTTTCTCCTGTCAAATCTACCTTTTCCCCATGCATTAGCTTTTTGCCAAGATCATAGACTTCTTTGAAGATTTCCATGTCATGCTGGTTTATCAGCTTCTTTGATAGCTGCTTACCGAGCATCTCTTCTATAAACTCAGGAGAAGGCGGAATTTCACCCTGCTTCATCAAAAATGCCTGCGATGAGTTTATTAAAGACCAGTAAGCATCGGTTACTGCGCTAGCGATCTTGAGCCTTGCCGAACCCGAGTAAAGCTCACTTCTCGAAAGCGCCGCGTATATTGATTCCTCTGTCGGCTTTATTTCTCCTTTGTTCAAAAGGGCCTGAAGCGGCTCAAAGTAGCCTGTATCTATTAAAGGCACGCCGTACTTCAATACATTTACCGTGACCGGATCAGCCGCCATAACACCCCTCCAAAATGCAGTCAGGGTCACAAAGTTCATATGCAGCTTTACAGGTATGCTCTTGACTTCTATGTCAACATCGGCGTAAAATGCGGCAAGAAGTTTTTCATCCAGGACATTTAGCACATCATCCAGAATCACCATTATATCAACATCACTTTGCTCGTTTTCCTTTCCCTTGCTATAGGATCCAAAAAGAACAAGCGTTTTTATTATTTTCGGGTATTTCTCAAAAATCGCCTTTGCAAACTTGAACGCAGCATCATAACCCCTGATTTCTAGTTTGCCTCTGTCTTCATTGTTTTCCATATCAATATGTGGAAGCACCCGAGAAGGTGTTGCTTGCATTATTATTTGTCATATAACCTCCGCCCAATACCGGGAGTATGCCGGAGAACCCCGAGTATGGGAAGAAATCCTGCTTTAATCCAAGATTGGAGTATGAAGAATAGTCGCCAATTAAGGAAGAATATGGCTGGCCCAGATATGATGGCATAGAAGTGTAAGGGACATCCCCATACGCAGGTGCACCCATATACTGAAGCGACTGCAAAGCTCCTGTTTCAAGGCCACCAAGGCCGCCGAACACTTCCATTATCGCCGGAACGTCAACTCCTGCTTTCAAGAGCTCATCATACATTTTTTTAACCGGTGCGTTTCCCTGTCCGAGCGGCAAGTGCGCATCTACATTGCCCATGTTATCATTAAGATGATACCTCTTTATATAGTTCTTTGCCTCCATGGCCAGTTTGACTATATCCTCGTCCGAGTAATTCTTACCAGTCGCAGGATTAGTGTAAGACTTGAAAACATTTACATGTCCAACATCAAGGTTCACGCCTATGAGCTGCTCGCTCACTCTTTTCGCCTCGCTTCTGGATAGCTTTCGCTTCTCTACAAGCTCGTCTGCAAATTTCTCACGTGCAATCTTCACGGCTTCTGCAGTATCCTTTGGCCTGCTCAGGGACATGTCAGGTGACATGGGATTTTCTACTAAAATCATCGGCTTTGTCTGGGTATTGAACGATTCCCACGCAGCTTTCTTTATGCCTTCTGCTGCAAAGGAAGGGGCCTTATCATCGAATAAGGAATATTTCTTATCCACGTTTGCCACGTCTATCTCAAGCTTCGCTTCCCTTGCATCCAAGTCCTTAAGCATCTCTTCATACTCTTTTTTCCTTCTTTTCAGGTTGGCCAGCTCATCAATATCGCCTTTCGCGAGGGCTGCCGTCTCCAATGAAGGTATCCTATCCAGCATCATTTTCGTGTTCTCGCGGCTAAAATCTATGCTGCTTCTCTCCTGATTATAAGTGGTTCGTATCAGGGTCTTCTGAAACTCAAAATTTGCCTGTGGAGGAAGGACTAGAGTATTGTCGCCGTCCTTGTTCTTCTGCTTCAGACCCATTGCCTTAAGTTTACTGAAAGTATCTTCACCGTATATTTTTTTGAAGGTTTCCTCATCCATGTGGTGAAGTTCCGTGCCAGGGATCACAAGCACTTTGTCCTCATCATTGTCATATGCTGTAACTCTAATAGACTTATCCGGGTCCCCAAAATTATCCGCGGAGGTATGGAAGATGATAGGCATGTTCTTTCTACCAGTTGATTGGCTTATGTCATCTGCAAACTTTACCGCCCCCTTTATCTCATTGTCAACTAATCTAGAGTACTCGGGGTTTTTTGTACGTGACTCTGGATCTATCCCGGATAGATTTATCGCCCAAGGAGCATGAACGCTTAGGTCGACATCATTTACTTTGGCCAGATTTCCGATTATTTGCCTCTCTTCCTTGCCAATGTTTTCTGCGGACCCGCCCTGCTCTCCTCTCAGGCCGTAGATGCTAGCGATATCAACTTCGACCATGTTTGCACCGCTTCGGAGGACCTTTGAAAACTCCTCCAGCTGGTTTCTTTCGCTGATCGAAACGCCGAGCTTTACCTTGTTGAAGGGGTCATTAAACCTGCTGTTAAGCATGTACTCTGCCATATTAATTGAATGAAAACGCTCCAATAAATCCTTTTCTCAGCTTCCAAAAAGGCGCACATGCTCCTTCATCGTACATCTGTTGAAAATCACTGTTATTCCGCTGGCTTCTGCGAGCTTTTTAGCTTCATCGTTTGAAATCCCTTCTTGCATCCATATAACCTTTGGATTTTTGGTTATTGCTGCCTGGACTACTGGTAAAACCTCTTCAGATGGCCTAAAAATATCAACTATCTCCACAGTCCCTGGGACGTCGGAAATTGAGGGATAAGATTTTTTATTCAGTATAGAATCTGCATTTGGGTTTACAGGAATTACATCGTACCCCTTACTTATCAAGTATTTTGGTATCTCATGACTGTCTTTTCCTTCCTCCCTTGACATGCCTACTACGGCTACCCTTTTGTATTTCAAAAGAATGTCCTTTATTTCCAAGTCTGTGTGCTTGTCCTTCGGCATTTTTAGTATCTTCTCATGTTCTTCGATAGAACATTCAGGATCATCACTTTCCATCTAATTTAAAGGCATCAAAGATATTTATAATACTTTCATTTATAATAAGAAGTGGAAAATAAGGTAGAAAATGAAAAAAAAGGAAACAGAAAGCACACATAGATTAGAAGAGATCATAGAAAGTTTCTGTGGAAAGACGGAAGGGTATAAATTTGTACTGGATTCCTCCACCCCGTATTACAGAAAAGAAGATGATGAAAATTTAATAGGAATAGATAAAAACTTTTTTTCTGAGGTTGAAAATCTTATAAAATATGATAAAAAGTACCTATCGGCACTCAAGATGACTGTTCATCATGAAATTGGGCATAGCCGTTTTGATGGATTTTACGATCGTCATGCACGTGAGGCCAAGGAAGCAGTAGCAAGTCTTTATGAAATAAACGGGGGGAGCATTGAAGATTATATAATTGAGATAGCGGTCTTATCAAACACTTTATCTGATGAGATTTATAGAGTTAAGCAAACACTGAAAGAACCAAAAGATGAAGTTGAGTACCTCCTAAAACGTGATTATGCAGATAAATGGGAACGTAAACTGTTCCTTTTTTACATGTACGGGCCAACAGAAAAGATGATAAAAGATGCATTTGATAAGATAAACTTATCATATAAAGAAATGTTTGAAAGGGCATTAATGGAAAGAGAAGGTATAGATAGTTTAAAAAGAAAGAACAACCTATTTATTGATAAAGATATGATATCAAGAAAATGAGAATTGCTGTAATAAAGGAAGCTGAGTGCGAAGCACCGGATAACTGCAATTACATCTGTGCTGAGGTCTGCCCCCGAGTAAGAGAGGGGTTTAAAGAAACCGTTTATGCAAAGCCAAACGGCAAAGCTGCGATAACAGAAAGCCTGTGCATTTCTTGTGGTATATGTGTTAAAAGATGCCCGTTCGATGCAATAAGGATAATAAATCTGCCAGATGAAATGGCAAAAGAGCTTACATTCCAATATGCACTGAATAGTTTCAGGACTTTCAATATTGCAACACCAGTGGAGAAAAAGGTCCTTGGGCTCATCGGAAGAAACGGGATAGGAAAAACGACTAACATAAGGTTGATATCCGGCGTTATAAAGCCAAATTTTGGCAACTTCGATCAACCACCCTCAGAGCAGGAAGTAATAAAAAGATTCAGAGGAAGCGAAATACAGCCTTATCTGACAAATCTTTACACTGGGAAAACAAGAATCTCTGTAAAAAAGCAGGATTTTAAGCTATCCGGCAAAGTTGGGGATATAATAAAATTAAATAGATATGGGCTAATAAGCCAGACAATTATGGAGCGGTCTGCGGAAACATTGTCGGGGGGAGAGTCGCAGATGGTGGAGATAGCTAGAGTCCTCGATGAAGACGCAGAGATTTACATCTTTGACGAGCCCATGAATTACCTCGATATAAAGAACAGGCTTTTGGTTGCGCGTAAAATAAAGGAAGCACTTGGAGACAAAACAGTTGTTGTGGTGGAGCATGATCTTATAATGATGGATTACCTCGCCGACTTTATACAGATACTTTACGGATCAGACGCGAATTATGGAATAGTGTCGCATCTTATGCCATCCAGAAACGGTATAAACACGTACATATCTGGATACCTACCCACGGAAAATGTGAGATTCAGGGACTACGAGATAAAGATAAAGAAGACGGTCTCCTCGTCAAACGAAAAAACTGTTGTTGTCTGGCCCGAGTTTTCCGTTAAGATTGGTGAATTCACGCTGAAAAGCCGCGGTGGGAAACTGTACGGTGGTGACGTGATAGGTGTTTTGGGTGAGAATGGGATAGGAAAAACCACATTTATGCGTGCATTGGCAGGCGAGCTGGAAACGACAGATGGGAGCAAGCTGGATCTTGGTATAAAAATAGCCTACAAACCACAGATGATAGAAACTAAGGACATCCTCGTAGGAGATGCTCTGCTGGCGGTTGACCCAAATTACGTCAAAAAGCAGGAAATACTCGAGATAGTGAGCAAATTGGGGCTGAACAAGCTGCTGAACAAGAATGTGAAGACTCTCTCCGGGGGAGAGTTACAGAAGCTCGCAATAGCGACCGCCTTGGCGCGAGAAGCTGATGTATACCTGTTTGATGAGCCATCTGCAAACCTTGATATAGAGGACAGGCTCGGGGTAATTTCTATAATCTCAAATTCAATGAGCACTAGGAGAAAATGCGCAATAATAGTAGAGCACGATCTTATGTTTATAGATTCAATATGCCAGAAAAGCATACTTTTCTCCGGCCAAAGCGGCAAGTTAGGAATGACAGACGAGATTATACCCACCAACAGGGCAATAAACAATTTTCTGAAATCTGTCGATGTAACTATGCGCAGGGACCGCGACAGCAAAAGGCCCAGGATAAACCAGCCGGGGAGCCGGCTTGACCTAGAACAGAAGGAGAAGGGCATGTTTTTCGCGGACTGATTCTCCACTGGAAATGTAGGTCATAATATCCGAGTAATACAAAAGAGATGCTTTTTATCTAGAACGACCAAATAAAGATGTGGAGGAATGAATGGAGAACGAGGAGTTTGAAAAACTCTATGAGAGGGTCTTGGAGAACATGACTCTCTACAACCAGTACCAAAACAACATCGACTTCGACAAGGCAAAACTTGTAGGGGAGTTGATTGTGAAAATAAACGACCTGGCCATAAAGAACGGCATATCTAAGGGGGATGTAGTCGAAAGCCTATATAACCTCGAGGAAAAACTGAGAAACGAGGAAAAAAGCAGCATAGCGCTGTTTGATTAAAAGACGCGTAAACTGGGTAGTAGGGGTAGGATACCTTGTTTATGGGCTATTTAACCTTGTACGCCTATTTCTATCAGATTCAATGAAAAGACATGTAGTGTAGTTTCACCCTCGCTGCTTCCACTACTGGAATAAGCCTTTACAAGGTAATTATTGGGATTCGCAGAAGGTGACACAGATACCACGCAGCCGGCTGCGGTGTTATTGAATATTTTCCACCCTGTTGAGGCGCCGGTGTTTGTTGAGACCGTGCATTCTGGAGCATTCAGAGTCGTGTTCTGCCCCATAAACACGCTTCCAATGTACAGAGAATAATTGCATGAAGAACCACACAAGCTGCTCATATTAGATACTATTAAAGGCTCGTAGAAAACCGTGGCTGAAGAGCTGTTAGAAAAGGACGCGGAATAGTAAGATACAAGCAAACTATTTGGTGGCGATGTCGAAGGGTAATTGGTTTTTTCCAGTACTTTTATGAAGAATGGCAGTGTTATCTCAGATTTTATGACACTGACGGAATAATTCTCGAAGCTGAACGTTGGCCCCCCGTTTTCAAGCGACAGCAGGGCACTGGACGTTGAGTTAACAAACGCAAAGGCCGAGGCTGCCGAGGCTGAAGAGCCTATGACGTTGGTATTGAAGTTAAAACTCTCATTGGTACTAAGATATGAGGAGGTTATAAGATAAGCACTTGTGAGGACCGATATGATTATTATGGTCCCCAAAAGCAGATCCAGCGTAAACACCTGCCCTCTTCTCATATCCACTCCTTCAGGCTTATCCTGATTATCACTGTACCAGGATACAAAACCTCATATCTCTGGACCACATCGATATAATTTGCGTTATGTGGCGTTGCAAACCCGGCGGTTATCAGACGCCCGTTTATTCTCAAGATGCTGCCGTTAAGGTAGTAGGCAGTTATATTGAACGAATTGCCGGCTCTTAAAAGCTGTGATACGCACCCTACTGGCAGTGTAGTCAGATTGTAAAGTTTCTGGCCCGATACCTCGTTGCTGTTGTACATCACCCCGAGTGTGCTTATCTGTGGACATGATAAAGAAGGCCAGCTTGACGGATAACCAGGAGACCCAGTAAGTGTATTGGCTGCCTGGGTAGCTATATTGCTGAGGTATGTCGAGCTAACCTCAGAGTAGTATGAAGACAAGGGGTTTGAGGTGTCCCCTACAGAGTAGAGGAAAATTACAACAGAGGTGAATATGAGGGTGAATATAAATAAGGCTATGAGAAGATCTATCGTGAATATCTGTCCTCTTCTGTTTAGCTTCATATATTGCCTAAAGACGCATTATTACCACGCGCAGCCGGTATAAGCTTATAACATATTTCATTGTATTTAATGTTTATCTATGATACAAAACAATTAATAACAAGAAAGGGATTAGATTTAATGGACGCTGACATAAATGAACTGAAGAGCAGGATCACAGGCTTCTTAAGCCGCGGCCCCAACTTCATTGTGGACATCTCGGAAAATATAGAGAAGGACACGATGCAGACGGCTGCGATACTTGATTATTTTGTAGCTAGGGGAGAGATCTCTAAAACCGAGAGGAAATTCGGCACCTCACCGGTCTACTTCCTAGAAAAGGATAGAGATGCAGCATTGAGCAGGCTCCTTGACAGCTTAAACCCGAATGAGAGGTCGATAATCTCAAAGATAAAAAGCGCAGGCGTAGCGAAGTTGGATGAGCTTTCACCAATGGAGAGATACTTGATCCAGGGACTTGGCGACTTCATAAAAAAGATAACAGCAGCCGACAGAGATACTGGACGTAAAGTAGACTATATCTACTACTACAAGCTGTCATTAGATGACATAAGAAACATAATAAATCCGCCGGCGAAGGAACAGAAAACCGTTGCCAAACTCCGCCAGAAAACCGTAGAACCCCTACCAAAAGCCAGTGCAGGCGGGGAAATCGCCTTGCTGGAGCAGAACGGATTCACAGATCCCGAGAAGGTCGACAAGGGAGTCTATTTGTGCAGCTACGGGCCGCATGCTCTAAAGGTGATAGCAAGTATAATAGAAAAATCCCCGCTCAAAAAGAAGGACATTGCAAAAGTAGCAGGATACTCCTCTGCATATAAAACAGTTGCATTTATACTCACAAAAACAGATAAAGTAAGCGGGAAAAAGCCATACGGCAACTCAATAAACATAATCAAGATAGGGTGATATGCAAAAAAAAGTGCTTTTGATAGGTGAGGGGGCCTCCTTGTACATAGACCCCTCCAAGGACGTAAACACAGAGTTCGGGATAATAAAATCCTCCAAGCTCCTAAAGACAAAGCCCGGCGGACTGGTCAAGACCCACACTGGCAGGAGGTTCTTTCTTGTGGACATGTCAACACCTGATTTGGCCAGGCGGATAATAAGGCTCCCACAGATAATAACGCTCAAGGACCTAGGCAGTATAATAATGTACCTCGGCATCAAGCCAGACAGCAAAGTACTCGAAGCCGGCACCGGCTCCGGATTGTCAACATGCGTCATCGGACAGATCACAGTCAATGGATCCGTCACTTCCTATGAGATAAGAAAAGACTTCGCGAAGATAGCAAACAAAAACGTGGCCCTTTTCGGACTCAAAAACATAAAGATCATCAACTCCGATATAAAAAAGGGAGTAAAAAGCAAGGATTTTAACAGCGCGCTTCTTGA
Source organism: Nanobdellota archaeon (assembly GCA_021810345.1). Taxonomy (GTDB): domain Archaea; phylum Nanobdellota; class Nanobdellia; order Parvarchaeales; family Parvarchaeaceae; genus Parvarchaeum. The sequence goes on along the minus strand of JAJZIX010000005.1, from coordinate 12,498 downwards.
TCTGCCGGATCCATGGGAAGTCCTGCCTGTTATCAGCAAGAACATAAAGATAGGTGGCAGAATCTGCACCTACTTGCCATCAATAATCCAGGTAGAGAAAACCATCAGAAAGCTTCCTGATGGGCTAAAGCCAGAAAGGTTAATAGAGAACCGCGAGATAAACTGGAAAATGGATGTCGGAAGGGATGTACTTAGGCCGGAGAGCAGTGGGATCTTGCACACTGGCTTCCTGCTATTCATAAGAAAATACGGCAAGTAATTCTAATATGATAAAGGTATTTGTTGAAAAGGATGGCTCAGAAACCAAGGAGATTTCACTGCAGACCGGCACAACGTCGGAGCTGATATCAAAGCTCGGCACAAATGACGACTCTGTGCTGCTGATAGACAGGGATGGGACTATCTATACTAAGGACTCAAAAATTGGGAATAAAGCAAACATCAAAGTGATCGAAGTGTTCTCCGGGGGGTAAGTATGAAATGCCAAGTGTGTAGGGACAAAGCTGTGATATCATCTTATAATGGCACATTTTGCGCCGAGCACTTCAAAAAATCGTTTGAATCGATTGCTTTGGACACAATAAAGAAGTATAAGCTCATAGAACCGAAAGAAACGATAGCTGTCGCGAACTCTGGTGGAAAGGACTCTCTTTCCCTACTATATATGTTGTCAAAGTATTACTCAAAATCAAACAATATAATGTCAATAACGATAGATGAGGGCATAAATGGGTACAGGGACAAAACAATCGAGATTATGAAGGAGTACACCGAGAAGTTTGGGGTAGAGTATAAAATATTCACATATAAGGATTTTGTCGGAAAAGGGATGGATGATATAGTCAAAGTCAGAGATGGGATACCCTGCGCTGTCTGCGGCGTATTTAGGAGATACCTCATAAACGCGGCTGCAATCGAGATGAAAGCAGACAAAGTGGCAACGGCACATAATCTTGATGACGAAGCGGAGAGCATGATGATGAACCTTTTGCAGAATGACCTTGATAAAATAGCAAGATCCGGCCCAAGATCGGGGGTTATGGACCAGGACGGTTTCGTGCCGAGGATAAAGCCATTTGTATTTCTGAGCGAGAAGGAGACCATGCTGTTCTCATTGCTCAATGGCATAAACGCGATACACACGCCATGCCCATATGCTGGCTTTGGGTTCCGCGGCGTTATATCCAAGAAAATAAAGGAACTAGAATCGCTCTCGCCAGGCTCAAAGAAGTCACTGGTGTTAAAGGCAATGGAAATCAGAGAAAAGGCAGGCGTAAATGGGAGCAAACCATTGATAAAATGCAGGATATGCGGCGCTCCGAGCTCAAATGAGGTATGCGACGCGTGCCGGCTGAAGGAAGAGCTGCTGGCAGTTTAAGGCCCAATGCCTCGGCTCAAAGTTTTTGCTATTAAAGATTTAAATATTACAAACCGCAGTTAATGTTATATGAGCGATGTTATCAGTGGTGGGTTCTCTCAAGTATATGAGTCTTATAAGGAAGAGGTAGAAAGATTCAATAGCTCGATGGGGAAGATAATCTCTGATTTATACGACAGGATCGGCGTTCTAAATGACACTGTGATACAGGTGCAAAAAACAAAGGATAACGACCTAATCCAGAGCTTAAACCAGACCCAGCAGAGAATCCTGTTTCTGAACGACGGCCTAAATAAAGTTACTGATAACCTTAATACTACAATATCAAGCTTTAACTCTGCCATAGACAAGATAAACGAAGAACACTCAGAAACGAGCAAAAGGATCAACGAGTTAAGCAGCACGTTAAGTGGGCTCACCGAGGGGATGAACAAGCTTTCTGACAACCTAAACAACTCGATAACTAATTTCAACAATATAGCAGACAGCATAAACCTAAAGTCACACAACGATTCGGAGACAATAAAGAGAATCGAGGAAAGTAACAGGCTTCTGTCCGACAACTACAAAGTTCTTTCAGACGGCATAAAGGACAGCGTGTCCAGCCTTAGCAGCGCAAACAATGAACTTGCTGAAAAACTGAACAAGCTCGCGGAAACGGTTTATTCTGGACTCCCGGCTGTCAATTCAATCAACGATGAGATAATCGACCTGAAGAAAGCCCGGGCGGATTTGGACAAGAAGTTTGAGAGAACCGCGAACACTACAAATTCACTAGTTGTAGAGACAAATGGGCTGAGCCTTAAGCTGGAGTCTATGGCAAAGGAATTCCAGAACATACAGAAAGCTGTATCCGACACCCAGAGCCATATTCTTGAGTTCATAAACCTTGCAAGAACATCAATCAACACGCTGTCAAATTACAATCCAGAGGAGATAAAATCTGCAGTCAAGGCATCCCAAGATAGAATTGACGCCCTGAGCAAGGAGCTTGACAGAACAACCGAGAGCCAGAGTTCACTAAGCAAGCAGATGAGCGCGGTATCCTCAAAGATATCCGAGCTTGGAACCGTAAAGAACGCAGCAAAACTTTTTGACAGTGTGCAGGACTTATACAAGGCCATGGAAGAGACGCAGAATAAGATGAATGTGCAGGCTTCCAAAGTGGAGATAATGTTCAACGAGATAACCTCTTCACTAAACAAATTCTCGGCACTGAACAAGAACATTTCCGATCTCTCAAAAAGAGAAAATGATTTTGAGAATGAAATCAACAAGCTGAAGGCTGCCCTCCCATCGTTCGCAACAAAGGACGAGATAGTTGAGATTCAGAACAAACTCAACTCGCTGGGAAGTAAGTGACTTCTATGATGCCGCATGAAAGCGCAGTAAAGAAGAAGGTCAAAGCAAGATTATACAAAGACAAGCCGCTTATCAGTATATCCCTGAATGAATTTGAAAAGCCGGGCAGCGACTATTTTGTAAATCTCAGGAGATTCTGCATCTCATTCGGCTTGGTTAGCCCGGGGGAGAGCCGTATCGGGATCGTCCATATACTTGATATACTGCTAAAGCAAAGAACCAAAAAGAAAGATGGATTGGACAGCTATGAGATAATAAAGGGGTTATACTCAAAAAACATTAGAATAGTCTACGCAAATGTACTAAGGGACCTGAGAAAGCTCTTGGCAGTTGGTCTAGTGGAGAAAAGAGGAAACAACTACAGGATAAGAGAAAACCTGCCCCTTAAGGAAGTGGTGTCAAATTTTGTTCAACCCTACCTGATAAACCGGGTGGTAAGCAGGATAAACGAATACGCAGACGCAATAGACAAAAGCCTTACAAGTCAGAAAGCAGCTTGAATATTTTCTTTCCTTTCTGGGTCAAAGACAGAAGCTTCTTGTGTGGATTTCCATCCGATGATAAAAGCCCCATTTTGTCCATAAGAGTGACTAGCTTTACAACGTAGGCGTAGCTGCAGTCTATCTTTTTTGATATCATTGCTGGGTATATCCTTCCGTCGTTCTCATTTATGACCTGAAGCAGAATAAATGGCTTATCGTGCAGAAACAGCTTTCTCAATGATTTTGACGATTCGGAAAGGGACATATGAATATTCATTAAATGCGTGTATTTATATTTTTCTACCGGCGCCAGAAGCCATTTTACCCGTTGTAAACAAGCAGTACCTGCTCAAGTGAACCCACAAACTCATATTCGCTAAACACGCCTAGAAAGCGATTGTACGCCGAAACTGCCCTATCAAGCTTCTTGCTGCCACTAAATTTTGAGTTAAGTATCCTGTCCGGCACAGATACGCTATTCGCATACTTATTTAGTATATACGGCTTGTTTGCTGATTCGGAGTATTTTGACAAAGCGTCGTCGAATACTCCTTCCATAGCTTCGTACAGCCCTTCGGAAAGGTATGGCTTTACAATGTACTTTCTTCTGCCACCTGCAAGCGAGATTACATCGCACCTCCTGGCGTAATCTTCAAGTGAACTTACGATAGAATCTAACGTATCTAGGAGGGAACTGCTTGTAACTTTTGCGGTTGTTTTTCGGTCTATTTTTATATTTGGAATGTACAGACCTAAATGATCTAGTGCCTTCCTCTCATCATTGTATACCCAAAGGAGAGCCTCTTTTGCATCAGCTTTAATATCAGATTCTGTCAATGTTTCCATCGTACAGAATGGATATAGATTGTAAGTGGTATTTAAACTTTAGTCCAACAAAAACAAGGGCCCACTGGGATTTGAATTCCTGTATTATTAACCCAGGTCAGATGGTTACTTCCATCCGTGGCATTCGAAGCCATCGATCCTGTCCGCTAGACTATGGGCCCTTGTAAAAGTTATATGGCGCTCTTGATATTTATGCTTAGATTACTATGATTTTCCCTTTGGGGCCGGCATTCACTATATCAGTGTTTCCAAGCTTATCCTCAAGCCCAAAAGTCTCATGTATGTGCCCGCATATGCATTTGTTCGGTCTCAGCTTTTCTATCATTTCGCGCACTGCTGTACTGCCTACATTTATGTTAGCGCCGAGCTTGTCTAGCTTGGTTTGATACGGAGGAACGTGTACCACCATGACCTTCTTTTTTGCCCCCTCAATGTACTTGAAGGAATTCTCTATCTTTCTTCTTATTTCTGGCTCTGAAAGCTCATTAGGACCTATGTTTGCAAGTCCGCAGCCGAAAAATCCCACGTCTCCTATTTTGAATGCGTAATTATGCATGTCATAAACCATGTCTGAATATCTTTGCTTTAGTAGGAATATGTCGGCTTCGCTGTCATGGTTTCCGGGTATCAACGCTACCTTCTTGTTCGCATTCTTGAACGGCTTCAGCAGCCCCTCAAGGCCCTCTCCAAATATAGAGAGATCCCCAGCAAGTATTACAAGGTCTACCTTTTCATCTTTGGCTTTTTTAGCCAGCTTTTCAGCTGCGCCAACGTCCCCATGCAAATCAGAAGCTGCTAGTAATTTCATACTACATCCTTTAGTGTCGGTTGCACATCATCTTTATGAAGGTATTTGTATAAATCTGTTCCTACAGCCTGACCAAGCAGCTTGACAAGCCTTTCCTGGCTGCTAGACTTGATATCTGACTCTGACTTCATACCATTTGCATAAAGCCGCCTTGCCCTTACTCTCCCTATGTTTGGTAGCGAAATTAGTGGGAGAAGCTCCTCCTTTATACCATGTGTAACCCTGACTGACAGCTTCGAGAATTCGCTTGCTTTTACACCCGAGAATCTGGCCAGCTCCCTAAGAGCATAAAGCAGCCAGCGCGCGTTCTCAATAAGGCCATAGAACTCCCCTGGCAGCACTCCATACTCCTCCTCTATGAACGCCTCCTTTTTTTCAGATATCCATTCCTCCATTACTCTCGCCATCTTTATGGCTGCTATGTACCTATCATATGGAACCAGCGATTCGTCTATATGAAGACTCATCGAAAAGCTGTCTTCTTCATACTTTGCGGCTTCCGGCTGAGAGATCCTTATAAACTTAAATTCCTGACTGCAGAATATTATATGAAGAGCCTTAAAATCATCGTACTCCATTCCTTTTTTCATTTTTTCCAAAAAGCCCAGGAAAAGAAGGCCTGTGTATGGGTCCAAGTAGAGTCTGTTTATTAATCTTCCAATATCCGTGGGCTCCAATGAAGAACCTGTTTTTTCGATGAAATTCTTATCGACCAGGAAATCAAGCACTTCCTTGACCTTATAGGAAAAGGCGAAATCCCTGCTTCCATAAAACGTGGAGTCAAAAAAGTCTGTCAAATCCTTAACCGAGATTCTGGGTTCAAAGCAGACGAGTGCGAGTATATACTTCCTCAGAGAAGCTTCGTTGTTGAAGCCAGACTCCACCGGCTCTATGCCGCCATCTATGTATCTGTCACGAATGATTTCAAGCTCTTTCTCCGTCCTTGCGATTATTATTGAAGTCCCCTCCTTGTCATACTTTGGCCTGCCGGCTCTGCCCGACATCTGCGCCACTTCCATAGCAGGCAAAAGCTCCATTCTTGAGGTACCGTATCTGTAAATTGAGGATATAACCACGGTGTTTGCAGGAAGATTAACGCCTAAGGCCAGTGTTGGCGTAGAAACAATGAACTTTATCAAGCCCTGCCTAAAAGACTGCTCCACAAGCTTCCTTTGCTTGTATACCAGGCCCGCGTGGTGGAAAGCCACGCCCTTTAAAACAAGATCCGACAGCTCTCTGCACTGAGTCGTCGGACTGTCCAGAGCGTACAGGATGTCCGCAGATAGCTTTTTCAGTTCCTTCTTTTCCTCCTCAGAGAGTGACTTTTCAACCGACTGCGATATGGATTTGGCGTTTGACACGGCCGTTTTCTTGGTCTGCGAGAATACCAGTGCCTGCTTTCTGTTCTTCAATAGGTGTATAACTATATTTAAGAGGGGATCATCGACGTTGTCCACGCGCTCTTTTTTGCCATTTACCAATTCCTTATCGAAGTAAATCTTTTTCTCCAGCTTCACCGGCCTGAAGTCTGTTTTCACAAGCTCGCTGCCTAACCATGCAGCAATCTCGTCGCTGTTGCCTATTGTGGCGCTTAGGCCTATTATCTGTGCTTTCGGGTAAAGCCGCTTGTTAAGGGAGATCACAAACTCAAGCGCGGGTCCGCGCTCTGGGTCCCCAAGCAAGTGAATTTCGTCGTATATCACGCAACCGACGTTCACTATTCCTTTGCTGGAGTTACGAAGCAGGCTATCAAGCTTCTCGGTGGATACAAATATCATATCGCTCTTGTCGAGGTTAACGTCATTTTCTGTCAGGTCGCCCATTGAGATTGTGGTTTTTATACCAGGGTAATCCTTTGAGAACTCCTCATATTTCTCGGATAGAAGCGCCTTGAGCGGTGCGACGTATATCACCTTTTTTCCGCTGTATATCGCATTCAATGCTGCCATCTCCCCAACCAGTGTTTTACCTGAAGCTGTGGGAGCTGAGACAAGTATGCTCTTTCCCTTGAAAAGTCCGGCTTCTATTGCAAGAATCTGTGGCAGCAGCAAACCGGCTATTTTGGAAGCAAGAGCAGAATAGACCCTATTTGGGACCCGCAACTTAAAATTCTCCAGCCTCTCCATAAAATAGTTTTATATACACACTACTGCTATAAAACTTATAGATAGCACCGGGTTATTGGTAATATGAGGATTTTGATGTTGGGGTGGGAATTCCCCCCCAATTCTGTAGGAGGGCTTGGAACTCACACCTATGAAATTGTGAAGGCTTTGGCAAAGAAAGGAGTTTCAGTAGACCTTCTGCTACCTTTCAAGGAACATTATAACATCGATGGTGTTGAGTTCGATTTCGTGCCTGTAGATTTCTTTACAGGGAGTTACTCAACATTTTCCGGCGGCATCGGAAGCCTTGTCTACGGTAACCTTTTCTCCGAAATAAAAGGCTATACCGAAGGCGCACTCAGGATATCGGCTACTAAAAAATTCGATATAATCCATGCTAATGACTGGCTTACCGCAATGGCCGGGCTTGAGATCAAGAGAGCCAGCAAAAAGCCGCTCGTCTTGACGATGCATAGCACGGAATATGACAGAACTGCAGGGAATCCTTGGGATGTGATACGCAAGATGGAGAAAGCAGCTATTGATGGCGCAGATCTTATAATAGCGGTAAGCGAACGACTGAAGCAGGAGCTGATAAGCATGTACTCCGCGGATCCAGCAAAAATAAGAGTAATCTACAATGCGATAGACTTCACAAAATTCGGAAAAGTGAACGTCAAACGTGAGTCAAAGCTGATACTATACGTCGGCAGACTTTCGATCCAAAAAGGCGTGGATCACCTGATACGGGCGTTCAAGATCGTAAGTGAAAACGACAAGGATGCGCTACTGTACATAGTCGGGGATGGTCCGGAGCTAAAATCACTTATAGACCTATCAATAAACCTCGGATTAGCAGACAAGGTGCTGTTTTTGGGCAGAGTGCCAGATGAGGAGATGGAATACTTATATTCAGCAGCCTCGATATTTGTGATGCCCTCTGTATCCGAGCCATTCGGCATAACTGCCCTGGAAGCCATCGCGTCAAAAACCCCAACGATAATATCCGCGCAGTCTGGAGCAAGCGAAATAATAAAGAACACGATAAAAGTCAATTTCTGGGACTCAAATTACATGGCTGACACGATTCTCGGGCTGCTCAAGTACCCGCATGCAAAGGAGATAATGTCTTCTGAGGCCTACAGGGAGCTGTCTGGTTCCACGTGGGAGAACAGGGCAGACCGATTCATGGAAGCTTATAGCACGCTGACGGGCCAATAAATAACTATTTTAATGTCAATTTACTATAAATCTGATGCAAATACAGCTTCCACCGGTGTATTATCTGCTGCTGGCGATAGCACTTGGCGCTATAGTAGGACTGGAGAACGAATACAGGAAAATCAAGGGCGTGAAGATCTTTGTAGGCCTCAGGACTGCAATATTCATAACTACGCTAGGATACATTTTCAGCTTATTCTATTATATAACCCAAAGTTCGGCTACCATTGCAATGGCCGTCGCCACAATAATCGTCATTACAACATCAATATACATAGAGAAGATAAGGGTAACCGGCTCGCCGGGTGCAACAACTTATGTAAGCACATTCATACTCTTCTTTGTAGGCCTTTTAGTCGGGCTTGGGTTTTACATGTACGCAATAGCCCTTACAGTAATAATTGCGGCGATAAGCATGTATAAGCGCGAATTCATACATGCAATATCTGAGATAAAAGAAAGCGAACTCCTTGCTGCAATAAATCTCCTAATAATAACTTTTGTGATACTGCCGCTGTTCCCAAATTCATTCATCGGCCCATATAATTTCTTCAATCCGTTTGAATTTTGGATCATAGTCGCGACAGTCGGCGCAGTATTCTTCCTCCAGTACTTGATATTGAAATCATCCAAAGCTGGCATCTTTTTATCATCTGTAATCGGCAGCCTGATAACTGGAACTGTTGTCAGCTTAAAGCTACTGCAGATAAAAGCCAAAAGCAGGAAAATAGCTGATTCTATTGTATACAACGTACTGTTTTCATCCAATGTGCCGATGGTCCTAGTGCAGGCCCTTGCAGTGATATACTTCTCGACGCTGTCGTATAAATTGATGGCAAGCCTTGCTCCTATAATACTCGTGTCACTTGTGGGGCTTGGAATCATATGGTTTATAGGCAGGGACAAATTCAGGTACAAGCTAAAGTCCATCGGAAACCCGTTCCCAATAAAGCAGACACTCGAATTTGCGGCCATATTCTTCCTTATATTCACATTCGCCAGGATGACGCAGATCCTTGCTCCGTCGCTACTGCCAGTTACAATATTTATATCTGGTATAGTGAATGTTGCTGGCGCGGCCTTTTCTCTCGGAACGCTTTTCCTTGCGAATAAGCTGAGCGCCGGTTACGTCGCATATCTGATAGGCCTGGCGATATCGGCAGGCGTCCTTGAGAAGGCATTTCTAGGATTGATATCAAAGGACCGCCACGTGAGAAGGACAGTATTCGCTTATTCAATAATAATAGGAGCAGCGATATTCGCAAGCTCATTCATACCTTTATATGGCCTTTGAATTCTCATTCGACTCTGACAAGCTGAAAAAGCTCGAGAACCTGCGGGCGAACGGATACGAACCGTACGGGCCAAAATTCGAGACATCACACAATTCCATAGACATAAGGAAAAATTTTGACAAACTTGAAGGAAAAGAAGCATCAATCGCAGGCAGGGTCATTGGTAAAAGGAGCCATGGAAAGCTAGTTTTCCTCGATCTCGCAGATGAGAGCGGGAACATACAAATCTACATACTTGATAAGGAGCTGGATGACAGCTCAAAATTCATACTTGAGAACCTGGACACTGGCGACATAATCGGGGTCAACGGCAGCGTAGTAAAGACAAAGACTGGCGAGATATCAGTACAAGCCTCGAAGATAACGATGCTGTCGAAGTCGCTGCTGCCTCTGCCTTCAAAATGGTACGGGCTTGAAGACACTGAAAAGCGCTACAGGAAGAGGTACCTTGACTTCATAATAAACACAGAATCACGCGAAAAGATAAGAAAGGGGAGCCTCATGGTCTCTAAGATAAGGCAGACATTGGAGAAAAAGGGCTTTATTGAGGTTGTTGTACCGACGCTTCAGTCGATACCGGGAGGGGGCAATGCAAAACCATTTGTGACGCATTATAACGCTTTGGATAGGGACCTTTACCTTAAAATAGCATCTGAACTTTATCTAAAAAGGATGCTTGTTGGCGGGTTCGAGAAGATATTTGATATTAGCAAAGATTTCCGAAACGAGGGGATGGACACCCGCCACAATCCAGAATTTATGATGTTGGAGCTTTATCAGGCCTATGGTGATCTAGGGACTATGCTTGAGATAAGTGAAGAGCTTATAAAGGAGGCCATCTTTTCTGCAAACAATACGTACAAAGTACAATTCGGGGATAGGGAGCTGGATTTCTCCAAGTTCCAAATAAAAACAATGGAAGACTCTGTAAAGGAAGCCACCGGCTTGAAAAGCGAAAGTGAGATAATTGAGGCTGCAAAAGGCATTAATCCGAAGGTTTCATCGTATGGAGAAGCGGTAAATGAGCTTTTCGAAAACAAGGTCTCAGACAACATAGTACAGCCGACATTTATAACCAGGTTCCCGATTGAGGTATCACCTTTGGCCAAAAAAATCCCAGAGGACAAACGATTTGTCTACAGGTTTGAGCTATACGTCGCGGGGATAGAGATAGTAAACGCATTCAGCGAGCTCAACGATCCAATCGACCAGGTAAGCAGGTTCAACGTCGAGGCCGAGAGGAAACAAAGAGGGATAGACGAAACACAGGAATTCGACAGGGATTTCGTGGAGGCCTTAGGGTATGGTATGCCACCGGCAGGAGGGCTTGGGATAGGTATAGACAGGCTCCAGATGCTGGGAACCAACTCCAAATCGATAAAAGAAGTCATACCCTTCCCTCAACTAAGGACCATTGAGGATTAAAAACACCAAATACGCACAAAAAAACGGATAAAAAAATAAAAAATTATAATACTTTATAACTGTGAGAACGCTATCTCAAAGTTTACTGCATGCCCTTTCTTTTAGCGTAGCAATCTCTGCAATATACTGGCCTGCCTTCCTGTGGCTGAAAAGGGACTTCCGTCTCTTTACCGCAATCGGAACAGGTGGCTTTGTACATTCGTCTTTCGAATCTTGCCATCTTTTTTCCTCCTATAGTACGAATAGCAGCATTTCAAGTAGAGGGTTTAATTTCGTATTAAATCTCCAAAAGAAAGCTATCTTTCATACTTTATACATTACTATGAAAGCTTCTATTTATAAAGGTTTATTTTACCAAAATCCGACTTAAAGGACTCCAAGACGAATTCTGCCGTCACTTCAAAGTCTGGCGGATGCTCCATAAGTATCCCAAGTTCTTTGTCCCATTCCGCTTTCAAATCGGTTATCCTAGCAGTCAAAACGGCAAAGTCAAATTTTGTAGAGTAGTATTCGAGTTTCTTGTTGATCAATTCAAAATCTATTTTTGCGCCTTTATTCAATAGGAAGTATGTATCATAGAGATCCCGTGGCCGCCTTCTTGTGAGAAGCGCCCTTGTTTTCTCTGCTAATATCTCATCCTTATCCATCACTACCACTAATTGTGCCTCCAAGTCACGGTATTTGGGTATTAGTCGAATAAGCATTGGTTTCCTCAGGGTCTTCTCCCTTTTGCTTATTTCTATAATTATGGTCTGTATCGACTGCTGTTTTTCAAATAGTGGTCCTTCGATCTTGAGGTTAAATAATGCTGACTGCTCATTTTCAGTTCTTTTGAAAGTAGCATTGTATAGTTGCTTAATGCCTTGCAATCCGTCTTCTACTCTTCTTATTTCATCCGCAGAATCGGTGGTGAAATCGAGGTCTTCGGAGAAGCGGTCAAGCCCATAGCATTTTTGCAGTGCAGTTCCACCTTTAAAGACTAGCCCTCCCTTGGACCGCTTGAATATTTCAAGCAGTACCGCATACTGCAAGTAATCCTTCTCCAGCTGGTAGCGATTGGGCCAGGTCTTATATCCCAAAAGTTCACTTTTAGTCAGCATACAGAACCTTCCATTTTGCATCTTTTATGCGAGCGTTTGCAGATAAACGCACATATGTCTTGGAGCGGTATGGGAGCAAGTCATCTGCGCTTATGTCGTCTCTTTCCAGCATGAATCCCAAACGGTTTATCAGTGCTCCACTACCCATTGTCTTTGCATACCTTTTAAGCTTCGCGATATCCAATTCGTTCTTAAGGTTTTTGAAGCTTTCTAATACATAGAAAAAATCCACGTTGAACATCAGGCAGTCAAGGATTGCCTTCTCCGGATCGGCAATGAAAACTCCTTCGTCGTTTCTATAGCCAAAGAACCTACTGCGCTTTAACTTTATGAATCGTACGTTAAAACCCTCTATATTAAGACGCCGGTGCTGCCTTAGAGTCATCACATCTATCTCTATAGGAATCTGCGTTATGCTTTTGTAGTATGCTAATGCGTATACAAGACTTATATAAGAGGGATGGATCACATTTGAT
>JAJZIX010000004.1 GCA_021810345.1 Nanobdellota archaeon | reverse complement strand
ATCTACACAAACGGCACGACAGTCCTGTCAAGCCTTGCAGTGTCAAGCCCTGAATACTACCAGAACATAACCGCTGGAAAGAACGGCAATGTTCTGAGCTTAGGGCCTTACAATGTGACTACAGGGACGATTGGTACAGCAGCGCATGGCGTACAGGACATAGTATTTACGCTAGCGAAGAAAGAGATGATAAATTCTTCATTTACAGCAGCAAACAGCTTTGCACTGCCATCTGGCTTGCCAAGCATATCATTGCAGAAACTGACATCTTTGACCACATACCAATCATCCGGTACAATAGCTGCAGGCTATCCGGCTACGCATGTTGTTGTTAGTTTAGGTAATGCAGGCGTAGATAGGATAAGGCCAGTGGCTCTTATAGGAAGTACAACCACTAAATTCAGAGCCGCAGTGAATGTAACTCACGGCTTGCCTAATGTAGCATTCGGTACAGACTTCAGGAGCTCTGCTGTAAGCAGCGGCGGATTGTTCCTGCCACCTGATTACTCATTGGAGCACTACCAAACATACAACAACGGTTCGATATCTTCACCTCAATATGTTGTGGGTCAGTCGGAGTACATCTTCCCTGCACCTGCTCATGCGGCATTTGCCAATGATACTACTAGTGCGCCTACTGGCGTTACCGTTAATTCATCTCTACTACACGCAGAATTCTACAACCTTACAAGCGGTAGGGCTTACAATGTGACTCCAAGCTCTAAGGACAGCGTAGGTTTGCTTTACCAGCTACCTAATGGCATTGACTTGGAGTTCTTCCAAACACCTGTTACGTACACTGGTGGTTCTGGTACCGGCGAAGGTGTTATCTATAACATAACTGGCTTTGCTAACTTCACTGCAGGAACCGTTCCGACAAAACTTACACCACTTGGAAACTACTCTTTCAATGGTTATAATATGACCGTTACAAAGAGTACTGTTAAGTTGTACAATGGTACCTCTACCGCTGCTACTAGTGCTTCTGAAGCAGGAATAAGAAGCGTAAATATAACAGGACCGGTCGCTGAGCTATCAGACGGCGTCACTGGATCAGTAGTCCCAGGCTTCAACAAAATATACGTTAACGGTGTTGGTTATTCAACAGTAAACGTGACTGGTGGTTTAACCAGCGGTAACTTAGGAACGATGTCGTTCAGTGGTACTACACTGACTTACACAAGCCCATACGGAGACACGCAGTCAATGAGCGTAGCTGAAAATAAGACTAACTTTAAAACATACGACCCATCACCTGCAAATACCACTTCTACCCCTGGTATCTCTGGAGCGTTTGTGAATGACTCTCTGAAAACAGGAGCTAACTTCGTTGTACCATCAGAGAATTATACATTGGCTCTATCGGGATCCGAGGTTCCTTCAGGATCGGTCAACTACTCTGTAGGCTCTACTCTAAGTAGCGTAAGTGGTAAAGTGCTTGGCATAGGCGGAGTTTCGTCGATTGCAGCAAAGGGATTGACATCCCCAAGCATCTCAGAGCTGGACAGCAGCTTTGCAGGCGCAACCAACTCAGTACCTGTCATAGTGGTAGGCGGTTCAGCAATCAACACTTTGGGAGCAGAACTCCTTAACTCAAGCACACCTGTAGGAAGTGCAGCATTCACCACTGATACAGGTGTAGGCAGCGGCGAAGCACTTATAGAGATGTACGGTTCGGTCAAGGCATTCGGAAACCAGCCAGCCCTATGGGTAGCAGGTTACGGAGCTTCAGACACACTGGAGGCTTCGGAAGTGCTAGCAGCATCGCTTTTGGGTGAGCCTGTAGTCAGTCTGACAGGCAACAAGGTGATACTGAGCACGTCATCTGCAAGCTACACTGGTGTTAGCATAGTGTCGACAAACAGCACTGCTTAAATAACTTAAATTAGGGGGAATTTTTCCCCTTATTTTTGTTTTTTTATTTATTTTCTCGTTCTTTGGTTTCTGATAGGCCTTAAAGTATAAATACAACGATTCCTTCTTACTTAGAGTAACTATGAAAATCGTAATACACCGAAAAGAACCTGGAGAGAGAGCAAGAATCAACAAGCAGCTTCTGGCAACGATAGTATTCTTTGTTTTATTCTCTATACTGATTTACCTTCTTGTGACCTCTTTGAACGCTGCGGCTCAGCAGTCTAAAATAGCATCATTGAACCAGGCAGCAGCAGCCTATGGAGACCAGCTTACGCAGGAACTTTCAGTCAATTCATCCGCATGCCGGCAGGTCGATCTTAACACGACTTTGGCCAAAGTCAGCGTTTGTGGCGCAGTTTACTACTGCTATTATTCAAGCGCATGTCAGTACCAGCCGCCCGTACAGGCCAACTCACTAAGCGTTGTGTGCGATATTTTGGAGCCTAATAAGGTAGTGGCGACGGGCATATGCATCAAGTAGGCAACCTGAACATGCTCGAGAAGATAGGGATCTCAGGACTAAAAACCAAGGACTACGGCTTCAAGGTCGATCTGTTCACAAAAGAGGAGGATTTCATAGTCCAGGAGATAGAGGACGACGGGCATGTTCTCTCAATAGACAGCGTAAGTCATGACAATCTTGAGGATCAGAAAGACTTCCTAGCGTTTACGCTGGTGAAGAAAGGTCTTTCAACTCAGGAAGCAGTGAAGCAGATATCAAGATTCAACCATCTCAATATCAAGAGGATAGCAGCCAATGGCAACAAGGACAAAAACGCGATAACTGCGCAGCGCATAAGCATCTTCAAGGCCAAACCGGAGGCGATAAAGAAGGAGTACCAAAGGATGTTCTTGAAGGATTTCGTTTTCTCGGAAAAGCCGTGCAGGATAGGCGCGCTGTATGGTAATAGATTCACAATAATCGTGAGGAACTTCGAAGGCAGCGATGAAAAGCTGGAGGAAGCCAAAAATGACCTGATTAATGGCATCCAAAACTTCTACGGGCCACAGAGGTTCGGCTCATCCGCGTTGAATATTGATGTTTCGAGGGCGATAATCGCCAGGGACTTCAAGAAAGCCGTTTATCTGCTGTGCCTGGAGGACAGGGAAGAGTCAGAGAATTCAAGGCAGGCAAGGCTTCTGCTGAAGGATGTTTTCGGTAAGTTCATACTTGATGACGCAGAGATAGATGTGAAAGCAGCCGATAGCGCGCTGCAGAACCTCCCGTACTCCATGTTTTCGGAGAAAGAAATCCTGTCTGCGCTGATTAAGAACAGGCACGATTATGTCGGCGCCTTGAGGTTGATGCCGAAGTATTTCAGGCTTCTTATACTGCAGTCTTACCAATCCTACCTGTTCAATAAAGTCCTGAGCTCGTTTGAATCTATAGAGGAGATCCCGGAGACCATTCCTGCAATAGGGTATGACATGCATATCGGAGAGTCAAAAGTATACGAAATAATAAGGAAAGTAATGGAACAAGAAGGCATAACAAGCCTGGAGCAGCTTAAAATACCGCAGATACCGGAGGCAAGCCTGAAAACCTTTGAAAGGGAGGGCTTGATGAAGCCGGAAGCACTGGAATTCAAGAGAGACGGCAAAGACCTCATAATCTCATTTTCGCTCAAGAAAGGCAGCTATGCAACGGTGCTGCTGATGAAGGTCTTTGATCTCTAATCAGAGGGGAGTTTTCCGCTTGCTATTGCCAACAGATCATTGAGAGTGTGGTTTATTATCCTCTGCATTGCTTCGGCCGTGTTGTAGGCTATGTGCGGCGTGAGTATTACGTTGTCGAACCTACTCAGAACGTTCGTTTCCAGGACCGATTTGAGTATCTCGTAGTTCTCCTTCTTCCTTATAACTTCCATTTCTTTGCCGGCGAATTCCTCGCCTTCCACGACATCAAGCGCTGCGCCGCCTATCACCCCGGATTCTAATCCTTCTATCAGCGCTTCTGTATCGATAACGGCGCCCCGGGCGGTGTTAATCAAGTATGCGCCCCGTTTGAAGGATTTTATGTTGTCGTGGTTTATCATGTGAAACGTGGAGTCACTGAGCGGAACGTGAAGCGTGACTATGTCAGAATTATGAAGGAGCTCGTTGAGTTCCATCTTTTTACCGCCTAAGCTGTCTATGTATTCGCTGTTCTTGTGGGAGTTGTAGAGCAGCTTCATGCCGAAAGCGTTCGCTATCCTTGCGACGTTCGTCCCTATCCTGCCTGCGCCGACTATCCCCAGGGTTTTGCCTTCCAGGTCGTTGCCGCGCGCAAACCGGTTTGTGCCGGTTTTTGAGGCGTTGAGCCTGCGGGCAAGCATCAGCATTAGTAAGAATGTAAATTCAGCGACGGTTTCGCTTCCGTAGTCCGGAACACTGTACACGCTTATCCCGCGGGATTTGCATGCGTTTAGGTCGATGTGGTCAAGACCGGTGGATCTAGTGAGTATAAATTTGAGATTTGGGAAACCTTCAAGTGTTTTCTCGTCAATCTTTGAGTCTATGAATATTGATATGACGCTGGCATCGTGATCCTTTTGGTCGATAGAACTTACGTCCCCGCTGTACTCGGCTATCACCAAGGATGGGTTTTCTGATTTGAACCTGTCGACTTCCTTGAGTTCGAACTCGCTCAGGTCGCAGAACACCGCTTTCATGCTTATCTTATGCTCTCCCCTTTTATAACTTTTTTAATGCGTTTAAAAGTTTATGAATAAGAAGAAGCTAGATTAACTTTATGATTCAATTAGATAAACTGTACACCTACGTGGTTATATTTCTCGCCTCGGTACTGGCGATATACTGGATAATACTCTACTTTGACATCAACAAGGCCAGGAAGCAGGAGGATCGCGCAGAGCTTGTAATGAAAGGCAAGTACCCATCAATCGCCGTGCTGATACCCACGATATTCGAGGGCGAAAGGTTGAAAAAGACCGTCGAGAGGGCACAGAGGGCGGATTACCCCAAAAATAGATACTATATATATGTGGTGCTGAACGCCTCATCAGACAAGAAGACCAGGGAGGCTGCCAAAAGCCTAAAAAACGTAAAGTTGATCTGGGCGCCGTTTGACGGAAAATCAAGGGTGATGAACTACGCGTTGAAGAAGTACATAAAGCAGGACCTTGTGCTGATTCTGGATGCGGACACCGTGATAGAAAGGGACCTGCCGAAAAGGCTGGCATCGCATTTTGCGGACAAAACCGTCGGGGCCGCGATATCCTCGGTAAAGGTCTACAGGCCAAAGACAGCAGTGGAAAAACTCCAGAAATACGAGTACATGCTGTCGATATTGGGCAGGAAAGCTTTGAGCTACCTCGGCGGGTTGATGATAGCGCACGGTGCGGGCTCCATGTTCAGGGTGAGTGCATTGAAGAAAGTTGGGTACTTTGACGAGCACAACTACACGGAGGACATGGAAATAGGTTTGAAGCTCCTGACGAACGGGTATAAGGTGGACAATTCGATACAGTCCGTCTCCTACACAGTAGTGCCGAGCAACCTGAGGCAGCTCATCAAGCAGAGAGTGAGGTGGTTCTCTGGTTTCTACATAAACCTGATAAAATACAGGAAAGTGCTTTTCAGCAAGAAGTACGGCTCCCTGGGGATATTGGTCGTGCCGTTCATGCTGATCTCAATCTTCCTGAGTTTTTTGGTTCTTGGCGGGATAGCATACGAGCTTTTCATACTTGCTACTCCGTTTTATTATTCGCTTGTGAACACAAGCCTGGGCTTTACCCTGCAGTCATTCATAGGCGGCATAAGCATATTCTCCATAACAACGAGGGATCTGCTGGCGCTGCTAGTAACTGCCATAGGCATCTTCTCGCTTTTCTACTCGATTGCGTCCGTGGACAGCAGTCAGAATGTCTTTAGGAACACGCTCGGGATACTTATTTATATTACATTCTACTCTGTCTTCTTATCTTTCGTATGGCTATACAGTCTAATTTTGGTGGCGGTAACAAGAAAAGGCGCAGGATGGAGCCTAAATACAGGAAGTTCCTCCTAGCAGTACTGATAACAGCGTCGCTGATGGCTGCATCGTTCCTTGTGGGATACTCCCTGCAGACGTATAAGGCGTCAGTCATATCATCAGAGCTGCAGTCCTTCCAGCAGAACATCTACCAGCTGGAGGTATCGCAGTCGCTTGGCAATATCAACACTCCGCTCTACTGCTCAGTTGCCGAGTACACACTTTCGCAGGCTGGCACCCAGGCAACCCAGCTTAGCAACGAGGTGACGCAGGCCGGGCTCCAGAAGCAGGACAACTACGCAATGTTGATGGAATCGTACACCTACTCAAGGCTGGAGCTGTGGATACTCGGCCAGAAGATAGCGTCAACCTGCGGGGGAAACCTAACGACAGTCCTGCTCATCTACACTCCATTCAACTGCAACAACTGCGCGGTCGAAGGAAGCGAGCTGCAGTACCTCAACGAGAAATACCCGAATATAGTCGTCTCAAGCGTTGACGGCAACTACTCCCTGCCTATAATTTCATCATTGGATAAGATATACAACGTCAGTCAGAGCGGCTATCCGTACCTTGTTTTTGGTGGAAAGTATGTTCTAAGCGGCTACCTATCCACGTACCAGATAGAAAAAGAGATATGCTCCTATAATTCAAACCAGAGCTTTTGCGGTCCGCTCAGCTGATCAGGCAGTCTGTTCCAGCGGAGGCATGCCCTTTCTCTCCCTTATCTGCTTTAGAACAGACATGTAAAGATCCTTAGGCAGCTTCCTAAACGTCTCGCCGGCAAGCGACCATGAGCCCCTTCCTTCGGTGCCGGACCTGAGTTCATTGGTGAAATTAAACGAAGCGGATACGGGGAGCTGCGCCATCAAAACAGCCTTGTCGCCGTCCTCTTTCACGTTGTCGAGCACTCCGCGCTTTGACTGGATCAGCGTGCTTATCGTGCTTAGGTTTGACATCGGCAGGTCGACCCTGATCATCTGTATCGGCTCAAGCAGAACCGGATTTGCATTCATTACAGCATCCTTTATCGCATCCCTGACTGCTGGTATGACCTGGGCAGGCCCCCTGTGTATCGCATCCTCGTGCAGCACAGTGTCATCAAGCACTATCTTGACGCCCCTTACTTCTTCCTTGGCCTGCGGCCCGGCTTTCATGACCTCATTGAATGCCTCTATGCACATATCTATTATCTCGCCTATATGGATTATACCCCTTGTGGCGTCTATGAACATGTTATCCCCGTATATAGCGGCGATTCTTTTGATCTCTTCTCTCTCCATGCCTGCGTCCATCAGCGCCTTCAGCGCTTCGGGCCCCATCGTCTTTATCGTGCCCGTAGGGACATCCTCGCTGTTTATGGCGTCTATTACTTCCTGTGAAAGCGGCTCGGCATGGATGTAGAACCTGTTGTGCTTGTTAGGAGATTTCCCCTCCATTTCTGGGCTTTTGGCGGATATGCTTTCTTTGTAGACCACTATAGGTTGTGAGCCGACTATCTCCAGTCCGTAGGTTCTCCTGAGCTTGTCCTCAACTATCTCCAAATGCAGTGTACCAAGTCCGGCGATAAGGTTCTCACCCGTCTCGTGGTTTATAGATACTTTAAGAGTTATATCATATATCGCAAGCTCCTTCAGCGCCCGTATCAGCTTTGGAAGGTCTTTGGGGTTCTTCGGCTCTATCGCCTTTACGACGACAGGCTGAAGCATGTGCTTCACTGGCTCGAACGGCGTCGCATCCTGCAAAGAAGACAGAGTTTCACCAGAAACTATGTTTTTAAGCCCGGCTATCCCTATTTGGTTGCCTGCTATGGCACTATCAACCTGGAATCTCTGCGGCCCTTTCCATATGTAAATCTGCTGTATCTTATTGACCTGCTTGTTGTTTATTAGGAAAACATCCTGGCCTTTTGTTATCTTACCTGAAAATATCCTGCCCACGGCGATTTCACCTGCCTGTGGGTCTATCTCAATGTTCGTAACGGATATCATCAGCGGCCCTTCTGGGTTGCACGTCAGAAGCGACTTGCCAACATCGCTTTCGAGGTCCCCATGCCACACTATCGGAACGCGGTACTTCTGTGCCTCGAGCGGGTTTGGCAGGTGCTCTATCACCATATCGAGCAGAACCTTGTGCACAGGGCTTTTCTTTGATAACTCCTTTACTCTCTCCTTGTCCCCGGAGGTGTAGGCATCGTATACATCCTTGAAGGAAAGGCCCGTCTCCTTCATTCTCTTGAATGACAAAGCCCAGTTCTCCCTGGAGGCCCCAAAGGCCACTGTGTTGTCCTGGACATTCACCTGCCACTTCTGTTTAAGTTCTTCCGGCGCAAGGTCCTTTATGAACGCATTTATTTGGGTTATGAGCTTCACAAGATGGTTCTGCATTTCTTCAGGCGAGTAGCGCATCTCAGTGATCAGGCGGTCTATCTTGTTTATGTATAGTATCGGCTTTACTTTGTCTCTTAAAGCCTGCTTGAGGACCATCTCTGTCTGGGGCATGACGCCCTCGACCGAGTCCATTACGACTATCGCGCCGTCTATCGCCCTTATTGCGCGGGTAACATGGCCGCCAAAGTCAACGTGGCCGGGAGTGTCTATAAGGTTGATCAGGTATTCATCGTTCTCCTTTAGTTCGTAAACCATGTTGACGTTGGATGATTTCACCGTCATCTGGCGCTCCTGCTCTACTTTCTCTGAATCAAGATACAGCTGTTTGCCTGCTTTCTCCTCGGAAAGCATTCCGCATCCGGCCAAAAGCGTGTCGCAAGTCGTGGTCTTTCCGTGGTCTACATGAGCTATGACGCCTATGTTCCTTATCCTGGACTGCTGGCTCATCAGCCTTACAACTTTCTCTGTTAAAGATTCTTTTTCTGGCATGTTATTTCAAGCCTCTTTATTGTAGAGCTTAAAGTTTATTGTATTTATACCTTATCTTATCGAGGCCTCTTTTAAATGGAAACTTTTTTTAATCAAAAAAGAGAAAAAATAAAAAAGAATCTCAAACTATGCTGGTTGCCGGCTGGCTTTTTGGGGCCCCGGCAGAAGAAGTATTAAGCGAATCGGAATTTTTGATTCCGATTTGGGCCAATTACTTCCTCTTCTTTTTCTTAGATGATTTTTTTGCCATGCTGATTAGATGCACTGCTCACTTAAATATGTTTGTACTTTTTTTTGAGCCAAAAAATGAGTAAGCGATCGCTTTTTATTTGATAATTGTTGAATATACAGTGTCAAAGCAGAGGTAGCGAAGCTCGGTTAAACGTGCTGGCTTCAGGGGCCAGTGGCTTAGGCCTTCGAGGGTTCAAATCCCTCCTTCTGCATTAGGCATTTATAAAGTGTGGGTGGGAAAGCCCACGATTTGAATTGTGGGATGAAAGCGAACGTTAAAAAAAGGCAAACATAAATAAGGAAGACAATTACCGAGAATCTGGGCACGCGGTCACACGCCGCATAGTCTTTAGTGCTTTTTCTATGCTACTGTACAAGCTTGCTTTCTTTGGCGGTGCTTCTGGTCTCTTCGGCTTTAAGAAATGATAGTCCAATCACCGCAGTCGCCGCTGCAAGAAGGAAAAAAGCCAGCGGCAGGATATAATTGGAAAGGCCCCCCAGCCAAACCAGTGAAACATCCATAAAGGCTATCGCCACTGGCTGTACGCTCACAAGCTTCTTGAAGATCCCTCTGAAGGAAGCAGGGAGATTTTTGAATTCTATCAGGGAGTAGACAGTCCAGACTGCCGCCATGTACGTCAGCAACGAAATCCCAGAGTAATGGCTCGGGGAGAAGAGAATGAGCTGCTGAGAAGCGAAAACGAAGAACAGTATGAGCAGAACAACCCCCAACATCGGTACCAGGATGAAGGAAAGCAGGTACCACAGTTCTTTGCTGTCAGCGTAGATCCTTCTCGATGCCAGACCCCTGAGCGCAAGCCCGGCAAGGAAAAACACGAGTATAAATGAGAAAGGGAACAGAGAAATCAGCGTTGACCTTATCATCTCCAATAGCATTACCCCTATGCTAAGCGTCGCTATCGACGACATGAAGAACCCCGCAGCGCTTTCAAGATTGGACTGTTCCATCAGGTTTCTGGTAGGTTTTCTGGTCGACTAGCTTCAGGATCGCGTCCTGGAATTTGTACGGGTCTCTCACCCCGTACAGTGTTATGACGGGCCTGGATGCTTCTTCAGGCCTTATAAGTATCTTGCCGAGCTTCAGCATTCTGTCCAGGATGCTGATGTCAACCGAAACATCGCTTATCTTGGCGGGGAGTATTATGTTGGTGTCCTTGGCTATTATCCCCCTGCGGAGTATGACGCGGTAGTTTGTGACCATATAATGCTTGAAGTAGACCGTGAATTCGGCGTATAGTATGTACAGAAGCGCAACGATCTCAAGAATCGAGGGTATAAGCGGCAGCGGGCCAATCAGCAGCGGCGCGCCCATACCTACAAGGGCGAACACCCCGGCAAAGGAAATATCGTATGATGGAATAAAAATCCCCATCAGCGCGAATATCACAATAGAAATGATCAGCAGCATCACTCCTACCCAGAAGCTGTGCTCGCCGAGTATGGACGGCTTTATTGATATAGTTGCCTTTTCATCGTTCAGCATGAAGTTCTCCATGCTAGTTTATGTTATCCGGGGAATTAATAATTTAAATCCACAGCTTTTGTTATAACAGCATGAGAATAGGCGCTCTTTTTACCGGTGGAAAGGATTCAACTTACTCGCTATACCTGGCTTCAAAAGCAAACCTGCCGGTGTGTCTTATGAATGCAGAATCCAGGAACAAGGATTCCTACATGTTCCATACCGTCGGGTCGAGGCTGCTTGGGCTACAGGCCGAGGCCATGGGCCTGCCGTTGGAGAGGTTTGCCACGGAAGGGGAAAAAGAAAGGGAGCTTGATGATCTTAAGTCCTTCATAATCCAGATGAGGGATAAATACAAGCTCGAAGGTGTTGTTAGCGGGGCGATAGCAAGCGAATACCAGCGCAGCAGGATCTCGAAAATACTGCAGGAAGCAGGCCTGGAGTCCATGACCCCTCTTTGGCATGTTGATGTCGGAAAATACCTGCGGGATTTCATATCCGATGGTTTCAAGGCCGTAATAGTCTCAGTCTCCGCGGATGGGCTGGGAAAAGAGTGGCTAAATAAGGAGCTGGACAGCGACAATCTGGACAGGCTGGAGCAGCTCAGTAAAGAATATCGCTTTCACATGGGTTTCGAGGGGGGCGAGGCGGAGACGGCGGTACTGGACGGCCCAAATTTCAGCAGCCGCATAACGATTGGCAGGTACAGGATAGTCAGCGAAGGCCAGAAGCACTATTTGGACATTGAGGACGCGTTTTTGAGCAGGAAGTGAGATATCACTTTCTCTATGTCTCTTTCGAAGTATTTTGAGTCGTTTATATGGTTCCTTACCTTGAAGTCTGACAGCTTCATTGTCTTTTCCAGGTTGAATGTTTTTCTCTCTGCAGCGTCGTTCCTTATGAATTGTGCATAGGTTTTCGGCGCGTCCTCGCGGTTCCTCTTTACTTCCCGCTCGTATCTGATTCTGGCGGGGGCGTCTATTGCTATGTTGATGAAATTGCCGTCGAACCTTTTCTTGTAAAAGGTTATGTCGAATGGGAACCTTATGCCCGGTATCACGATCCTCCTTCTTTTGGACCTCAATATCCTTCTGTAGCACAGCTCCATGATGTAGTATTTGCCGTATTTCTTTCTGAGCTGGTTCTGTAGTTTTTCCTGGGCTTTCCTGTCGTATGACTTTATCCCGGCAGCCTTCATCTTGCTTCTTAGAATTTCTCCAGGTGAGACCTTGTAGAAGCCGTATTTCCTTGACAATATATTGGCGGTGTAGTCTTTTCCTCCACTCGGCAGGGATGTCAATCCTATGACCAGTGTGTTCTTTATCATTAGACTTGATGCAGATTGCAGTATAAAAACTTTTTCAGGACAAATAATTCATTTAAGCCTGACCGCATCCAGGACATGAGGCACAACGGTGTCCGTATGGAATCTTTTTCTAAGGAACCTGCTGAGCTCCAGAGTTTTGCTCTCCTCGCCGTGGCCTATCACTATCCTCTTAGGTCTCGGCCTTATGTCGTTTACATACCTTTCAAGCTGGGTCCTGTCGGAGTGGCCTGAAAGCCCTTCTATTGAATATATGGGGCAGCTCACTGTGAAGTGCTTCAGCTTGCCATTGAGCTCTATGTCTATTTCCCTTCCGCCGTTCTGGAGCGTCCTGCCCAGGGTTCCGTTGCCCTGGTATGAAACGAGTATGACCGCGTTCTTGCTGTCCTCGCACATGTTCGCGAAATATGTTACAGCAGGCCCGCCATTGAGCATTCCAGATGTAGCAAGTATAACCGCCGGGCCACCGGAAAGTATCTGCTGCCGCTCTTCTTCGCTGACAGTGTGCTTGAAGCCCGGGGACAGGAAAGGATTGTTGTTATAGTCTATTATCCTCTTCTTCGTGTCGATGTTCATGAATTCGGGATAGACGGTGTATATTGCCGTGACGTCCCAAAGCATTCCGTCCACCACTACTGGTATGTCCGGCAGTATCCCGTAGCGCTGCCATTCTTCTATCAGAAGCATGAGCTCCTGCGCTCTTCCGACGCCGAGAACAGGCACAAGCACTTTTCCGCCCTTATCGAGCGTCTTCTTGACTATATCCAGGAAGAACTCCTCGGTCTCTTTGCGGCTAGGCTGCTGGTCCGAATCCCCCCCGTATGTGCTCTCCATTATGAGGGTCTCGACCCTGTCGAACATGTTTTCCGCCTTGTCCAGCGTCTTGGAGTTGGCGTATTTGAAGTCGCCGGTGTAAAGCAGGTTGTGGAAGCCGTTGCCTATGTTTAGATGTATCATGGCGGATCCCAGTATATGCCCTGCGTTGTGGAAAGTAACCCTCATATCCGGTGTTATGTCGGTGACCTCATGGAAAGGTATGGTTATGGAGTATTTCAGCATGGTCTTCACATCATCTATATCAAACATCAGCTTTGAGTTCGTCCTGCTAGCGAGCGAGATATAATCCAGATGGAGAAGCGTCATGACATCCCTTGTGGGTGCAGTAGAGTAAACCGGGCCTTTGTATCCGTACTTGTAAAGCACGGGCAGAAAGCCGCAGTGATCAAGGTGGCTGTGGGTTATCACGACCGCATCCAGCTTTGATATGTCAAACTCCGGCGCGTCTATCCTTGGGACTGGCTCCTTTGAGTTGCTCACGTCAATCCCCGCATCGAGTAGCACAGTGCTTACAGGAGTCTGCACCAGGACAGCGGACCTGCCGACCTGCCTGAATGCGCCCAGTGCGCTCATCCTTACCCAGTACTTGTCATCAACCTCGAACTTTGCGCCGTATATCTTCTCGCCTATGGAATTCAGGAGCTTCCTCCTGAACTTGGAGTTTTCATAAAGCATTGACCTTACTGCCTTGACTATGTCTGATTTTATCAATGGGTACCTAGATAGGGTAACTGACCAGCCTGTTGCCTCTCTTATCTCATTTATTGGCTTTTTGTTGTCAGAGTTGAGGACCTCGGGCCTTATTGCCTCTATCGAAACGAGGCTCCGATCCCTGTCAAACCATATTTCCTTGATCTCCGACTCCTCAGGCGCGATCTTTTTGATGGCTTTCTCGGCTTCCTTCTCGTCCATCAGCAGGTCGGGGTCAAGCCTTACCTCTATCCTTTTTTTCTCCTTTCTCACAAGCTCTTTTATCAATTCTGACGACTCGAGGAAGAATTTCTTGCTTTTTGTGTAGATTATAGCGTTCGATACTTCGAAGTTTATGTCCTCTATGACTGACGGGTCTCCTATAAAATCAGATATGTCTTTTTTTATGTCCACAAGTCTCTCAACCGGCTGTCAAGCCAAGGCTCATTTATTCACTGTTTTGTTTATCTCTTCGTCTGTGAGTTTCTTGAATCCTTTTTTGTTTATGACCGCTATGTCTATGCCTTCGCCCGTGTAAACATCCCTTCTTAGAGACGAGCTTATAGCCTTGTATGCCAACTTGATCGCCTCTTCCTCACTCATCCCAGGCTTGTAATCCGCTTCAAGGACTCCAAGTGCGAAGACGCCGCCGCTTCCGGTTACCGTGTACTGATCAGTTCCCTGCCCGCCTGCTTCATCGAGTGAATACAGCTCAGGCTTAACATCGTAGCCGCCGACTATGAACTCCCCGTAGAGTATGTTCATTGAGAGTCTTTTGTTGAAAAGGATCGTCGAAAGCAGTCCGACCGCTGCTTTTGTTGTCATCTTCTCGCCGGATCTTATCCCGTGCAGCGATATTTCTGATCTCATAATCCTTGTAAGCGCCTGCAAGTCTGCGACCATCCCGGCGGTAGTTATGCCTATCCTGTCGCTTATTGGCATGACCTTCTCGGCGTTTTTGTTCGCGACCATGTGCCCTGCTGTGGCCCTTCTATCGGCTGCTAAAATTATGCCATCCTTGTAAACCAACCCCAATGTCGTGGTGCCTGTTTTTATCTGTTCCATAATTAATCATTTAGAACTTCTATTATTATAGATTAATGATGCTTACCCTATTTAAATATTTTCATTTTTCGCCCATGGCACGTAGTGGACGTTTTTGAGCCGCATGTGGCTTTTAAATTTAAATAGCTGGATATTCATAGCAATATTATGAAGTCACGGGCTTCCTTTACGATAGAATCGGATGTGCTTGCCAGGCTCGATTCAATCGTGGACAATATATACTACAAGTCAAAAAGTGAGGCCGTTGAGGATATCCTGAGGAAATTCTTCGAGAGGCAGCACACCGCGATAATCCTATGCGGCGGAGATTTTACCATCCAGGGCACTGACACCTACAGGCCGCTCGTAAAGCTCGGAGACTTGACTTTAATAGAGCGGACAATATCAAATCTGCGGGCCAATAATTTCAGGAATGTATTCATATCGGGCAGGACAGACCTCCTGAAGAGGATCTTTCCGGTAATAAAGAATGGAGAAGGATACGGCATAGACGTGAAGTACTTGGATGATAACAACCTCAAAGGAAGCGCAAAGGCGCTGGAGAGAGTGAGCAAATACGTCGGGTCCACGACGCTTTTCCTGCCTGGCGATGCAATATTCGACATAGACCTTAAAGATATGATAAAATACCACGTGTCGAACAACAGCCAGGCCTCGATAGCGATATCCGTTTCTGGCTCATCGCCCGAACTGGTAACCGACAAGCTGGTTTTGAAGGGCAACAAAGTCTTCTCGTATGAGAGGCTTAAATCCCCGTTCCTGTCAAAGCTCGTCCCAACGACCCTGCTCGTGTTTGAGAGAGAGGTCTATAAGTATATACCTCCTGGGGATATGGAGTGGGACATAAGGCAGGACATGCTGCCTCTGATGGCGAAGGAGGGGAATCTTTATGGTTATACTTACAATGGGTTTTGGCTGCGCATAAAAACAAAGCAGGACATAGAGAGGGCCAAGAAGCTCGTCAAGTAAAAAATATATAAGCGCAAAAAAGCATAATTGGTAATGGAATTTAAGGATCTGCCGGAGCCAGCGGAGAAAATAACCAGAGAAGGCTCTAAGAATTTTATAAAGATAAATCTTACAGAGGGAAAGGAAGGGGACAAGGAGATAAAATTCATAAGCATAAAGAAGGGTTATATGGCCGACGTAGACGGGAAGCAGCAGGAGAGGATAAAGACCAGCCTCACCGTGAATTTCGATGAGCTTCCCCTGCTGATAGACGCATTGACAAGCCTTAAATCGAAGCTGGAGTCAACCGGCTTTGACTCCGCTTAGTAAAGTATATAAATTAACCTTTACTTAGCCTATAATATGATCAAGACAAAATACATATTTGTACTGTTATTCGGTTTAGTGTTTCTGTTTGCATTGGGCAGGGCAAACGCGCAGACCGTCGGTAGCGCAGGAGTGTACATATTCGGCGTTACCACTGTAAACGGCACAACCGTGGGCGTGCCGGCGCTGCTGAACCTGACCGTGACAAACGGGACTGGACAGGTCTTCCTTGGATCAACTCCGCTTACCCAGATAGACACGCAGGCGCAGGCCGTGGTCTCTGTGGATGTAGCATGCAATCTTCTCAACATCAACTGCGCCAATTACAATTTCTACTATTACATAACTTCATCATCAGCCGAAGTAGGAGGTCCTAGCGCGGGCGCAGCTTTCGCGATAACAGCAATGTCTATATTAAGCGGCAAGCCGCTGCACAAAAACATCGCGATGACCGGCACGGCTAACCCAGATGGAAGCATGGGTATAGTCGGAGACGTATCAGAGAAGAGCGAGGCCGCAGCGAATATGGGCATAAAAATATTCCTTTATCCTTCATCCGACAATATCTCATCCGCTGCGATGTCATACGATGAGAACCATGGTATGGTGCCGGTCCCCATAAGCTCTGTTTATCAGGCGTATGACTATTTCACGGGATACAATATAACTCCTGCGGTGAACTACAGCATAGTCACCCCTCTTTATAATTCGCTCATGAAGGGCACCTACGAGGGATTCAATGCCTACCAAAATGGCCTCTACTCGTCATTGCCGCAGAAGAACAGCTCAAACAGCAACATACAGTCTCTGATAAATACGGCTTCATCCCAGATGAGCCAGGAGCAGTCTGAGGCGGCAAGTGGGGGCTACTACACCGCCGCAAGCCAAATGATAACCACCTCGGCTTATCTGCTGGAGGCGAAGACACTGGAGAACCTTGCCACGCAGTCGAATTCTACGGCTTATATGCAGTCGCTCATATCCAGGGAGAGCTCCCTTGTTTCTGCAACAGTGGCCAATATAAGCTCTAATTACATAACGAACTCATCAACATTGATTCTCAAGTTTATAGCACTTGACAGGCTGCAGCAAGCGCAGGACTACCTCGCGTCTGCGAATTCCTCCCTTGCATCTGGCAATCTCTACGGCGCTCTCTTCAATTACAGTGTAGCGACGGTAAAGAGGCATACAGCTTACTTTTGGGTGTCGATACTACCGATGGGCCAGTCCAATTTCTCGCAGTCAACATATGAGAACCTGAGCGATTACTACCTTTACAAGGCCGCATCGTACAGCTATTACGCGTCTCTGCTTGGAGTTAATTCGCCTTCCCAGCTCAGTGAAATACAATTTTACCTGAATGAGTCTCAGGCAAGGTTCAGCCAGGGGAACTACATTCCGTCTATATTTGCCTCTATAGAAGCAATGAGCACCGCTGATATGGTGATAGAGGAGAACAGCGCGATAAGCAACTCGACCGCCCAGGACGTTTTGAACCAGGTTGGGCTGTCAGCCCTAAGGTCCATAAACTCAGCAGAAGCGTCGGGCATCACACCGTTCCTTGGGATAAGCTACTACACATACGGGGAGACCTTTGAGAATACCTCGGTTTACCACTACCTTACATTTGAATCGGAGGCCAGGCTGTTCACAGGCCTTGGAGTGGCCGTTTCGAGCGCGAAGCCGATACCTTATACTCCCTCGCTCCAGCCTATATCAGTGCATCCTTCCACACTGTCGTATTACGAGATAGCTGCCTACATAGTTCTTGGCCTTGCGGTGGGGATAGCAGTCGGCGGTTTCTTCTACGAATATAGGCTGTTTAGTCTTGTCAGGAGGGGCAAGATAAAGCTTAACCAGAAAACCTCAAAATCTAAGGGTAAGAGAAGGCGCTGAAGCCAATCTGGCTGCACTTTCTCACCAGCTCAACTATTTAAGATAAAATCAACTTAGATTTAGATGGATAACAACTCAACTCCAGATGGAATGAATGTAGATGAGGAGATAGTCAAGATAGCCCTATCGAGAGGACTATTTTTTGGATCGGCCGAGATATTCAGTTCCAGCCAGGCTGGTTTCTGGGATTACGGCCCAATAGGGCTGAAGATATTCAACAACATAGTCAGTCAGTGGCGCAGGACACTGGATGCGATAGGTGCAGTCGAAGTATCTGGCAGCGTAATCCTGCCAAGAAAAGTCCTCCAGGCATCAGGTCACGAGGACAGCTTCTTCGATGTGGCAGTTGTCTGTTCGAAATGCCGATCGACTTACAGAGTGGACAAGCTGCTGGAGGAGAAAAATCCCGGTAAGAGCTACGGTGGCTTATCCGACAGCGAGTACCTTGCGCTTCTTAAAGAAAGCAAGATAAAATGCGCCAAATGCGGGGGGGAGCTGTCTGAAATAAAGAGGGTCGGCACAATGTTCGGGCTCAAGACAGGCTTTGACCAGGATGAGGGCATAAATGCGTATCTTAGGCCAGAGGCATGCCAGTCGATATTCCTCGATTTCAAGAGACTGTTCTCTCTGTATGGCAAGAAGCTGCCATTGATAATTGCGCAGGTGGGAAAGGCCTTCAGGAATGAGATCTCGCCAAGAAACAGTCTGCTGAGGCAGCGCGAGTTCTACCAGAATGACATAGAGATATTTTTCCTTGATGATGATTTCAAGCCGATAGCAGACCTTGAAGCCAATTTCTATGATACAAAAACCGACGAGTCCAAGAAAATGAAGGTTTCGGAGGCCATCGGCAGCGGATTCATAACCACGAATGTCGCGGCTTACTCAATATCAGTGGTTCAGTCGTTTCTCCTAAACTTGGGGTTTGATCCGGAGCTTGTAAGATACAGGAAGCTTTACGAGGAGAAAGCATTCTATTCTAAGGAATCCTTTGACGTCGAGGTGAAAAAGGGAAGCACATGGGTCGAGCTCATGTCCTGCAATGAGAGGGGCGACTACGATCTAAAAGCCTATTCAAAAGCAGGGGCAGACGTCCCCGAAGTAGATGGAAAAATCCCCAGGATATTCGAGATCTCCGCAGGAACCGACAGGCTGTTCTACCTTCTGCTTTACACAACAATGAAAAAAGACAGCGAGAGAGAATGGTTTGCGCTGAATGGTACTGTCTCCCCTTATAAGGCGGCGGTTTTCCCGCTCGTGTCAAAGGATAATCTGGATGTCCTGTCGTTCTCGGCCTTCTCCGGTTCTGCATACAGGAATGATATTTACTACCTGGAGAGCGGCAGCATCGGCAAGAGGTATAGGAAAGCCGATGAGATAGGTGTACCAATTTCGATAACCCTGGATTACCAAACTTTGGAGGATAACACCGCCACTGTAAGGGATAGGGATTCAATGGGCCAGTTCAGGATAAAGCTCTCGGATCTTGATAAGATAATCCAGGCAATGCAGTCCCAGTCATTTCAGGAGCTGAAGAAGTCATTCGAGGCTTAGCTGGACCTGAATTTTGTTATTGTGCTGCCTATCTCATTGACTATGTCCATAACGGACAGCGATTCTTTTTTGTATCTGGCTGCTGTCTTGCCTGAATATCCGTTTATGAACGCAGCTGCGCATGCCGAATCGACGATCTGATTTTTCTGTGCAACTAACCCAGCGCAGATCCCTGCAAGGGTGTCACCTGTCCCGGCCTTTGTCATGTAAATGCTGTTGACCTTGTTTATGAATGTCTCATTGCCGTCTGATATCACATCGACATGGCCTTTCAGCAGGATAGTTGTGCCATACTCTCTTGCCATTGATTCTGCTGCTTTTGTCCTCTCATCAAGCGATGTGCTGAGTTTGATCCCGAACAGGACCTCAAATTCGTTGGAATTCGGCGTTATCAGGATACCCCTGTTCAGGTTTTCCTTGTTTAGCATCTTCAGTGCATCGGCATCAATCACCATCTTCTTCTTTATTTTTTCTGCCAGCATGTTTACAAGCTCCTTTTTTTCGCTGCTGACGCCCAGTCCGTTTCCGAGGGAAACCGCTGTGGACCATTCTGACATTGCTTTTATGCCGTCGAAGTCAGCAGCCCCGAGTTCGTTTCCAAGTGGCGTGGACATAATCTCCGGCGAGAAAGAAGCACATATGTCGGCTGATCTCCTGGGGGCCATTATCCGCGCAGAATCGCATCCGCTTCTCAAGGCCGACATCGCCACCAGTCCAGGAGAGCCGGGATAGTCGTTGGATCCGCCGATTATGAGGAGCTTTCCAAAGTCCCCTTTATGCGACCAGGGTTCCCTCCTTTTATAGACTTTCTTTAGTACCTTCTGGTCAATGTTTACTCGTATCATAGTTTCATGTTGCTGCTGTGCTCTCCAAACAGGCCGGAGGAGGGCGAAACGTACTTCTTTATGTTGTTTATGGCTATGTAAGCTTCGGCTGTTCCGACCGCTAGCAACGCAAATCTAGGCTCATTTCTTACATTAGCAGCGTCACCCGCTGCGTATATGCCGTCCATGCTTGTCTTGTAATTGTTGTCGGTTTTTACGTATCTGCCATCGTTATCCAGCTTCAGCGACTTGAACATGTTAGGATTGGTTTTCTGACCAGCCGCGATCACAACTGCATCGAAGTCCTGCGAGTACTCTTTCCCAGAAGCAACATCCTTCAGCTTTACGCTTTTAACCGAATTGTCGTCTCCGTATATGCCGATGACCACTGTGTTGAGCTTTATCTCCACTTTGCTGTTCTTTTTTGTGTTATCCACCACTTCTTCGGCCGCTTTCAGTACGTTGTTGTGCTGGGCTATAACTACACCTGCGGAGACATCAACTATCTGGTTTGCATAGTCAAATGCGGAGTCGCCTCCTCCTACTATCAGCGTTTTTTTACCTTTGAAATCACTTGGGTCTTTGACGGAGTAGAAGACTCCTTTATCCTTATACCTGTCTTCTCCTTCCACGTTTAGCTTGTTAGGCTCGAAGCGGCCTATCCCGGGGCACAGCAAGACTGCCTTTGTTTTGTACGTCTGCTTGCCGTTTACTTCGATTATAAATTGCCTGTCGTCTGTCGGGATTATATCAGTGACTCCGGAATTGAACAGGATCTTTTTGTTCAGTAGCACTGCCTGTTCATACATCTGCTTTGACAGGTCAGCTCCTTTTATCTTAAGTATACCCGGCATGTCGTATACTATCTTCTGCGGGTAAAGCTCAGTTATCTGTCCGCCGTACGTGCCGGATACTTCGAGCGTGACAGAGTTTATCTCTCTAAGGCCAGCACAGAACGTAGCGAAAAGCCCAGTAGGTCCGGCGCCGACTATTACCAAGTCTGTCTCTTCCACATTTAACCGTACTCTCTCCAGGAATAGTGGCAGTTCCTGCACTTGTAAAATGTAGTAGGCGGCTCATCGGACGCACGCGTCTGCTGAGTCCATGAATCCACCTTCTTCTGGCCGCATTTCGGGCATTTTATGTCGCCGAATTCCGTCTCTTCTTCTTCGATCTCCAATTCCACCCTTTTAAGGGCAGGTTTTTTCTTGCTTGGGTTCTCCTGGTTTTTCATATCTGATCAGCAAACCTATTTAGGCCCGTTGTGTTTAAATTTGCATGCTTTAAGCATATCCTCATAATTGATTTGCATTGATTTATAGTTTTCCTTTCCTCAGAGTTTGTAT
Source organism: Nanobdellota archaeon (assembly GCA_021810345.1). Taxonomy (GTDB): domain Archaea; phylum Nanobdellota; class Nanobdellia; order Parvarchaeales; family Parvarchaeaceae; genus Parvarchaeum. The sequence continues at coordinate 41,364 of JAJZIX010000004.1, read as the reverse complement.
AATATAATCTTAAATATCACAACGGATAATCATATTAATGGTTAACAAGTTGCATTTGCTGCTGCTTTCTGTGCTGTTTGGGCTGATACTTACAGGCCTTGGCCAGTCTTTCGCTTTGCCTTCCCCATCTATCCCGGTTACAGGAAGTGAGCCGCTTGCCCAAAACCTGCTTGGGCCATTCAACATCAACAGCACGAACCTGTATGCTTATGCAGCCCTGTTCGCTGCGATAGTGTTCTTTGTGCTCAATTACGCACTTAAAGGCACCGTTCTGTCCGGTGGCAGTACTGCCATTTCTCTGCTTTTCGGCGCAATCACATTCATATTCTTCCTCACAAATCCTGCGTTGATAGGTACCTTGCTGAATATAGGGTTCCTGGCCTTTGCTTCTATATTGTTGCTGTTTTTGATATTCTCACGCTGGTCAAGGACGTCTCCAACGAGAAGGATATTATCTCTAATATTGCTGCTTGTGTCTGCGGTTCTTTTTCTTGAGAATTACCCCCCTGCTGCAAATTGGCTGAGCTCAACGTTACATTTCAATGTTCTTCCATTTTTGTTGTTTGCAATGGATGCTGGAATAATACTTAGCATAATTTATGCGCTTATCAGAGCAATGGCCAGGTCCAGGAACTTAGGAGTGAAGATGCTGTTGGTGTTCCTTTTAATATTTTTTTCCTCGATGTTTATCCCAGGATTCGTTTTTGTACTCTTTACGCCTTTGGTTCTGGGGCTACTTGCCGTCGCTTTCATAATTGTGGTCTTCCTTATCTGGAGGGTCGGGAGATACACTCCACAATTTGATATGGAAACTCCCGAGAGGTCACAAGGAAAGAAATTCGCTCATAATAGATTATCCAACCAGAAGGCCCTTCCTGCGCCGAAGGGGCTTAAAGCACTCCCCTACATATCTGAAAAGGAAGCCAAAGAAAGAGGTATAAGAGTACTAAGAGGGAGGGGAGAAAAGGTGCTTCCGTCCGACCATACAATTGCTCTGCCCCAATCAAAAGAGGTTAGCTCGCCCCCACAGCAACCCTCAGGAAAAGAGGCTAAATCAGGTCCGACAAGTGCGTATGATAGAAGATTAAAACCTCCCTTATGGTTTACGCCTAAATCTCCGGTAGACAAAGATCTAAAATTAGACCCCAATACTCAAAATGATCTAGAGGTACAAGGCCTGTCACATAGGCGCGAGGAATTAGTTAACTCAATAAACTCAGGAGTATTATCTAGCAAGGAGCTTAAAAACGCTAGAAATGAACTAAGAAGGATAGATTATACTATCAAAAGGTATAATAGGTATATACATCGGTAAGAGTACTGTATTCATCGTAGGGCTCGTGGCGCAATTGGCAACGCGCTCCCATGGCATGGGAGAGACTACGGGTTCAAATCCCGTCGAGTCCACTGTTTAATTTTGTGGGTTATTTGGACGGCTCGATCATTCTTATCTCCACTGCTTTGGTGGGGTATATCTTGTTAAGTGCTTTGTGGAGGGGGTTCTGCAGCTTGTTTCCCATTGCATCCAGCATGACCTCTTTGAGCTCCTTGTTTTCTGTTTCTTTCTTTATGAAAGCATCTATCTCCTTCCTGATGGCAGTTTTGTACTTGTTTTCTGCCTTGTTGACTATGGCTATCACCTTTATCGCGTATTTTTTGCCGCCAAGGCTGGTTTTTACCGTGACGTCTATTTTCGCGATCTTGTGACGCATTAACCTGCTTATATGATCCCGGGGCATAATTAAAGAAAGGATGGAAGCCTTTGCATTGTCGCCCGAGACGGAATCCACGTTGAACGTGACCTTATAGCCTGGCTTGGACTTGACGTCCTTTATATCCGATGCGTTTACCACCAGTCTCCTGTTGATCATATTATCAGAATTCCCGTATGATTCGCCCATCTCAGCGTCGCCGAAATCGATAGCCGTAACCTTGTACCACGAGCTCTCAAGCTTCATATCTTGACCACCAACCTTGCTGCCTCGAGCGAATATGAGTAGTCGGATGGGAGCTTCTTCGCCGCTTTGTAATAGTTTATCAGCCTTTTTATCTTGTTCTCAAGCACGACGAGGCTTCTTACGGAGTGGCTGTCTTTCTTCCCGCGGTCTATGTGCATATGGAGTTTTACCGCTTTCCTATAGAGCGCAACCAGGTCCTCCGGCAGTGCTTCGTTTATCTCGTGTTCTTTCAGTATTTTGTTTATGTTTTTGCCTGTCAGGTCCTTGACCGATGGTATACCGTACTGATCCCGCAAAACAAGGCCTATTTGCGACTTTGTGAGGCCTTTGTTGTACTTGTTTATTATTATTTTCTCGACCTCGTCTGGCTTATAACTCAGCCAGTGCGGCACAAACCTATTTTTTATCTTAACTACTTTCATGATAACGTCTCCTCTTTTCTATATCTTTAAGATGAGTCTCTATCTCTTTAAATTCTTTTCCCATGCTTTTTTCGTAGGCTTTTAAAAGCAGCCTGTGAGCCTCTGCCGCTTTCTTTGGGTGGCGTGAGATAAGCGCGTTTTTCATCAGGAAAAGGTCAGATGCCCTGTCCTCTGGTTTCAGCGAGAAGTAACCGAGACCGAAATCTATTATGTAAACTTCTTTGCCCTCGGCTATCATGTTTGCTGTGGTCAAATCACCGTGTATTACGCCAAGTTTGTGGATCCCGGCGATTTCTCTGCTTATCCTCTCGATAAAATCAATGTCAAAGCAGCTATCCAGCTGCAAACCGGATATCTTCTCCATCTTTATCGTGTATGTACTGTCAGAAACCGACAGTGGTTTGGGTACCTTGAACCCGGCAGAATAGCACTTAGACAAGATCTTGAATTCCCTCAAAGTGCGAGATCTGCGCAGGGACGAATCTATCTCACCTATTCTGTAGTTCTTCTTTATTCGGCGCTTTATAATGCAGTCTCCTGCATCGTATATCGCCGCCTCCGAGCCGAGAGCTATCATTTTCATGTCTTTATGAACACCCTATCCCCATCGTTCAGCCGATAGTTCATGCTTACGCGCTGCCCCTGGAATTTTACGTTTTTGCCGTATACCAGAGCATAAGCATTTTTGCCGACTTCCATATGCAGCCTTTTCGCTAGGGTGAAAACAGTGTCGCCCTCCTTCATGGCCAGTACATCGTCAGACTTTTCAGTGAATATACCTATAGCTCCGCATAATTTTATCGCCTGTGCCAGGTTCGGCTCATCCGATACCACCACTTTTTTGTTTGGCATGTCTATCCTGTATCTGGAGAGAATCGCATCAGCCTGCTCAATCAGGTCCCTGTTTTTCTCCGGCTTGTCCATGGATATGAGCTGCACTGGGACTTCATACGACTTTACAATGCCATAATAGATCGAGCCAAGCTGAGTAAGCTTGAACATTGACAGCACATCCTTTGGATCATATCCGATAAGGCAGATTCTAGGCCACTGCTTTCTTATCGAGATGGACTTGTGTTTCTGCGATACTTTTCTAGATGCCTTTCTAAGCAGTGAGAGCCTGCGCTTCAGAGATGCGAACTCCCTGTCGCTTCCCTTATGTTTTGGCAGGACCACAAGCATTTTCTTCAGGATCCTCTCCTTCTCCTCCGGGTCCTTTTCCTTGCTGTAGGCCTCCTCCAAATTGTAATATTCCTGCGGTGCATTTATCGGCATTTTCTCACCTGTACCCTATGTCAACCGAATCCGTCCTGAAGTACGGCTTTGGCATGATGTCTTTTGCTCTCTGATCGCGCATAAGGTATCCGGCATACGCGATCATTGCGCCGTTGTCTCCAGAAAATTCCATTGGTATCCTGCGGAAGTCTGCGCCCCTCTGCTGGCACATTCTCTCGCCCATTTCATTGAGCCTGGAGTTTGCAGCGACTCCTCCCGTTATAACCAGGCTGCTCTTTGAGCAGTAGGCCATAGCCCTCTCGCTTGCTTCTATAAGCATCGAGAATGCGGTCTCCTGAAGAGAGTATGCAATGTCTTCTATTTTCTCATTCTTTATTATACGAGATATGAATGTTTCGAGGCCGGAGAAGCTCACGTCCATCCCTTTTATGCTGTACGGCATCTTTATGTATTTTCTGCCTTTTTTTGCGTATTCCTCTATTTTCGGGCCTGCGGGAAATGAGAGACCCACCCTCCTGCCGATTTTGTCTATCAAGTTTCCGATGCCTATGTCCTGCGTTTCCCCGAACACCCTATACCTGCCTTCTTGGAATGTTATGACCTGAGTATTGCCACCGCTGACGTAAAGCATCACCGGGTCTTCAAGCCCAGTGGCAAGCCTTGCTATCTCCAGGTGGCCTATGCAGTGGTTTACTCCTACTACCTTTTTGCCGAATTTGCTTCCGAGAAACGCCGCGACCTGGTACCCGACTTTCAGAGGTGATAAAATACCCGGGCCCTGGGAGAAAGCGAACATATCAATCTCTTTGAGTGACAGTCCCGCTTCGTTGAGGGCTTTTGATAATATCTCCGGAGCCAAACTGTAGTGGTGCGCTGCCGCTTCCCTCGGTATTATACCGCCTTTTTCAGGCTTTAGGGTGTCCCTCTGGTTCGCTATTACCTCTCCATCTTTAACTATGCCGACGCCAAAAGTGTGCGCTGTGCTCTCTATACCTAAGATATACATGAGTAAATATAGAAGCCAGGATTTTTAATCTTTGGTTTTCTCGGCAACCTTTGTTTTGAATTCGGTATAGCCGCATTTTCCGCAGCTGAACCTGTCCTTGTGTTCTGCGAGAAAGGTACCCGGACCGCACTTGGGGCACGTTCGCCTGCTTAGCACAGCTTTTTTGTCCTCTATCTTATAAAATCTTGATGCAGAAGGCTCATTCTTTTTCTTTTCCATTCAAAACCCCGTTTTTCTTCAGAATGAACGGCTGCAGAACCTTCTTTGCCACGGCTTCATCTTTGTACAGATGAGCCACGCCATTAGCTGCGTTCATTCCGTAAACATTCTTTAGAGTGTATACTATGAGTGTGCCCTCCGGGAATCTCTCCCTTAGCTTGCCTTTCACATCCTCAAGTTTTACAATCTCCTTGTTTTCCTTCTTGATGTGGAATTCTATGACTTTCCTGTCGAAGTACTTGTCATTGGTCTCCTTGGTTATCTTAAGTTCCATTTTAATCGACGCTCAGCGCATACTTTCCCGGTTTGGTTATACCGAGTTTCTTTGCGGTCTCTGATTTATCTACCGAGTTTATTATCACTTCACCTTTCCATTTGGCGGAAAGATCATCGCTCCCGCAGCTGGGACATTTCTTGTCCTCTGTAAGAAAATGGCAGACTCTGCAGGCTTTAAGCACCATCTTTCTTCACCTTTGTCTTTTCTTCTTTTCTTTTTGCGCCAAGTTTTCCAAGGCCAGGCGGACGCATTGTCAAGCCGACTTTCATTATTCCCTTGGCGCTTATCGCGATTACGCTCGCTATGACAGTGTCACCTGTTTTGAGCACTACGCGTGTTTTTCTTCCTATGAGGGATGTTTTTGAGAAGTCAACGAAATCATCCATCGTCTGCGAAATGTGCGCTAATCCGTCTATTGCGCCTATATTGATCATTGCGCCTATCTCGCTTATGTTTGATATCTGGCCTTTCACTGTTTCATGCAGCAGTGGCATATACGCCAGTATCCTAAATGTAGTATCGTAGTAGATCGCCGCGTCGTTTGGGATTATTATACCTTCCTCGATGCTGTCTATCCCTATCAGGCCGATGGCGACCATCTTCTCCTCTATTATCCTGCCGATATAGTCGCGCTTTATCGACTCTGCGATTGCCGTCTGCGGTTCCTCTTCAAATTTGCTTGGCTCAAGCCTTATCCTGTCCCTAAGCGTGATTACTCCGTACATAGTTTTAAACCCTTAAATACCTATTAAAGAGTATATATGCCTTTAAATAATTTTGTTTTGACTGTAATAGGCGCAGGCGCGCTTGGAAGCGAAGTACTGCAGAAAATCTCCGGCAGAGGGTTCGGCGTGGTAAGGGCGATCGACGGCGATATCGTTACAGAAAAGAACAAGCTGAACCAGCCTCTATACTCCGGCGTAGACACTTCAAATCCTGTCTACAAATCCGATGCAATCGTTTCTCTCCTCTCCAATGGCAGCAAAACAAATTTTGTCAGTGTACCCGAGTATGTTGGGGAGAAAAGGGCCAGTTCACTGATAGAGGGCTCTAGCATGGTTCTGGATTTTACCGACAACACTTTCTCCAGGCTGGTGATAAACCAGGCCTGTGTAGAAAAAGGTATACCGCTACTTATCGCCTCGGTAAACGAGAAGGAGGGGTTTTATTACATAATCGATAAAGGGGCCTGCTTCAACTGTCTCTACAGGAATCTGTCGGGGAAAATCAAGGAAGGCTGCTATGGTGCGCCCCTGCACGTCCCAGATAACTTCTCAAGCATGATAGCAGACGCTGCAGAATCCTTCTTTAGCGGAGCCGTCGAAGGGGATTGGGTTTCCTCATCTTTCACTGACGGCCGGGTGACAAAGACGGCGATAAAAAAGGATGGCATGTGCGAAGTATGCTCATTGCACGAGCATAAACCGATAAAAGCGGACGGTTTTATACAGATCTGCGGGGATGGAATAAAATTTTCCCTTCAAAGAGACATAAACCTGAAAACACTTTTTGGGGACGAGCCGGGCGCTATTATAGAGAATGGGATCTGCGTTATAAAAAGCGGTACGAAATCAATATTGCTGTCATCAGCCGGCGATGTTCTTTTCACCGGCTACTCTGAACAAGAAGCGCGAAAGTTCATCAGCGAGAGGCTTTTCGGCGCATAGATCTTATGATCAGGACAGCTCCCAGAGCTACTGCTGCCGATGCTGTAGAGAATATCAGTGCATATCCCAGATTCTGGCTGCTGGAAACTGCCGGTCCGATGCTTATTCCGCCCAAAGAAGATTCATTCAGGAAATTCTGGTAGGACAAATAGCTGGCAAGCCCGAAGTAGATTACTATAGCTCCGACTAGGATCCCGAATAAGCCAGCTGCGGGTATAAGCATTCTTTTTCTTGAGCGGGCCATTCATTTATTACGTCGGCCCGATATTAATCTTTTAAATAATGCGTTTAAATAATATCACTTATTAATATTTGGATGGATCCCGGCAAAAATGTCGATGAAAAAGATAGAGAAACAAGCACTGTTGAAGTGAAACATAAAGAGACTATCGACAAAGAACCTACGAATGAGCAAAAAAGCGGAAAAACAAAGAAAACGATTTTGCCGGTGAAGATACTGATCCCGGTCGCGGCTGTGGTAATAATTATAGCAGTTTTTCTTGTATTATACCACCCTGCAGCAAAGTCGATTACTACACCAGTCTCTGTTCCTTACACAGGGGTAAACGCATTTTCAGTGGGAGATATCAATTCGCTTGTCGGCGGGAGTTGGGCAGTCTACATCAATGAGACGGCGAATTCCAGCGTCATCGCCGCAAATCCCCTTTCTTTTCCACCCGGGACACTCGATGCCCTGCTTCAGATATTCACGCCAGTCGGGGCGAATATTAGCTCAAAAAGTACGCCAGAGTTTATGGCTGAGGCCATGTACCTGAACTCCTCGAGCGATGCAGCCTCCGTTTTCAGCAACATTGAAACACACATTTCTGCCCAATTCTCGAACATATCAACCGTTTCATTAAAAAATATGACTATTGGTAGCAGCAAAGTTCTGTTTTTGTCAGGCTACTTGAATGAAACAAATTCATCCAGCAACAAAACATCGCATACTTTGATACACTTCAGCGAAACATACTCGTTCAACAACAGGACTCTAATGATCAACGAGCTGAACAATGGAAACTTCAATTCTTCGTCTGCCAGCAGCCTAGTTTCGCATGCTTTTAGCTAATCCCAGCGAAATGGTTAAATACCTGCCTTTTCATAATATATTATGTTAAGCGCTTATGTTTTGTCATTTGCCAATAATACTAGTAATTTGAATAATACACTGACATCAAAAGCATCGGGGGTTTCCATACTTTACAGCGGGATAGAGTCATTTTTGTTTCCTTTTCTGCTGGTTTTTGCGATAACCTACGGCGTCCTTGAGAGAAGCAACATGTTCAAGGGCAAGAGCGATATAAACGCTATAATCGCATTTGTCTTGGGTATAGTTTTCGCGACGACAAACTACACTTTAAAGCTCACATTCTTGATACTTCCGATAGCCGGCATAATAGCAGTGGTGATATTCATGCTTTTGATACTGGCTTCAATGGCTTATGGCGGAAGCGATGCATCCCTTCCAAGCAGTATAAAGAAAATAATAACTGTGCTGGCGGTAGTAATATCATTGGGGCTGGTAATCTGGGTTTTGACCACCGCAAACCTGACTTTTGCCGGTATATCCTCAAAAGCGGTGAGCAGCAACCTGACAAGCTACCTGCCCTACATAATAGTCTTCGTTTTTCTGGTCCTTGCTGGGTACCTATTGTCAAAGTAAACAATTGAATCACTTTTAAGTGAGGATAACCTTACAAAAGTTTAAATACTATAAAAGTTCTTATACGCTTATGGTAGCAGCAGTTCAGGGTTCGATCTTTTCGCAGATAAATAATGCTCTTGCTGTGATAACACCTGCGAATGTAACGAATCCGCTCGAGTTCTGGCTGGCTTTTCTGCTTATACTTGCGATATTAAACACAGTACTAAAGAGGATAAGCTTCTTCAGCGAAGACTCAAATAGGTCTGCTCGTGCAATAGTATCTATGATAATCTCGTTCTTTGCGGTTACGGTCGTATGGGTCAGCCCAGTGCTGGTCTACATGTCATCCACTCTGGCGGTCACGGCTTTGATACTTGTGGCGATACTCGCAGTCGCTTCGCTCGCTGGCGTTGATTTGAAGGCAAATTCGCGTGTTTCCGGGGCAGTATTCGTCGTTGCCATCCTTGTTTTGTTCCTTGGAGGGGGGCTGTTTTCGCACGCATTTGTGCCTGGTGCCAACGGCTCAACCGGCAGCGAGCTATCCGGCGTGATATCCTCACTTACAACTCAGTACCTTGGCGTGCTGATTGTTTTTGGGATTTTAATAATTGCGCTGGCAATTGCCTTTTCGGGCGGCGGCAAAAAACAGTAAGTAAATATGATATTATCGGTTGTATTCGGTGCGTATGATTTAATTGTGTTTCTATTAGTATTCACAATAGTATACGGTCTTCTCTCAAGGTCGAAGTTCTTTACGGCCTCAGACCTGCCAGCTTTGATAGCGTTGGCAGTCGCTTTTGCCGCGTTGGCTTCATCGTTCTTCGTTGCATTTATACTGCAATTTCTGCCGTATGTGTTGGCGATACTAGTGTTCCTGTTCCTCATACTCCTGCTGCTATACACTATAGGAGTGCCGAGCGAAGCCGTTTCAGGCTATCTCAAAAAAAGTACTCTTGTCCCTGCGATTTTGGTGCTTGTGATGTTTATATTCGGGTTGATAGCTTTCGGTAATACAAGCGCACTTTTCTACTCTTCGACCAGTCACGTCGTATCCACTACTTCTCATCCTACCTCGGTTAATAGCAGTTCGTCTGGCGCGGTTTCTTCAATAAGTTCATCGACAACCTTCCCATCGTACTTGAATTCAGCGTATGTCCTTGGTATCCTTACAAATCCATCAGTGCTTTCTCTGCTGCTGACGCTTGGTGCAATGGCGGTTGCTGTATATGCGATGACAAGGGAAACCCCTCATTGAGCTGTAGTCATCTTACAGTTTCTACAGAATCTACTTCTCCATCCCCGTCTATATCGTATCCACGCACGAGCATGCTCCATGGCTTCTCGCCGTTGTATGATGCAAAGCTGAGGTTAGAGAATTTAGTGGCCGCAAGAATCGAGGAAAAAGTGCCTATATTCCTCACGCCTGCAAGCAATATTATCTCCTTTGTTTTGTCGAACGGGTTCTTCATCTTCTCTATTACACCCTCATAGTCTCTCGTGTGCAGGCCGTCCCTGAATTTCAGACCCCACCCTTCCTCCTTTATGAACTTAACTGGCAGGTAGCTGTTTATGTCCCGGGTTATGAGGTTTGTGACCGGCCCGCCTATCACAATTAGGTTGTTCTTGAAAAGGTTCTTTGATATTACATCTGTATCGAGCACAACCGGCGTTTTTACCGGCAGGTCTATGAACTGGCCCAAGAACATGGTCAGATACATTGCATGGTGCGTGTCCTTTGAGACAGCCCTGTATTCACCGTGCGGATCGGTGGATCCGACGCATATATACCCGTCGAATTTTCCGTCCCTGATGAAATTACTGTAAAATCTCGATGTGCCCGAGTCTTTTATCCTCTTTTCTCTTATATTGAACTTGGATTCGGAGTCATTTAACTCAAGCGACACTGCGCCGCTGTCCAGGGAATAAATCTGCTTCTCTTTTTTCCCGGATATTTTTATCAGCTCTAACTTGTTCAGCCTTGCAGCATAGTCCTCTGCTTTCTTTTTGCTTATTTTCAGTGTCTTTGCGACAATGTCGCTCGAAACCGGCTTTTTGGCCAGGGCTTTCAGGAACGCTATCTGGCTGGACACGAATTTCAGCTCGTTTTCATCCTTCAGCAGCTTTGTATCCTTTATATAATATTTATCATCCTCAGATCTCAATATGTATGTCTTCATAACAGCTAATTGGGCTCATTACCTATATTAATCTTTTTCCCTGCGTCTTATCCTCATTCCGGCTTTCCTAAGAATACAAATGGTTAAATACTAGTTGCCATCTCTGTTCTTTTATAAAACTTGAGACGATCAGCTATGTGTGGTATAATCGGCTATAACGGCACAGACAATGCAATTCCATACCTTGTAGACGGTATAGAGAACTTAGAATACAGAGGATACGACAGCTTTGGGTGCGCATTCGACTCCAGTGGTAAAATAGCGATAAAGAAGGATGCGGGCAGGGTTAAGGACGTCCTGTCCAAATACCCCATTGATCAGGTTTACTCTAATAGGGGGATATTCCATACAAGGTGGGCAACCCATGGGGCCGTGAACAGAGTCAATGCGCATCCGCTTACTGACTGCACCGGCGAGATTGCGGTGGTGCACAACGGGATAATAGAAAATCTGGATGAGCTTAAAGCCATGCTGAAGAACCACAAATTTGTGTCAGATACCGACACAGAAGTCATATCCCACTTAATAGAGGAAGAAGTGAGCAAAGGAAGCAGCATGGAGTCTGCAGTAAAGTCCACCACAGCGAAGCTTGTTGGGTCATCCTCCTTTGCAGTGTTATCTAGCAGGGATAATTCCGTATATGCCGTTAAGAAAGGTGCGCCTTTGGTGCTGGGTTTGGCCAAATCCGGGACATTTGTGTCCAGCGATGTGCCTTCTTTCCTGAAATACACAAACAAAGTGGTTTTTCTACACGACGGGGACGTTGCTGTGCTGAAAAAGAACGGCTACAAGATAACGAACCTTTACAGAAAGGAACCGAATCACAGTGTCACAATGGTAAAGTTATCCTACGAAGAAGTGGACAAGGGAAGATACCATCATTACATGATAAAAGAGATACTGGAACAGCCCGCGTTGATAAAAAAGCTGTTGGACAGCGGATTACCAGACATCAAAAAGGCCGCAGGACTCATAAACCCAAGCGCAACTGTCTACCTGACGGGCTCAGGCTCGTCTTTTTATGCCGCGACGGTCGGCGCGTACATGATGGTAAAAAATGGCATAAAGGCGATGGCGATACAGAGCCAGGATATACCTCTCTACAGGAGGCTGATGTCAAATAAGGATACGATAATAATAGTTTCACAGAGCGGGGAGACCGCAGACTTGATAAACTCGCTCGATTCGATCAGCGGCATCAAGAAAATCGGGCTTGTTAACACGAAGGGGTCCACACTTGCCAATTCAGTCGACTACTGGCTCGACATGTCTGCCGGCCAAGAGAGAGGAGTAGCCGCGACTAAGACCTTTACTACGTCAGCGATAATGCTGACGTTGCTTGCTTACTATACAGCTGGTAAGGAGAAGGACATCCTGCCGGACTTGAGGCTGTTAAGCCTTAATGTCTATAATATATTTGTTCCGTCGCTTTATGCCGCAGTTGACAAAGTCGCTGCGAAGCTAAAAAACAAGGAAAACGTGTTTTTCATAGGGCGCGGCATAGATTACCTGTCTGCGCTAGAGGCCTCGCTAAAGCTCAAGGAAGTTGCCTACATACATGCAGAAGCTCTTGATGCGGCGATGTTCAAGCATGGCCCTCTCGCGCTTGTAGACAGGGACCTGTACGTTGTGTCTTTCATGACGAAGAAGAACGGCCCGTCGACTTCAAACAACATAGACGAGATAAAATCCAGGTCTGGAAAAATAATAGGCATCTCAGAGGAAAATGATAGAGCGTTTGATTTTTTCATACGCTCGCAGCCGGCCGGGGCGTTCAGCTTTATAACCCAGATAATAATAAGCCAGCTTCTCGCGTACAAGGTTTCAGTGCTGAAGAAAATAGACCCGGATCACCCGAGAAATCTAGCCAAATCAGTCACCGTAAAGTGAAACATCGGCGTTTTTAGGCTATTTATCCAAGAGATTTCTGATATTAGTATGAACATTGACGTGTTCGTTTTGGACGCAGACTACATAGTAGTGGATGGAAAGCCGATCGTCAGGCTTTTCTGCCTAAAGCAGAATTCGGATCGGGTGATACTGTACGATGATTCTTTCAGGCCGTATTGTTTCGTTGAGGCCAGCAAACAGGATTTGATGCAGCAAGTCAGCGGAATGCCGTTTGTAGAAGAAGTTCGAGAGGAGGAGATGTTTCGTCTTGGGGAAAAAGTTAGTGTATGCAAAGTATTCACAAAGCTTCCAGAGGATGTCCCAAAGCTAAGGCAGCTAAACCTGAAAACGTATGAAGCTGATATACCTTTTTACAAAAGATACCTGCTGGACAAGGAAATCGGCAGCTATGATCTCGTGAGAGCAGAGCTGGACGGAGACAGGATTAAATCAATCTCCAAGCTTGGCACAGCCGACTCGCCGATTAAACCGCTAGCTTTTGACATAGAAACTTTCTCAAAAAGGTCCTTCCCGGATTCAAAGGTGGATCCAATAGTGGCGATATCAATGTCCGATGGTTTTCGCTCTTCATGCATTACATGGCTAAATGCCGAGGGAGAAGGGATAGAGAGGGTGCAGGATGAGAAAGAGCTGATACTCAAGTTTGCTGAGTATATCTCATCAAACGGTATAAGTGCACTGATAGGATACAATTCTGATTCCTTTGATCTCCCGTACATACAGGAAAGGGCCAGGATACTGGGAGTAAAGCCGCTCTTTAACGGTTTCGAGATAAAAGCAAAGGGACAGAATAAAAGGGCCTCTGAAATAAATGGCATGGCGCACATAGACATACTAAATTTCATAAGAAACATCTATGCAGTGTACAACCTCAAGACCGAGGTTCTTACCCTAAGGGAGGTTTCAGCCGAGATGCTAAACGAGCGGAAAGGCGAATTTAACTGGGATGAATCAGATAAGATCTTCTCTGACAAAGAGGTTGCCTCCTCCTTGTGCGTTTACTGCATGCAGGATTCTAACCTGACGTTTAAACTTTACTCCAGACTTTCCCCCCTCATAGCTGAGCTAAATAAACTTGTCGGTCAGACAATATCCGATGTTTCAAGGATGACAACTGGGGTTGTTGTCGAAAATCTTATCATGAGGGAAGCCCACAGGACATCCGAACTTATACCAAATAAGCCGTCAGACTTTGAGGTGGAGGGCAGGATGAAGAAAATAAACGTCGGGGCATTTGTCTTCCAGCCGAAGCCGGGCCTGTACAAGGATGTAGCCGTTGCTGACTTCAGGAGCCTTTATCCTAGCATAATCGTATCCCATAACATATGCCCCTCAACCATAATCAACGATGGAAAAGCGGTTTCTTTTATGCCGAAGGACAAGAGAGAAGGCCTGATCCCAAGGGTCGTGAATGAGATAATAACTCTGAGAGTTGATGCAAAAGCGAAGCTGAAGCTTTCGCCCGATGACCAGAGGCTTAAAGCAAGGGTCATGGTCTTGAAGCTCATAGCCAACGGATTTTACGGCTACCTTGGTTACTACAATTCAAGATGGTATTGCTTTGAATGCGCAGGGGCGGTTACTTCCTATGGCAGGGATTACGTGCATGGCGCGATAGAAACTGCTATGGCGAGGGGTTTTGAGGTCATATACGCAGATACCGATTCGGAGTTTATAACAAAGGAGAACATAAGCAAAGAGATCAATGGCCTGATCTCGGAGATAAATTCGAAGCTGCCGAAGCCAATGGAGCTGGAGCTTCAGGGCATCTATGTTCGAGCGCTTTTCGTAGCATCAAAAAGCGGGATGAAAGGCGCAAAGAAAAAGTATGCTCTTTGCGATTCGTCGATGAATCTTACTATAAAAGGGTTTCAGTCTGTTAGGAGGGACTGGGCGGTCATAGCTAAAGACACCCAGAAGAAAGTACTCGAACTTATACTTGTCAAGAACGACGTGGATGCCGCCGTAGTATATGTCAAGGACGTGATAAACCAAATAAACGCTGGCACAGTGCCGCTTGAAAAACTTGCGATACTTACAAGGCTGAGAAAGGACCTTAGCAGCTATCAGCAGACCGGCAGGCACGTCTCTGCCGCTGAGAAGAGCGGAAGAAAATTCTCGAGTGGAGACACTATACGCTATATAATCTCCAAGGGCAAGCCCGGCGAAAGCATATCTGAAAGATCGGTGATGCTAGATATCGCCAAACAGAACAAGATAAAATACGATCCGGAGTACTACATCGAGAACCAGGTTGCGCCATCGGTAATGCAGATATTTGAGGTTTTCGGATTGAAGCAGGATGATTTTGTAGGGCGGAAGGACAGCTCCCTTGGAAGCTTTATGGACTGAAAAAACACAATGCGCTGTCATTTAAAAAGCTTATAACCAAAAAATTGTATGATAAAACAATGGTAGAACAGGTCGATATTGGAAACGTGATGGGGGATTTGCTGTCGCATGGAGTCAGCATGCTGACGCTAAAGGACAGGGGTTTTCTCGAGAAAAACTACCAGAGCGTTTTCTCGACAATAAGCAAAGGTTCACTTTCTTTAGTCTACATAACCAGCAGCCTGCCTTCCCACATTATAGTACCTCAACTAAAAAGCGCTGGGATTGTAGATTACACGCTTATTGATACCATTACAAAGAGCATGTTCAGTGGAGCGGACAGAGACATCGAGAACTGCATATTTCTCAATTCTCCCGGGGAATTGACTGCTCTTGGGATTTCAATGGAGAAGGTCCTAGATTCAAAGAAAAATGTCTTGGTGCTGATAGATTCGGTAACTTCTTTCCTTATATACAACTCAGAGAACGATCTGCTAAAGTTCGTTCATTATGTTTCATCGGTTATACACGAAAAAAATGAGAAGGCGATTTTTGTTGTAATCAGTGAAGATGGTATAAGCAAATTGTTCATGGACAAGCTCAGGAGTTTCATGGATACAGAGTTTAGACTTTAGAGAGTATATTGATGGAAACAGGAGAGAAACAAAAATGGCTTCTTGCCGGAAAAATAGGCAAGGAAGCGCGAGAAACCGGCATAGCCGCCGCAAAGCCAGGTGCCAAGCTTCTTGATGTTGCAGAGGCGATAGAGAAGAAAATAAGTGACATGGGCGCGAAGCCGTCGTTTCCGCCGAATCTTTCGGTGAACCAGATAGCTGCGCATTATACTCCCCGGTTTGAGGATGACAAAGTACTTGAGAAAGGAGACATACTGAAAGTGGATGTCGGCGCCAGCGTTGATGGGTACCTGTCAGATACTGCGGCAACTACGGTTGTAGGGGGAGATGACAATGATCTCGTTAAAGCATCAAGAGAAGCGCTATCCGAAGCTCTAAAGATCGCAAAGCCAGGTGTTGACGTGAACGACATAGGCTCTGTAATCGAAAGAATCATAAAATCGCATGGTTTCTCGCCAATAGTCAACCTGGGGGGCCATGGAATAGGCAGGTATGATTTGCATGAGGAAGGGTTCATACCAAATATCTCCGGCAGCTACTCGAGGCCACTCAAAAGAGAAGGGGTAATAGCAATAGAACCATTTGCAACAACTGGCGGAGGGTACGTTGTCGATAGCTCCGAAGTTCAGATACTCGGGTTTGAAGAGCAAAAACCAGTGAGAAGCGCACTTGGCAGAGAGATATTGGAATTCATAAGCAGCGAGTACAATAAACTTCCGTTCGCAAAGCGCTGGATAATCAAAAAATTCGGCAGGGTGGCAGAGCTTGAGCTTAAATCGCTGGTAGCTGCAGGTGCGTTGTCTGAATTCCATGTTCTTAAGGAGAAAAACGACGGGATGGTGTCACAGTTTGAGCACACCATCCTTTTTGACGGTTCGGAAATAATAGTAACTACCGCGTGATATGGGCACGAAATTAAAGGCCATAATGAGTGGTAAGGATATAAGCCTAAGTGACCTTGCGGGGAAAACTATAGCGGTAGATGCTTTCAACTGGATATTTCAGTTTCTTACGACGATAAGGCTTGCGGATGGTTCCTATCTAACGGATAAACAGGGAAGAGTCACTACTCACTTGAATGGGCTTTTTTACCGGTCAATGAACTTGCTTTACAACAGGATAAAACCCGTTTTTGTTTTTGATGGAGAAGCCCCAAAGTTCAAGAAAAAAACATTGGAAGAGAGGCAGACTATGAAGAAGGAAGCGCTTTCAAAGTCGGAAGCAGCAAGCACAAACGAGGAAAAAGCGATGTACCTCAAGAGGGCGGCTTATATAGACAATTACATCGTTGACTCATCAAAGCAGCTTCTGTCACTTTTGGGTATACCGGTTGTGCAGGCGCCGGCCGAAGGAGAAGCACAGGCAGCAAAGCTAAGCGCAGATTCATTGGTCTATGCAGCCGCTTCGCAGGATTACGATACGTTTCTTTTTGGGGCTAAGCGAGTCGTCAGGAACCTTAATATAACTAACCGCAGGAAGATCTCCAGAAAAGGCATAACAACTGGCGTCAATCCTGAGATTTTTGAGAGTGAAAACTCACTTAAGAAACTCGGCATAACCAGAGAAAAGCTGATCGTAATAGCGCTTTTCAGCGGCACTGACTATAACACTGGTGTAAACGGCATAGGCCCCAAGAAGGCGCTTTCATTGGTGAAGAAGGAGAGCGTAGACAAGCTGCTCGCTGCCTATGATTTCGGGTCTTCATACAATGTGAGAGAGATATATGAATATTTCCTGAATCCGAATGTCCTAGAGCTTAAACAGCTACCTCCCCAGGGCCGCATAGACAAAGCGGGATTAGTATCATTTATGTGCGATGAGCATGGATTTGAAACCGACAGGATAAGCTCCGCCGTCGAAAAACTGGATACGAGTCAGGGGTCTTTGAATGATTATGGTTGATGAAGAGCTGATGCAGCGCGTTGTGAAGGAGAAGGAGACCATGAAGAAGGTCTTCGAAGGGCTTAAACTATCGGAGGAATCGAAGAAGGCGACAGAGTTCTTTGACATGGCAAGCAATTATTACAAGGATTCGCTTTTCTTCTTCGAAAAAAAAGATTATGTGAGGGCCTTTGAAGCAATCACGATAAGCTGGAGCTACATAGACGCAGGCGTAAAAATGGGCTTTTTTTCCGTGCCGCGGGAGCTGGCCGAGCATTTCACCTCCTGAGAAAAATTGTAGTTTTCGGGAGTTTTTTGTTAGCAGATAGGTTTATATATTTTAGTGTAGTAAATAGATTATGGCAGAAGTAAGAGAGCGAATACCAGCAGTTGTCATGCTCATTATAGCAATGATAGGGTTCATAATAGTATATCTGCTGATGGTACCCCCACAGACTGCTTATAATCTTATATCCGGCAATACTACAACACCTGCGCCAGCAAACGTAACCTCCTCGCACCCCCCTGGCTCATTCTATTATCCATTCACAAGCTATATTGGTGGTATATCTAGCGGGAAAAGCTTTAATTACCAGATAGGGACATTTGGTGTCTCTTACCTGCAGAAAAACGTGACTCTTCTGAATAAGACACAGTTCTCGCTTTCCGCGTCAATATTCGGATCTTCCTCCTATACTATTAACTTCAATGGGAGCCAATCAGACCAGTACCTATTGGTTGTTCACGTGGCTTCTGTCTCTGGAAACCCTAGACTTACGGTTTCGCTCAATGGCAACAAGTTTGCATCTAACATACTATCCTCCGGATCCGTGCTTTACTTAGAGCTGCCGACGGTATCAAATAAATCAAACAGCCTTTCAATGGTGGTCTCACTCAATGGGTTTGCATTTTGGCAGTCTGCGTCTTTCTCCAGTGTGGCTTTCGTGCAGTCCACCTCTAACCTTGCAGCAAACATAGTCCCCGTCAAAGTCTTGACACTAAGCGGGCTTGGACTCTACACTATCAGCTATTCACCAATAGGTACGGGCAACTTGAATATCACAGTCAACAACAACGTGATATCGCAGATATCCAGTGGTAGCGATAGCACAGAGAATGTGACTATACCGCAAAGTGTAGTTTCTGCTGCAATACCGCAGTCATCTTCCGTTGTTCTGCCGGTAACGTTTAATGTCGGATTCGTGCCTTCAAAAGGAGTTCACTACGAGATATCAAACGCAGAGCTTGTATATAGTCTGCCACAGATAAAATACAACAATGTCACCTTCCCCTTTTCAGTCGTTTCAAGCTCAACGGAATATGAGTCGGTGTTTTACCTCAATCAGATACTTTACAGCGGCAGCGTTACTTTTTCCTTTTACCCGTCTGGCTATAAGTACACTATACCAAGCTCTAATTTGACCGCAGGGGAGAACGTGATGATCTTCCCATCCTACTACCTATCCGGCAACAACGCCAATGGAAATTACACTGGAACAATAACTGTCTCCACCAATGGGCTCATTATACCACAGTACCTTTCGATTTCCACTTTCTCTTAACTTTTATAAGGACTCGATGAGTAGGGTTAGATATGGCAGATATTATAAATAATGCCGAGGATCTTGATAAAGGCGAAAAAAGCAGTGGGAAAGGTACCCAGAAGCGCCTAATGCGTATAAAAAATAAACTTCTTAAGAACAAGTTTGTGCGCACCATGTATAAGGGCATTGGAAGCAGCAAAGTGAAAAACGCCATCCCACCTCCACAATCGTCGCAGGATGTTTACTACCAGATGCAGGCTGAAATGCTTAGAAAGCAGGAGAAGGCTAAGAACAAAGTATTCAATTTTGGGGCACACAAAAGGGCTGCAAAGATAGTACTGCCTTTTTTGGTCTTGATAGTTATAATCTTTGTGGTAGCATACTCTTATATATCGCATAGCCCGGCGGTTGCAAGCGTTAATTCGTATATGCAGATACACTATGGCTCGGCCTATGGCAAAATAAGTAGCCTTTTCTCCTCGCTCTGGAATAGTATAGTCGGCGGCTTTGCTTTCATCGAAAACCCATTCGCGTCGCAGATACCACCGCCCACTATCACAAATGCAACCCCGACATTTACATCATTTTTGGCTTTGACAGTCCCACCGAACCAGTATCTCACTTTGACAGGCACGTCCGAGACACAGAGCTTTGAGTATTCCGTTAAGGATACTTCCAACGTCCCATTGGGCGGCGGAACCCCAAATAATGTGCTGGTTAATATGTCCTGCGGAAATACTTATTCAAAGCAGGCAGCAACTGTGTGTGAGGACCTTATAAATACTTTCGAGCAGCCACCCGCGACCTCACAATCATTCCCGCCGGTTGTTGAAAACGTTGGATTGATCAAGGAGATTTTTCCGACCCAACAGATTACGAATTCGACGCTAGTGCAGTTCAAATGTCCATCATCCCCGATAACTTTCCCAACAGGAGGTTCACTCCTATTGAATTTCACGGTTTTCAACTACAGCACGGCCTCGATAATGCCGCTTGAATTCGTGTCGCAGAGCTTTGATTCCAAACTTATTTCATCATCACCATTAATCCCATTGCAGCCTTCGATATCGTTTACTGCCGCGGGGCCAGTGCAGGTAAAATTGTCCACAGATGCGTTGGAGCCTATACTCACGAAGCTCGGTGCGGTCCCGATTTCTTTATCCATCGGCAACTCGGGTACCGGCGGATACCACCTGAACTCTCTATCTTTGTTCATAAGCACAGCCCTGTCTAGCTCCAACCCAGCTACAAATCCTTCGAATGGGTTGTGGGCCTGCCAGGTTTCATCTGGCATGCAGAGGCAAAACTTTGTCTTCCCCTCCGGCTACTGGAACTGCACAATATCAAATCCCGTGCTTCTGCAGTCAAGCTCAAACTTTTTCTTCACTCTGCCAGCCCTTCAGACGCTGAATGGGCTCCATTTTGACACGATTCCAGTTCTGGCTTATGCTAATTACAATTATATACAGCGGCTCAATGTGCCGTTTGTAGTTCAAAACCAAACGACAGCATGCGGTTGATCATGGAAGGCAAACTTGGGGCACAGGGAGGAACAGCGGCTTTTGCGCTTATTTTTATACTGATAATAGTGGCTGCATTTCTGTATTTCACATATTCCCCGGGTCCGGCGCCGCTGCCAATCACAGAAGGTGTCCTAGTCAACTATTCGTATCCTAATCTCGTCTCCCCATCATCTTCGTTTAGTATTAATTTCAGGGTGTCAAATAACCTTGCTGGTAATTCGGCGAAAAACATAAATCTTTGCCTTGATGATTTAGGGCTGTTTTCTGTCTCCTCATCGTCACACTGCGTCGGTATCCCATCGCTTTTTGCGGGGGGCGTGCTGTCCGAATCATTCTCTCTTACATCACCGTCAGTAGGCGAATATGGCAACATTCCATACACGCAGGATATCGGGTATTTCGTAAACTTCTCGTACACATCATCAGCTACCCAATCGGTCATTTTTGCTTCACAGAATACTCTTTCATCCGGAGCAACCATGCCCTCCACTTCATTTAGCAGGACTGCAGGCCCTGTAGCAGTTGCAACTTCGGTCGCTCCCGTCGCTTACGGAAATGATGCCCTTCTGCAGCTTATACTCGATAATGTTGGAAACGGGATAGTCCTCGGCCCCGTTGCAATGAATATCTCGATGAACAGCGCATTCATAAACATAACAACCCCCCCAGATGGCGCTAAGGTTTTCTCATATCCAAATGGCACCACGGTGTTCTCATTCCTGCTTAACCTTGGGACAAGCGGCCTAACTATGGAAATGCCGATTGGACTCAACCCGGCTGAAATGAGCGGCCTTACTTCAACATCTGCGCCTTATTCACCCCCATTTGACGTGCATGTTGCTCTCTCTTACAATTATGAGGAGGATGGGTTTTTCCCAATTTATCTGAGCGCCGAAACTTATACTTATTCTTAAAATGCTTAAATACAATAAGCCCAATAATATGAGATATGGATAGGCTAGGCCAAAATAGGAGCATGATTTTTTTGATCCTGCTTGTTGTTGCAATAATTATAGTAATAATTGCCTACCACGGAATCGGTAACATTGCCTCTTCGCATTCAGCATCGAAGCCCGGTGCCTTTACCGTGTCTGCGGTCTCTCCGTCCGGGCAGATACTCAAGGGGCATTCTTCATCAATACTTCTGGATTTCTATAATCCGTTCAGCCAGACTCTAACTGCAAACGTTTCGCTGAGCCTTGGCGAGCCGGCGTACGTGTCGACATCGACGCCATACCGCAGCATCTATATGCCCGCGTCAATGCCCTCATCCAGTTCATCTTCGTTCAATGTGACATGCCTGACAAACTCAGGCCAGTCAACTTACATATTTTCAGTCGCTGTGCCGTCATTTTGGGACAATTTCACGACTTCTGTTGTGACGTACCCCTATGGTACAGCCAGCAAACTGATTCCAGTATCTATATATAATAACAGCATGCAGGGGTTCATTCCGATAATCGCCAATCCAATCTCGATAGAGACGCAGCTTCCGTCGACAGTCCCGGAGAGTAACATAAACATAGTCTTCTCAAACTCGACATACGCGGGTGGGGCCCCCTACACCGAGATAACATCAGGAACTCCTAATGACGACATCAGCAGCATATACATATCAATATCGAATACCTCCTTCAACGGCGGCATAGCATCGGCATTTGTATTCTACAATGGTCAGAAGGTGGATTTTACCTCATCCCCCGGGGGCCTTTTGACTGCGCAGATTAATAACGTTTATATGCCACTTCTGGCCAGTGGGCTGCCAATCGAGATAACCGCAAGGAATATAACGGCCACAACGCAGGATTTGGTAAATATTGCAGTGAAATATAATTATTTTTTCTATGTACAGGGGTCTCCAAATATAATAGACTGCGGTTGATATGCACAAAAGATCTCAGGGAGGTTCAGGAATCGCCATTTTAGCGGTGGTTGTCATAGCAATTGTAGCGATTGCGTACATGTACAATGCAGGTTACCTCAACTTTCATTCGCAGCCAGCTCTTTACAACAGCACCGTGCCGATAGCCCTTTCCGTTTCATCGACCTCAAACCTGCTGAATCTGTACCCGCAACAGAACATGAAGATAATCTCATCCGTATACGATTACTCACCTGATCCTATCAACGTGTCGCTCACCTCGTTTGGCTGTGCATTTCTCCCACTTGCAAAGAAATACGTTGAGGTTTATCCGGGTTCGTCCTCTTCCCTCGTTTGGAACTTCTCTTCTTCAAGCTCGACAAGCTGCTCTATAACGTTCATGGCGTGCTTCAATTCGGTTTCTTTCACCAATTACCCAATAACGCTCAAAAACCCTTCTTTCTCCGGCACTCCGCCGTCTGGATTTGAATCTTCATCATCCTTTACGCCGCTCTCTTTGTCGGTTGACGGACTGGCTGACATCGTAACTGCGCCGCCTACTCCAACCAACAGCACTTACTATATATCAGCAAGCCAGAGCGGGGCTTTGGGTTCGACTTCCGGCTTGAAATGGCTTGATATTGCAGTGGGCGGCTTGACAGTGTACTACACAAGCGCCTCGGGTGCGGTTATTCCTGTACACGGTTTTGTGAATCTAAGCTCGAGCAGCTACCAGCTCAATTTTAGTTCCGGCAAGCTGATTTCTCCATTTCCAATACAGTTGGAGACACAGCCAGTGACTGCGGCTTCAGGATATACGACAGGGGCCGATATAAATATCAGTGCAGGGTACAACTACTGCGTAGAATCCTCACCGATGCCAGTGTCCGTTAGTTGATGCTATCAAGCGCTTCCTTCTCAATTTCGTTAAGCCTGCCAGGAATGACGAGTGAAATCGGGGGTTTAAGGTCGACGTCAAGTTTTTCAGTGAAGCCTATCTTGCTTTCATCGCTTCCGAGCCTTGATGCGTACAGCACGTTTCTCCAGTCTATGATCCTCAGTCCCTTCCTTTTTTCTATGTTTTTTATCAGTTCGACGGCTGTATTTGCATCTACGAACTCCTTTTCGCTTCTTGCCTCGAGAAGTACAAGGGTATGGAACCCTTTATCAAGATTGTTCTTTATGCCATCAAAGAAGCTGTCCGGGGTGAAGTTCTTCTCGTATAAGGGGATGCTTACTGTCGCGCCGAACTTGTAGAGCGACAGCCCAGTCTCTGCTATTGCGGAGAAGATGCTCGACGCATGCACTACTCTAGTTTTTATGCCGCTTTTTCTGCAGGCCAATATCAGGGACATATGTGTCGTTGCAGCAAGCGGATCCCCGGGCACTAGCAAGCATACTGTCTTTTTGTCGGCATCAGCCAGTATCGATTCATTTTCCGTTTCTTCCCTGCCTATCAGGGTTATTTTTTTGCCTATTGTCTTTTCAAGCGGACCTAAAAAGCTCATATCTATCAGGTTCGTGTAATTTTCCATGAACACTTCATCCGCCTTGCTGAGCAGATCCACCGCTCTGAGCGGCAAATCATTTAAATAGAACAATCCCGTACCAATTAAGTATAGCATATGATATATGAAATTAGTCTGCTTATATTTGTTTTTGTGCTGTTGATACTTGGAGCGGCCTCGGTTTTTGATGCAAGGAAGAGGGAAGTACCCGACTTTATAAGCTATATCCTTATAATAGGGGGGCTAATGCTGTCGTTATTTTATTCTATAGCATCGTATTCAATAGGAAATCTAGTATACATGCCGCTGTCTATAGGCCTGCTTTTCGGGTTTGCCTACGCGATGTACTACATGGGGCAGTGGGGCGGCGGGGACGTGAAGTTGATGCTTGGCCTAGCGGTTGTTTTCACAGCTATCTCGCCCACATCAAGGACATCCTTTATATCACTTTTCATAAACATCCTGATATTTGGGGGAGTATACGGGTTGCTGGGCACGCTGTTCATCGGCGCTATCCATCCTAAGAAGATGTCCAAGCTGCTCAGGAAGTACGACGTTGCTCTCATCTCATTGGGTGTCGCAGCGATACTATATGCGCTTTTCTTTCTTCCTTTTCCATTCGATGTTTTGATATCGCTGATCGCCTTTCTGCTAGTTTCGATGCGCTACATCTATCTGGTTGCCGATAATCTTATGTTTTTCAGGGTTGAAGTCGACAAGCTCGTTGAAGGGGACTGGCTTGCAGGGGACGTAGTCGAGGATGGCACCATAATATTGAAGCAAAGGAAGATTGGCCTGCTCAAGGAGGACATAGAAAAGCTGAAGAAAGAAGGAGTGAAGTACGTTATCGTGAAAGTTGGCCTTCCTTTTATACCTGGTGTTTTTATAGGGGCTTTGATAACAATAATCTTTGGTAACCCACTGTTCACAATAATAGTATCAAGCATTCATCCTTGAATTTTGCGGCTTAGTCAAAGAGTTCTTCGTCTTTTTCTATTTCGTAATCCTCATCCGGATCGTCAACAATATCCTTATCTTTCAGCGTAAACTCTTTTCTTTTCATGTATAACTCACTCAGTAATAACAAATTACAATTATATATAGGTAGTATTTATATTTAACCTTTTTCTTGCTCCCTTTGCGGAGCAGTTACCTTGAAAAGCTAACTAATAAGGTTAAAAAGGCAGTGAAACCTAGTCTACTAATGGCGAGTCCGAGATTAGCCTTGCTGTTACCAGGATTGGGTCTGCTTAGTGAGCAGAACCGGAATGCATTTTTAGAAAAGCAAAGAGCAAATTTTGAAGGCGAAATATTCATAATATCTGATTTTTCCGGCCATGATAAGAACAACAGGTTTACTTTTATAAAAATATCGCCTGCCGCGAAGCCTGAGGATTTCCTGAAGCAGGGGTTTTCAGCCGCGCTTACGCTGGACGTCGAAAAAATCATCACATTTGAGAATCTATCCACCAGAAATGCAACATGGTTTCTGCCTTACCTTGGCATGGGCAATGTAATTGAATCAACAAAAAGGAATTTCAAGGAGATGCTTGTCTCGGAGGTAGTAAACCTCGTGTCTTTCGGTAACTCATACAATGTGTTTTCAATGAATCGCATATTCACCCCCGAGGCCGTTGAAGTGCTTGCTGGATATGAACTGAGTAGAAGGAGTTTCCTGACGGAATCGATAAACCTCCTGAATTCGCATGGGATCAGGACAACCGAAATCATAAAGAAGAACACGGTTAAGAACAAGTCCAGGCGGCTTACAACCAGCGAGCTGGCTGCGGTTATAATGAGAAATACAAAGCAGAACTCTGTTTTCTACGGCGGCATAAGCCTGCTTACCTACATAGCAAACGTAGTGATGCTGTACGTTGGATTGAGCCTGGGTATGATATACCCACTTGCGGTGTTTTTCAGCAGCGAGCTGGCCGGGCTCTCAAATTTTATCGTAAACGAGAAAATAAACTTTAAAAATAGAGGTTTTCTAAACTCGGCCTACAAGTTCGGAAAATTCAATGCCTTCCTGATGGTGCCGGTGGTCTTGGAGATACTTTTACTCGGGGTATTGTCAAGATACTCTAAGGGTATTGGCACGGGCACGTTTTTTGCGATATCTTTAATATCCATAATCGCGGTTTCTATACTGTCATTTGTTCTGATCAATAGATTCGTATGGGCAAAGCGCACAAACACGAAAGTCTACATATGAGCAAACGCGTTTTTAAGCTGTCTACCGTCTTCGAGGCACTCTGGATCTACCTGATCTTTATCTGGGTGTACATAGGCATAGAGAATCTTCTATACCCTGCTGCAGTTGCCAATACAAACTTGTCCGTTTATGTCCCGATACCGCAGAACCTGCTGGCCGTGGCTTCTTTCGCGCTGTCATTTGTTTTCTTTATACTCTGGAAGACCTACGATAAACAGTGATCTTCCGCGCCAATTTTGGCGGATGGAAACATAAGTTCGGTATACTCAGCTAATGCAAAGCTTTATATATAACCTTATATCATATTATATATAAGAGGTGATATAAATGGATGAAACATTTATGGGAAGGAGAATGCACAGAGGCTGCGGTTGTGGCTGCAATGGGGGCATGGGAATGCGCCGATTCAACGACGAAGCCGAGGATGTCGATAGCCTAAAAGAATACAAGGAGATGCTTGAAGTGGAGCTTAAGCACTTGAACGAGAGAATAAGCTCAGCAGAAAGCAAGGAGTAAGTATGATGAATGGGCATTGCAGATGCGGCCCTTTTAGGGTGAATATGATGCCGCAGGGCGTCATAAAGCCCTACATACTTAAGCTTTTAAGCGAGAGGCCAATGCATGGCTTTGAGATAATGCAGGAGATCTTTGACAGGTCAAAGGGGCTATGGCGCCCCAGCACTGCCGCTGTATACCCCGCGTTGTCCCAGCTTGAAAGAGGCGGCTTTATCAAGAAGGTAGATACAGATGAGAACCTACCTGAAAAAGCCAAGAAAGAGTACAAAATAACCGAAAAGGGAAAGGAAGCGCTATCAAGTTTCAGCGACTTCAAGAAGGACTGGGCGGAGAACCTGAACAGCATGAAGGATTTCTTTTGAACCCAGAGCTGAGAGCTCAAGCGGCGTTTTTATGCTAAAATATGGACCGGTCGGGATTTGAACCCGAAGTCTCCACGATGCGAACGTGGCGTCGTGCCGTTGGACTACCGGCCCATCTAAATATATATAGCTATAGTGAGTATTAAGAATCTCATAGGTTAAATATCATTATGCAAAAGCAGGTAACAGGCTACGAAGTGCTCAAGAGAAGAATGGTCTCCAGTCCTTTCCTATACATACTTGCCGGTATACTTGTTGGCATAGCTATAGCGAGGCTCTATGTGTTTCTGGGAGGAGATTTGAATGTGCGCTATGGCGGAATCTTGATACACCATTTTTTTATTGGGATACTCCTGGTAATGGCTGTTAGCGCAATAATGTTCCTGTTCTACGACAAAGCCGCAAGAAGCGTCAAGTTAAGGAGCTTTTTATCGTTCTTTTTCGGTTTCGGCGTCGGGCTTATAGTAGATGAGGCGAACCTGTTGGTTAGCACGGCCCAGCTGTACAGCCTGAGCCAGTACTACAGTGTATACAATGTGTACGCTGAATTTGGGGTCATAGCCGTATTTGCCGTGTTGTTCTTCTTCAGCCTGCTTCTGGATCAGAAAAGAAAAGCTTAAATTGCTTTGAATGCTCTAAAAACAATAATATGATAATCGATGGTAAGGATTCTGCTTTGGGTCGCGTTGCATCCATGGCCGCAAAATCGGCCGTAAAGGGCGAGCAGGTTGTGATCGTCAATGCAGATGACATAGTGATAATTGGCGACAAGCGCGCCATCCTTGGCAAGTACTTGGAGAGAAGGGAAGTAGGCACGATGTCGAAGGGGCCATTTTTCCCAAGAACAGTAACAGGCATAGTTAGAAGGGCAGTCAGGGGAATGCTTAAGCGGCAAATCCCGAGCGGAAGAGAGGCATTCAGGAGGGTCAAGGTTTTCGAAGGTTTACCAGAGGAGTTCAAGGACAAGGAGAAGGCCAGCGCCGGCAAATACAGGATGGACATCCCCCTGCACAAAGTTAAAATAGCTGAATTGTCACAGCTATTAAAGCACAGGCAAGCATGAAAAAGAGCACAATCATAGTATCGAAGAGGAAAACCGCGATCGCGAATGCGGTAATAAAGGACGGCACAGGAGAGGTTTACGTAAACCACAGAAAGCTCGAGTCGTTCAAAAAGGACACGATGTTCGCTCTTAGGACATCCGAGCCACTGAAGCTTTCCGGCGACGTCTACAAAAAGTACAATATTTATATTTCAATAAACGGTGGCGGCCAGATAGCAAGAGCGCAGGCCATACGCGCGGCAATAGCCAAATGCCTCGTCAAGAAGGAGAAAAACCTGAGAAAGGCATTTCTGGAATACGATAGGTCATTGCTGGTCGACGATAAGAGGCAGACAGAAGCGCAGAAGCCATACCGCAGCGCTGCAAGGGCGTTGAAACAGACAAGCTACAGATGATTTGGATTTGGCAAAGCACGGAAACGTCTTTAATAATATCTGTAATACTTTCCCATCTTTGATTTCTTTGCGCCAACAACAACGAACAGCAGACCCACCAATGTTATTATTATGGAGACATAATAGGCTTTCAGCGGTATATATGAGAATATCTGTTTGATGTATGTTGTGAGGTCCGGTACATAAAACCCAAGAAGGGTCACAAGCCCTACCCCAAGAAGAATCAATCCCAGCAACACCAAAGACTTGATCATACTAAATACTGGTTTTCACAGAATTTAACTCTTTCGCCCAACTGCTTGCGCTGAAACCCGTTTAGTAAAATTTAAATACACTGTGAGCCTAAGAATCATATTGGAGGATTGTTTTATGGTTCAAAAGTGCAAATTCTGCGGTGAAATTATATCAAAAGACTGGAATTTTTGCCCTAACTGCGGCAGGCCGCTTCATTTTACAGACTCTGAGATGAACGGCATAAGCATAGACCTTACAAAGGTTGTCCAGAAGGTCATACCGCAGATATTGAACGGGATAGCCAACGGTGGGGTGTTCCAGCCGGAGCAGGAGGCTTCACGGCCATATAGCAAGCAGAAAGCCGATAAGGCAATGTCGGATGTCAGTGAGGTGATCGAGCCAGAAGACCTGGTTTCGACGCATGGCGATACAATAGTGCATGCGATAAGTCTGCCCGGCGTAAAGAGCAAGCATGACATAAAAGTAAGCAAGATGCAGAACTCGATAGAAGTGCGCGCCCTGAATGGAAAGAAGCTTTACCTTAAGATACTCAGGAGAGACAAGAAAGAAGGAGTAATATCAGAACAGTTTGAAAATGAGAATCTTGTTCTTGTGCTTAGAAAAGTATAAAAAAACAAAAAAAATAAAAGTTTTTATCGTTTACTCTGAGTCTTCTGTGTCGTCGTCCATCTTCTCATCATCTAACTCTGTGTCATCCACATCGTCTTCGAACTCCTGGTCCTCGATGATGTCCTCATCCTTCTTTTCCTTCGTGGGTTTCTTAGCCATAACGACCTCCTATTTTTTTATTTGCAGTGGCGCTTGCGGCGGCATTGCATCTCACCTTCTCAATGAAATCATTTCTTTATAAATTTTTCCTTCTGCTTTTTTGTTGTAATTATTACAAATCAACCTGAAATAACGATATATAAGGTGTTTGCGTATTAGGTCTATGGTTGACACTAAAAACAAGGCTAAATTCACCAGGGATGTCGAAAAACTTCTGGAAATGGCCTATGAGGTCTATAAAGATGATCCTAAGCTTGCGGACAGGTACGCCTACATAGCTTACAGGATAATACTGTCGAAAAAACTAAGGCTGCCGAAGAACAAAAAGGTTTTAATATGCAGGAACTGTACTAAAATACTTATACCTGGAAAGACCGCATCTCTGCGCATTTATAAAAATTTTATAACGTATAAATGCTTAAATTGTGGTAGTGTTAGAAAATTGAGAATATGATAAGGGCATACGATGTTGATCAGATAGAGCTAACAAAAGCGCTTGCTGGAGAGCTCAAGAAAGAGAAAGTCTTGGAGCCGCCGGCCTGGTCCCAGTTCGTTAAGACTGGTTCCTCAAAGGACAGAGTACCGCAGCAGCCAGACTGGTGGTACATGCGCGGGGCAAGCATACTCAGAAGAATGTACATTGACAAGCATCCGATAGGCGTTAACAGGCTGAGATCTGTATACGGCGACAAGGAAAAGAACAGGTACAGCGGGAGGCATTTTAAGCCGGCAGGCGGTGCAATAATAAGGAAGCTCATGCAGCAGCTGGAAAAAGCAGGTTTTATAAAGAAGGTCAAGGTTGAGAACCATTACGGAAGGGTCATAACCGGCAAGGGAGTATCACTGCTGGACAAGACCGCCAAAGGACTGGGTAATTGATATGCAGCAATTGGATCAGAATTCATTGGAGGAGAAGAGGAAGCTGGAGGCGCTGAAGCAGGAAATAATGTCGAAGTTCCTCACCAAAGAAGCAAGGGAAAGGCTCAGCAACCTAAAGTACGCGCACCCCGACATAGAGGAGCAGGTCGAGAGCGTAATAATCCAGTCGGCCCTTTCAAACAGGCTAAAATCCGTCATAGATGATGATAAGCTAAAGGAGCTTCTGGCCTCGTTTTCGCCGGAAAAGAAGGAAACGAAAATAAATTTCAGTGAGAAATAAAATATGTCAAGCAGAAAATCAGCTTTCAAGAAAAGAGAAAATATAAAGCACGCAAGGAAAGTGAGCAGGCCTCCAGTGTTTGCGCAGCTTAGGAAGTACGGCACAAGGAGGATAGACAGATCCAGACTTAACAGGAATGTTGGCAGATGAGCATGGCAGAGCAAAGGATAATGACGATAAATATGAGGAAGGCGATCGAGGCGGTGCCTAGCTACAAGAAAGCCGCAGCAGCCTCAAAGTTCGTCTCCGCCTTCGTTAAACGCCACATGAAAGCAGGAGTAATCAGCATGGACATAAGCGTAAACAATGAGATATTCAAGAACGGGATGAAGAAACCACCGGTAACGATAAGGGTGTCGTGCTCAAAGGACGACAACAAGAAAGTCACGATAAGCCTCATAAAAGCCGCGCAGGAACAGAAGAAAGATGGAAACAAATGAAGAGGAGATAAACAAGAGGCTGCTCGAAATAGAGTACCTCAGAAGGGACCTAGAGAACTACATAAATGCTCTGAACGAGCTGCAGTCGGCGCAGGATTCCCTCAATCGATCCTTATTGGGCCTTGATGGGATCAAGGATGCCAACGAGGTTTATGTTCCATACAGTCAGGAGATTTTCCTTAAAGCGAACATCACAAACAGTTCTTCAGCACTTGTCAGCATAGGCAGCGGGGTCTTCAAGGAGTACAGTTTCGATGAACTGAAGAAAAAGCTTGAAAAGGACTTAAAGGAGATGGGCGATAACATCGAGAAAATAGCGCAGGTCATCCAGGCCCTGCAGGCAAAGGGCGAAATACTTGAAGAGGAAGCCACCAAGCTGTACACGCAGTACCAGGCCGGCCTCAAGTAGATATGTTTGATTTCATAAAGAAAAAAATAAAAGACTCAATAGATTCTATAACCAAGAAAGTCAAGAAGGAAGAAAAGACAGAGGAACTGC
Source organism: Nanobdellota archaeon (assembly GCA_021810345.1). Classification (GTDB taxonomy): domain Archaea; phylum Nanobdellota; class Nanobdellia; order Parvarchaeales; family Parvarchaeaceae; genus Parvarchaeum. The sequence continues at coordinate 9,888 of JAJZIX010000004.1, read as the reverse complement.
ATGAGGAAGCCCATGAGGCTCCGCAGAAAGCAGCCGAAGAGAAGACCAAAGCACCATCAAGCAAACCAAAGAAGGAAGAGCACAATAAGCAGGTCAAGAAGAGGCTGCTGTCGCATAAGATAACAGAGCAGGAAGTAATGGACATCTATGAAGGGATGCGCCAGGCCCTTTTTGATAACAATGTTGCAGTCTCAGTTTTAGATTCGATAAAAGCAGATCTGCTTGAGGAGCTTGTCGGTCAGGATGTCTCGCTGATTTCATCAAAAAAAGCAGTAGAAGAAATAATGAAGAAGAGCGTAGCAAACATCCTGTCCGAGTATCCAGTAGATCAGTTGATAGAGAAAATAAAAAACAAGAAGCCATTTGTGATCCTGTTTGTGGGCGTGAACGGCGTCGGCAAAACTACAACTCTGGCTAAAGTCGCCAAGTTTTTGATGGACAAAGGCTTCAAGGTCGTGGTATCAGCCAGCGATACTTTCAGGGCAGCATCGATAGAACAGCTAGAAGTCCACTCCAAAAACCTGGGGATAAACGTGATAAAGCACAATTACGGGTCCGATCCTGCAGCTGTTGCTTTCGACGCGATAAAGCATGCAAGAACGAACGGGGTTGATGTGGTTTTAGTGGACACAGCCGGCAGGAGCGACATAAACAAGAACCTACTCGAAGAACTGAAAAAAGTAAAGAGAGTAAGCCAGCCGGACCTGACGATATTCGTTGGCGACGCCTTAACAGGAAACGATGCAGTGAACCAGGCCCAGATATTTGATAGAGAAGTAAACATAGACGCAACGATCCTATCAAAGGCTGATGTGGACAAAAAAGGTGGTGCGGTCCTGTCAATATCTTATATAACCAAGAAACCGATAATATTTTTGGGCACTGGCCAAGGCTATGGAGACTTGATCCCATTCAACAAAGAAAGGACGGCAGATTTCCTTTTCTCTTAGATGGTGCACTGGGCCTTCTATTGCCGCCGCGTTTCTCTTATTATCAGCCAAAACTCACGGAAGGCATCACTCCGTTTGGAGGATAAGCACGAACACGGGCCCACTGAATATGAATCGTTTTATCATCCCACCAACTGCCTAATGCAATGTAATAACCTGTAGTTGGAGTTGCAGACCATGAAATGTAATACTGGTAATTCCACATCCCCCAAACAATGTTTGGACCAACCCCAAGAGACATAGGTGCATAACTTTCAATTTGTGATACTGAAGGCCCTGCACTTGTGCTTGCTTCGGTTGTGATTGAACCACTAGACCAATAGTTTATATCTGTGCTAGTTCCACCATTAGAAAATAATGCTTGATACCCATTTGAAAAGGCAGAGCCATATTGATTTACATATGCCAAATCTCCTGCGGGGTTATTCCCACTTGAATATGCATCATATTCTAACACAAAAGGAGGATTAATTGCCGTTGTATAAACTATTTGGGCTGCATTACCGCCACCAGAAGCACCTGTAAAAGAAACCCCATTGTTTACTGCTAAACTAGCTGTTTCTGTTGAATTCCATCCACTTGGCAGGCTTGCCCCGGCAAAATTCCAGTAATTGCTGAATACATTTGCTCCATCATCGTATTCCGCATAATATCCATTCGAAGCAACTGCCCCTACACTTATGGAAGGCATTACTCCGTTTGGTGGTTCCGCTCTGACATCATACCATTGGTATGAGGCTGCCTCCGTGTCTGGGCAACCGGAGCTGGATCCTGCAGTCTGAACTCCGAGCACGGGATAAGTGTCTGCAGGCGTTGCGGTGTCTGTTGATGACAGAATAGTGGAGTAATTATAGTATCCAGTTATAAAAGCATTTGACGAGGACATAATTGTGTGGGCGTTTAATCCACCAGTGTTGCTACTAATTTCGCTTACATTGTATATTTCATCACCATGGTAAACATAACCGCATGTTTCATACCATTCGAAACCAACATAATTCGCCATCCCGTTGCCTATTGTCGATGAGGTGAAACCAGGGTATTCCGTGCTGCCGTCCTGGGCTACCGGTATGCTTGTTATCTCTGCATCAACAACGCTGTCTGGGAAATTGCTGCCGTATAGGATAAAAGCATAGGCAGGATTGTCGCTGTCCCCAATGTTAAATGTTATACCGTTATTTACTGATATTGAGGAATCAGACGAGTGGTATTCCGTGAATCCGGATGGCACAGAAGTCCCGGCAAAGTTTGTATAAAGCTTGAAAACGTTCGCTCCATCATCATATTCCCCATAACTGGATGATAAAGTCGGGGCTTCACCGACGTCGTTGGTGTTAAACAGGTTAGTTGAAGTCGAGGCAAAGCCCATATAAACCTTAACGTTTCCACCAGCCGGGATGCTACCTAACTTTACCCACCATATCGCATACGAAGAAGTATACTGCTCCAGCCATGAAGGTATCACAGTACCATTCTTATACAGGAATTCGACATTCTGCAGGTTTGATGCTGCATAGCTTGAGTATACGGATGAAGATATATTGAGCATCTGCTGGAAAGGTGAAGGCGTAGCTGAAGACTGCGAATTCGCTATTGTTATTGGCGCTGCATATTCAATACCATTAGATTGTACGATTTCTGAAAGGGTTGGAGCTTCACCGTCATTTACATTATTGAAAAGATTTGTTGTTTGGGGTGCAAATCCCATGTATATTGTTGTTGAAGAAGAGGGAGGCATACTCCCCAATTTGATCCACCATACACCATCGGTCGGATTGTAACTCTCCAACCAGGATGGAATCACCTGCCCGTTTGAGTATAGGAATTCAACGTTTTGGCCGAAACCCACAGCAGATGTATTCATATAACTCCATCCTGGATCGGATGAAGTGAAGTTTATCATCTGCTGAAAGGGTGCAACCCCTGCATTCTGCGAGTTTGTTATTGTCACGGGTACTTTCTCTACGAAGGATGTAGGCTGGAGCGAAGTCGATGGATTCGTCAGTGCTATCCCCTCGGATAGGTTCAGGTGGTAGTTTATCATATAAGTATCAGCTATAGCAGCTACTGAGCTCTGCAGGAAGCTTATGGCCTGCGGGGACAGCCCAAGATTATATGCGGTGCTGTAAACGTTTGAGATGGATTGATAAGCATTGTCTGTGAGCGTGTAAGCGGTCTCTATCTGGCTTATGTTTTCGTTGGTTTTCAGGTTTGCAGATTCAAGCCCGATGATGCTCAAGACTGCTATTATCAAGAACACTGCAAAGAAAATGCTTATTACCTGTGATTTTCTATTCATAGATATTAGTACTAATTTTAATATTAAATAACTAACATATCACTTTGTATGGAAGAAAAAGCCAAAATGGAGAGGTTCGTCGCCAGTTTTTCAAGCGAACTTGGAAATATGGAGAATCCAAGCAGGGAGGAGGCAATGCGCTTGAAGAAGAGAATATCAAGGAGCATGGGCTTCTCTAATATACCGAAAAACGGGAACATATTGGAGCTTGCAGAGAATGATGATAAAATATTTTCGCTGCTTAAATCCAAACCTGTCCGCACTCTATCGGGGATATCAGTGCTTGCTTTGATGACAAAGCCGTATCCCTGCCCCCATGGGAAGTGTATATTCTGTCCTGGCGGTGTAGAGTACAACACTCCACAGAGCTACACAGGATTTGAACCTGCGGCCAGGCGTGCGGCAATGAATGACTACGATCCATACCGGCAGGTGCAGGCTCGCCTAAAGCAGTATAATTTCATGGGTTTGACACCACAGAAGATAGAAGTAATAGTGATAGGTGGCACGTTCACGACACTCCCAGAGGATTACAAAAAGGATTTTGTGACCCAAATCTACAAATCGCTGAATGAATTCTCATCAGGTAGGAAAATTGAGGGAGACTTAGAAGCGCAGAAAATATTCAATGAAACCGCGCAGAACAGGTGTGTCACATTTGCAATCGAGACCAAGCCAGAAAGATGCAGCGAAAAGGAAGTCAAGCAGCTCCTAAGCTTTGGAGTGACAAGGGTGGAGATGGGAGTCCAGAGCGTGTATGATGACATATTGAAGAAAAACAACAGAGGTCACACGATAGGCGATGTCAAAGACACTACAAAAAGACTCAGGGACAGCGCCTTTAAGGTTGACCACCACATAATGCTGAACCTACCTTTCTCTGACATCGACAAGGATAGGGAGACTTTGAAGCAGGTGTATGAAAACGAGGAGCTGAAGCCGGATGCGATAAAGATATACCCGACTTTGGTTATAAAAGGCACCGGCCTTTACAAAATGTGGAAGAGGGGAGAGTACAGCTCCTACGACTTAAAGGACATAGTGGATATTATAGCTGAGGCTGAGATAAACGCACCTAAATGGTTAAGGATAATGCGCGTTGAGAGAGACATCCCATCGAATTTGATAGAGGGAGGTGTAAAGATGACAAATTTAAGGCAGTTGGTATTCGATGAGATAAGGAAGCGCGGCAGAAAGCCGATGGATATAAGAAGTAGAGAGATAGGACACGTGTACACTGGGGGAGAGGTCAAAATTAAAATATCAAAGGAAACATACAGAGCGGCAGGCGGCGATGAAATCTTCATAAGCTGCGATGATTTAGTAAGCAAGGGCTTAATAGGGTTTTTGAGGCTCCGGATCCCAGATGGCAGCAAAGAAGCGCTTGTCAGGGAGCTGCATGTTTACGGCGAGCAGGAGACTCTGTCCTCCAGGAGCGACTCAGGTTTCCAGCACAAAGGCGTGGGTAAGTCGCTTCTTTCGGAAGCCGAAAGAATCGCCGCATCAGAATATTCAGCCGGTAAAATAAAGATAATATCCGGCGTTGGTGTGAGGGAATACTATAGAAAGCAAGGTTATAAATTAGAGAATGAATATATGGTAAAGGAGTTCTAGTGTTTCATGGAAGAAGAGATAAACATGACTGCCTCGAGGGCTAATGAGCTTAAGCTGCAGTCAAAGCTGCTCACTAAGATAAGGGATACAGGCGTTGAGATAACAATAGACAAAACGAAGGCAAGGCTGAAATCAGACAACGCTTTCCGCTCTATGCTTGCCAAGAATGCGGTTACTGCCTTCAACCGAGGGTTTGACAGTGCAATTTCCTCCCTGCTTTTGGATGATTCATATGATATAGCCGTGGTGAACATAAATGATTACACTAGATCCAAGAAAAGGCAGATGGAGCTCAAAGGCCGCGTGATAGGAAGCAGAGGGATGATAAAGAAAAGACTGATGAAAGAAACTTCCTGCTACATAAAAATACAGGGGAAAACTATAAGTATAGTCGGGCATGTAGAAAGGATTGGCATGGCGCAGGGTGCAATAGAAATGATTTTAAATGGCGCAAAACATGATAGTGTATTCATTTCAATAGACAGGAAAAAATTGGAGGCATACCAAAATGGAAGTAGCTGAAGAGCTGGCGAAGAAACAGAGGGCGATAAGCGTAACAGAGTTCTTTGAGAAGAACAGGCATCTGCTGGGATTTGACAACAAGCAGAAAGCGCTATTGACCTGCGTCAAGGAAGCGGTGGACAACTCTCTGGATGCGTGTGAGGAGCTTGGGCATATAGAGGAGAGGGAAAAGCAGGAGGTATCACTCCCGGAGATAAGCGTAGAAGTAAAGGCGCTGAGCGACAATTACCAGCTTTTGGATGAAAAGCACAACATAGCGCAGATGATGATACAAAAAAGCGACTGCACCGTGCTTTACAAGGGAAAATCAGAAACCAAGCAAATAAGAGGAGGCTCTGCGTCCATAAAAGTTGAGGATGCAACGTTTACCGTGAGCAGCCAGAACGATAAGCTTTCCGTCACAATGAATGGGCAACCACTGAGGCTGAAGAAAACATCCCCTATATTTTTAATAAGTATAATGGACAACGGACCGGGGATACTTGAATCAAAGATACCGGACATATTCGGGAGGATGCTTTATGGTAGCAAGTTCCAATCCATGAAGCAGAACAGGGGACAGCAAGGGATAGGGATCCACTCCGCAGTCCTTTACTCGCAGCTCACAACAGGCAAACCGGCAAAGATAATTTCAAAGGTCCAGTCCCAGAAGAAGGCCGTTGAGATGAAAGTCCAGATAAACATAATGAAAAATGAGCCGGAAGTGATCGAGAAAGGCGAATCCGCCTTTCCGTATGAACATGGCACGAGGATAGAGCTTGAGATAGAAGGCCTTTACGTAGCAGGGCAGAAAAGCGTAGATGAATATATAAGACGAACTGCGCTGGTCAACCCTCATGTGACGATACATTACACCAATCCGAACGACGAAAAGATAACATACAAGCGTGTAGTAAATGTCCTACCGAAGGAAGCAGTGGAGATAAAGCCGCATCCACATGGCCTCGAAATAGGGATATTCATGAGGATACTGAAGAATTCCACACAGAGAACCGTTGTGTCAACCCTTGAGAATGAGTTGTCACGTGTGAGCAGAGCAGTTGCAGAGGAGACCGTAAAGGGAGTCGGTCTCGATCCAAAGACCAAGCCTTCTGACATAGACAGGGTTCAGGCGGCCTCCATATTAAAGGCATTGCAGTCAATTGACTTGATGCGGCCGCAGACGGACTGTCTCTCCCCAATAGGCGGAGAGGAACTGGAAAAAAGCCTGAAGAAAGAATACTCGCCGGAGTTCGTGAAATCAGTAACAAGAAAGCCTGAAGTTTACAGGGGGATGCCTTTCCAGATCGAGGTTGCCCTTGCATATGGCGGTAAGATCGTTGGTGATAAAGCCACATTGATGAGGTTCGCGAACAAGATACCACTGCTTTTTGATTCAGCTTCATGCGCTCTGACCCAGAGCTTTATCAGCATAGATTACTCACGTTATGGCCTGAAGGCGGAGAATAAGGTCCCAATAGGCCCAATGGTTTTCATAGTACACATTGCTTCTGTGTGGGTGCCATACTCCAATGAGAGTAAAAACTCAGTGGCCAGCTATCCTATAATAACAAAGGAGATAAAGCTGGCGCTCCAGGAGCTGGTCAGGGGCATGTCGGTCTTCCTGAATCGCAAGCACAAGAGCAGTCTTTTCCAGGAGAGGATAAGTCTTTTCGATAAGTATGGGATTGAGCTTGCCTTCTCCCTGTCGAAATTAACCGACATAGAGGAACCGAAAATAAAGAAGAAGATAGAGACTTTGCTCGAAAAGAAAAGGGATGAAGTCAAAGCTAATGTTGAGGAGAGTCTGAGTCAGGGTGATGTAGTTTCAAGCAAAATAGAATCAGACACCTCCTCTGAGGGGGGTGGCGAGGAGTGATATGGATACAAATGAAATTGAAAAATCAAAGAAAAATAGACTGAAAGTACTTGAAGATCTAGGGAAAAATGTATACAGCCAAATAGAGAAGGGTGAGAATCCTTACCTAACTTTGCCGGTCAGGGGGCTTTCTAACGTCAAATACAATGAGCAGAGCAGGATGATAACGCTAGGCAGCGGATTGTCGAGAAGATATTTCCTGAACGTGGGTCACGTCAGAAAATTTATACAGACCATGGCTATGGCAGCCGTCAGCAGGGAGCTGATAAAGAGCGACAAGCACACAAGCTTAAGGTCCGCATTCTATCAGGTAAGGAGAACTATACCGGGCACAAAAATAGACGTAGTCGATGATCAGACAGAAACCAACAAGGCAATAGAAGACCTAGAACTGATAACCGATCTTACAAGGGAGCAGCTTAATATAAATGCAAATAAGAACGGATCTGTGGCTGGTGAAGTTGTCATAGAAGACAGGGGTGATGTCATAGACTGGTCTAAACTCGGCAGTGGTGGCTGGGCGATACCTAGTAACGTGGAAGAGATAATATTCCGCAAAGTAGATGCAAAATTCATTTTGTACTTCGAAAAAAGTACAATGTTTGAGAGGGCAAATGAAGATAAAGCATGGAAGAAATTACACTGCGTCATAATGTCAAGTCAGGGCCAAGCAACGAGGGGCATAAGAAGATTGCTGCAAAGGTTGCACGAAGAGCAGGGTTTACCTGTTTATGTTCTTGTCGATTTTGATCCTTGGGGAGTGTATATTTACTCTGCAATAAAATTCGGATCAATAGCGCTTGCACACGCTTCTGATAGGCTGGCTCTTCCCGACGCCAAATTTTTAGGTCTGATGGAAAAAGACATAGAACGTTATGGATTAAAACGGCATTTGATAAAATTTAAAGATGTTGATACTTCTAGGCTTAAGCAGATTAAAAATTATGACTGGTTTAAGAATAACAAAGCGTGGCAAGAAGAGTTATCAAAAATGGAGAAACTTCAGGCAAAAGTTGAATTAGATGCATTTACTGCAAAAGGACTGTCATTTATGACAGAGGAGTATATACCAAATAAAATCAAGGAAAATGATTTCTTAGATTAAACGTTAATAAGCCAATAATTATTATAGATTTGTATGCCGTTTTATAGTAATTGGCTTAACGTATAGTGCGAGGTTTTTGAAGAGAGCATATACGTAAAATTTTATTGCATTTAATAAAGGAAAACAGAAGATACAGCAGTGGCTTGCGTTCTAGTTTTGAGCCTATCCTCAGCTAAAATAGCCAGTCTTTAGTGAGGCCTTCCAAAACTAAAAGCTTATAAAGCTTTTTTACATTATAGATACTTGTCGAAAACGATTGTATGCGCTTCTTTACTGGTGCCCAGTAGGGAAGTAAGTGTCAAAACGTTCTTTACGTTGATGCGACCGTGTAATTTGCGAACTCCAAGCTATTAGATGGATGACTTGGTTCGGGCGCTGAAGAAGGACGCAGCAAGTTGCGATAATGGTACGGTAAGTGCAGACGACTGTTGATCGTATCGTTTCTGAATGCGTGATGCCCATGCGCAAGCATGGATTCCTTCCGCAAGGGAGGAAAGGGAACGCGGGGAATTAAAACATTTTAGTACCTGCAGGAAAAGAAATTAATAAAGATTCCCCTAGTAATGGCGAATGAAAAGGGAACAGGGCGATCTGAATCTGCAGCAATGCAGAGATGTGGAGTGGTAAATGGCAGTGCGGGTGGGAAAAAAGTCGACTGGAATGTCGCGCCAAAGAGAGTGACAGCCTCGTATTCCCCGGAAACATTGTCATCACGCAGAGTAGCAGAGGTCGAGACTCTTCTGTGAATGCGGGTGTCAAAAACATCTAACCCTAAATACGACCCGAAACCGATAGAGTAAAGTAGCGCGAGCGAAAGTTGAAAAGCACTCTCGATGAGAGGGTGAAATAGAACCTGAAATCTAATAGTTATAGTTGTTGCGGCGCGTCGTGAACCTGCGAATAAATAAACAGGCTCAAGTGTCGCAACATCCTTTTAGCATAAAGGGGCAGGGAGTTTACGAATATGGCAAGGCTAACATTTGGAAGCCACAGCGAAAGCGAGTTGCCGCAAGGCACTGGTAGGAAACTGCCATAAGTCATATTTGTAAGACCCGAAGCCGTACGATCTATACGTGTGCAGGGTGAAGTGGGAATTACTTCCCATGGAGGCCCGAACAGGTTGGGAACTATCTTGTCTGATGACATGCGTATAGGAGCGAAAAACCAATCGTGCACGGCGATAGCTGGTTCCCATCGAAATATCCCATAGGATAGCTTATGTCCTGCTATTTTGAAGGTAAAGACACTGATCATGCTGCTAGGGACCGAAAGGTCCCACATCATTTTCAAACTCAGAATTTCAAAACAGTAAAGGGCTTAAGTTGGGTGTGTGGCGTAAAGTTCCACACCAAGAAGGAAAAAACCTAGCCGTGAGTTAAGGCCCTTAAGTGTTTACTAAGTGCAAAAAAGGGAAACAATATCTAAAACAGTTGGGAGGTGGGCTCAGAAGCGGCCATCCTTTAAAAAGTGTGTTACAACTTACCAACCTAGATATTGTAACCCGAAAATGGACGGGGCTAAGTAAACCGCCGATACTCAC
>JAJZIX010000014.1 GCA_021810345.1 Nanobdellota archaeon | reverse complement strand
CATACAGGATCCGGCAGTGAGAGTGTCACTGCCGTTTTCTATAGGATAAGCATAACCTATTTAAATAGAGATTTACTATACACAGTATGGTAAGAAAAGGTCAGTCAGCATTAGAGTATATGATGACTTATGGCTGGGCAATCCTGGTCATAGTAATCGTAGCTGCTGTCCTGTATTCGTTGGGCATTTTCAGCCCATCTAGTAGCATAGGAACTGGGTCAACCGGATTTGCGCCTTTCACCGCAAGTGCGTCGAGTTGTAGTGGTAGTGGATTTAAGGTAGCTTTCACGGTTGGTGGAACACCTGGCGGAGCACCCGTTACAGTTACTTCAGTGACAGTAACTTCTTCTTCAGGTTTTAGTGGAACGCCATCAATGACGATTTTGCCATCACCCTCGCGGGCTCTAAGCTCGGGTAATACGTTTACCACTAATGCCACTGCTACATGCACGAGTGGTTCGCACTACAGTGCAAGCATGATGATAGATTATAACTATCAGAACGGTGCATTGGGTACGGTTAACGCAAACGCTACTGGAACAGTATACGGTACAGGAAGCTAAACAATCTTAGGTTTTTTTATTTTTTCCCTTTGATTTTTAAGCAAGCCGAATATTCTGCTTTATGTGATTTATTCTTAAGTTAAAACCAAAAATAAACGCAAATAAGCTTAAAATCCCATCATACTAAATGCACAAGACGATATACACTATAGGCCATTCAAACAGAGAGCTTAAAGACTTCATCGCTCTTTTAGAAGCATACAAGATAAAAACACTTGTTGACATAAGGTCAATAAAGAGATCAAGGCACAACCCACAGTTCAATGAAGGCAGCCTTAGCTCAGCTTTAAAGAAAAAAGGAATAAAATACATTGGAGTAGATGAACTCGGCGGCTTCAGGAAAACCAGTAAAAATTCTGTGAATAAGGCGTTGAAAAACCCTTCATTTAGAGGTTATGCAGATTACATGCTGACCGATAAATTCAAGGAAGGAATAAGAGAGCTGGAAAAGATCTCATCAAAAAGCAGTACCGCAATCATGTGCGCCGAAGCTCTCCCATGGAGATGCCACAGGTTTTTAGTGGCCGATTACCTCACTGCCAAGGGTGTGAAAGTACTGCATATCCTCAGTGAGAAATCTACTATAGAACACAAGCTGAGCAAAATAGCGATAAAGAAGGATGGAAATCTGATTTACAACGCAAATTCAAGCGATTTGAGGAACTTTTGAGTTTTTACCATCTTTTCTTGTGGCCCCAGCTTCCATGCCGTTGTCCTCTATTGTCATCATGGTGGAACCTGTTGTTTCCATGGGCATTTCTGCGCGGGTTGAACCCGTAGGATCTGGGCTGCCTGAATACACTCTGCGTGTAGGTGTTGAATTTTGACTGGTCTATCCCGGAGATGTCAAGTTTTATCTCCTGCATGCGGATGTTGGCAGTGTCCTCTATCTCTCCGATAAGTCTCCTTTGGCTCGTGGAGAATATAGTGAAAGCCCTCCCTTCTTTGTGCATTCTGGCGGACCTGCCGACCCTGTGCACGTAGATGTGCGGATCATCCGGCGCATCAAAGTTTATTATATCGCTGACATCGCTTATATCAAGCCCGCGGGCAGCGACGTTTGTAGAAATCATGAACTGTGCGTTTCCCTTGAATTTCTCAAGGGAGCTTTCTCTCCTGGACTGCGTCATACCGCCGTGCATATGTATCACGTTCAGCCCCTCGCCTTTCAAAGAGTTATAGAGGTCTTCGGCCCCGAATTTTGTCATCGTGAAGATTATGCACTTTGTGGGCTTGTACTGGTTTATGTACGCCAGAAGCGTTGGGATCTTCTCGTGGCTGCTGACCACAGTGTATAGGTGAGTTATGCCGCTGGCGGTTATCTCTTCTCCTTTTCCGACGGTGATCAGCTGCTTGTCCGGCTTCATGAATCTCTGCGCTATTGACATTATCGGTTTTGGCAGAGTGGCGGAAAACAGCATCATCTGCTTTGAAGCGGGTGTTTTGTTGAGTATGTACTCTATATCCTCAATGAACCCCATATCGAACATCATGTCTGCCTCATCCAGGACGAAGAACCTTATTTTACTCAGATCCAAAATACCCCTTTTTATCAGGTCTATAACCCTGCCGGGGGTACCGACAACAACGTCCGGCATGCGTCTTATCGCGTCTATCTGTGGGTTTATTCCTGCTCCGCCGTAAACAGTAACTGTGGAGATTTTTAGCGGCCTGCCTATTGACTTAAACACGTCCGAAACCTGCTGGGCCAGCTCCCTAGTTGGCACAAGGACAATGGTGCTCATTGGCTTTGGATTCTCCAAAAGCTTTTGGATTATGGGTATCGCAAATGCGCCAGTCTTACCTGTGCCGGTTTTGGCCCGCACTGCTGCGTCCTTGCCGCTTAAAATCACAGGTATAGCTTCTGTCTGAACGTCCGTTGGCGACAGAAAACCAATGTTTTTTAGCGAGTCCACAAGCTCTTTCTTGAGTGGCATTGCACTGAATTCTTCCATTTATACTTCAAATCGTAATTGGATTTTATGAATCTTTTATCCGTAATCCAATCTTTTACACTAATCTCCTGTTTTCTTCGTTTAAATCCTTTGCTTTCTAAGAAAAAGTTTAAAATGTGGCCGGTTTTTAGCCTGCCCTTAAAGTATATAAGTAAATAGAGAAGATAGATATAATTAACTTTTAAGGTTGATTCTAGGTTTAATGGAAGAGAAAAAAGATTATTCTAAATTTGCTTTGGAGTATTCAAGGAAATACGGTGGCAAGATAGAGATCAAGCCCACCGTAAGCATTAGTTCGCTGGATGATTTTTCGATAGTTTACACTCCGGGCGTGGCTGCAGTGTCGAGCGCTATAAGCAAAAACGAGGATCTGTCATGGGAAATGACATGGCGCTGGAACACAATCTTCATAATAACGAATGGAACAAGGGTCTTGGGCCTTGGCGACATAGGCCCGCTTGCTTCCTTGCCTGTGATGGAGGGCAAATCCCTGATTTACAAGGTACTGGGGGGAGTCAACGCAGTACCTATACCCATAAAGACTAAGGATGTGGAGGAGTTCGTAAAGATGGTAAAGGAGATATCCACCACGAGCGGCGGGATACACCTGGAAGACATAGAATCACCTTTCTGCTTTGAAGTCCTCGAGAGGCTGCAGAAAGAGCTTAAGGTGCCCGTATGGCACGATGATCAGCAGGGCACGGCCGCAGCTGCGCTTGCAGGCTTGATAAACGCCACAAAGCTCGCAGGAAAGGATATCAAGAAGGCTAAACTTGTGATGATTGGCGCAGGGGCAGCGAATGTAGCACTTTTCAGGCTTTTGGAAAAATACGGGTTAGATCTTGGCAATGTTGTAGTGGTAGACAGCAATGGCCCGTTGTATTCAGGAAGAAGCGATTCGGAGCAGATGAAAACAAAGAATAGATGGAAATATGAGATAATGGAAAAATCCAATAAAAGCAGGGTAAGCGAGATTGAAAGGGCATTTGACGGGGCCGATGCAGTAATAGGCTTCAGCAAACCAGGGGCAATAAAACCGGAGTGGATAAAAAGAATGGGCCAGAAGCCGATAGTGTTCGCGAATGCGAATCCAGATCCAGAGATACACCCAGAAGAGGCATACAAGGCGGGTGCTTACATTGTTTCAACTGGCAGATCCGATTACCCAAACCAAGTGAACAACAGCTTAATATTCCCCGGTCTTTTTAGGGGGATACTCGATTCCAGATCCAGCAAAATAGATGATTTGACCGCGATAGCAGCCGCGGAGGAACTTGCCAAATTCGCGCAGGAAAAGGGCCTAAACACGAACTACATAATCCCAAGCATGGAGGAGAAGGACATATACCCGAGGATAGCGGCTGCAGTTGCAGAGGATGCAGTCAAGAGGGGTTTCGCAGCGATAAGGGAAAGCAGGGAATACTTCTACAGAAAGGCAAGAAAAATCATCGGGCTCGATTGATGGCTCTAAATCTATAAAAACTAAATGATCCTGGCCCAACTTGGTTTAAAAGACCAGCCGCTGGCCTTCTTGTTTGGTCGTAATGTGTCGGAGAAAGTAGATTGCCAGTAGTATTAAAACCACTGCAAACATTATCACTGAAGAAGTTGTGAAAACTAGGAGGATATTCAACCCATGATAATCTGCCTTTTTCTAATCGAATCGCAGGGATGATCAAAGGGCATAAATAGTCTTGTGTAAACTTGTTTAAATCCCCAGTGCTGGACAAGACAGAGCTACTGACGCACACTTGGGACACATGGTGCTGAGCAAGGCTACAGCGAAGAAACTAGGTACGATATTTAATAATTTTGGGCACAAAATTCACATTTTTTCATAGGGTAAGCTGCTGTCTCAACGTATCTCCAGAGACAATGCCAGGTGGTCTGATACCTCTTCATCAAGCACCTTGAATTCGACTAAATCGACGTCCTTGGAAATGAATGCGTAATCTGCGAATAAGCCCTTGTTTTTCCTAGCGAAGCTGCTGCGGGTAGTTGTTATTTTGTATTCTTTTATTAAGTTCCTCATCTCCTCGTCTAGCATTTTTATGCTGTCGGTATCTGGCAGCAAGTTGAAATCACCAATTAATATTTTTTTAGTCACAGGCAATGAATTTATTATAGAAATGAGGCGTTTCGATTGAGTTGTCCTCTCTGGAGTGTCAGTTTTAGCCCCATAAAACCACAGCCCATGTGTGTTTATCACTGCTATCCCATCAGGAGTAGTCGCACATTGGGCTAAAGAGCTGACAGTTAGTTGAGTGTTATTGTACGTCAGATTTATAGGCCCAACCAGCAAGTGTTCGGAAACCTCTTTTATACCCAGCGTTCTTTTTGAGAAAATTGCTAGCCTGTCGCCAGAAGAAGTATACTGTTTTGAAATGAACTTGTTAAAAGATGGCAAAATTCTCTCTATTCTGAGTCCTAGATCCATTACATCTTCTTGTTCTACTCCAGCATAAGCTTTTTTGGCAGCAATTTGCTCTTTGGTCAAAAAAGCATTTTCTAGGATCTCTTGAAAACAGAATATATCAGTCCTTTCAGCTTCGCGCTTTATAAAAGACTCAAGCTTATCATACATCTTCCCTGCCCAGGTGTTAAGTGAAATTATCCTCATATCCTTTAATACAACACCTCTTATAAAAATGTTAAATTAAGTTTATATAGAGGTTTGGTTTCTAAAATAGTAAGGAAAGTGGTAAATATGACAGGAGACGCGTCTTTATTTAGTAGATTAACTTTAAATAAATGGTTTAAATATTTGTTGTATTTAGGAGGTATACTTTTAATAGTAAGTCTATTTTCAACATCTAGCGTAATACCCTCACTCCAAAGGTTTGCGTTATATTCAATAATTATGGCTACAATAATGTGGGTTTTTTCTGAAATTTTATTATTAGTATCAATATTTGCCGATAAAGACGACGAAGAGGCAGTGCAGACACTTGTAATATTATATAGTCTAGCTAGCTTTTTTGTTTTACTAATTTGGGTCATAGCTGTGGCTTTACCATTCGCCTCTACTATAACCTAACAAAAAGTTCTGCAACTTCGAGTACATCTTTAGAATTCTCTGCTTTTCCTTTTTAGTATGGACTCTTGCTTTCTTCCCCTCTTTCTCTTCTTTGCCCCGACCGGGATTTGGACCCGGGTTTCCGCCTCGAAAGGGCGATGTCCTTGACCGCTAGACTATCGGGGCGGTAATATGACAGAGGATTCTAAGCATTTAAAAGTTTTAAACCTTCCCTGCTTATACTAGAAATGCCAAATGTGACGTTTTATTTTGAAGTGCACCAACCATACAGACTTAAAAGGGTTTTCTCTTTCAGCGACGAGAGGGATTTTATAGACTGGAATAGGAATAGGGAGATATTCAGCAAAGTTACGGATAAAAACTACATCCCGATGACGAAGCTGCTTCTTGATCTGGTTAAGGAGTACCCAGAGTTCAAGGTTAGCTTCTCATTCACAGGAGTCTTCTTTGAGCAGGCGGAGAAATTCAGGCCGGAGGTAATCTCTCTCTTCCAGGAGCTTTTCGACACTGGGAACATGGACATACTTGATGAGACGTATTACCACTCGCTGGCTTACTTAATCGGCAAGCAGGAGTTTCTTGATCAAATCAGGCAGCATAGAGAAGTAATTTACAAAATATTCAAATTCAAGCCAAAGGTATTCAGGAATACAGAAGCAATGTACTCGAATGACATAGCAAGGATTGCAGAGGGGCTTGGTTACAAAGGCATAATCTCCGAGGGATGGGATAAAAACCTTGGGTGGAGATCTCCGAATTATGCGTATACCCCCCCGAAGGGCAAGATAAGCGTACTGCTTAGGAATTACAAGCTTAGCGATGACGTTGCCTTTAGGTTCTCTTCGAACACATGGAAAGAATTTCCATTAACTGCCGACAAATACACGGATTGGATCGCCGGGAACGAAGGCGACACAGTGAACCTGTTTATGGACTATGAGACATTCGGGGAGCACCAGTGGCAGGAAACTGGGATATTCGAGTTCATGAAAAACCTACCGGGAAAGATGCTTAGAAGGGGGATCGGCTTCAACACGGTGTCGGAGAGCGCATCTCTGAAGCCGGTGGGCGTATTCGACGCTCCGGATATAATATCATGGGCGGATTTGGACAGGGATCTTTCCGCGTGGTTAGGCAATAAAATGCAGGATACTGCGTTTTCCAAGCTAAAGGAAATGGAAAAAGACGTGCTTCTCACTCACAATGAGGATTATATACACAAATGGAGAGTCCTGCAGACATCTGATAACTTTTACTATATGTGCACAAAATGGTTTGCGGATGGGGACATACACAAGTACTTCAACGCTTACGACTCACCGTATGTAGCGTACATAAATTACATGAACATACTGTCCCAGCTCGATAGGCAGATCAAGCCTTCTTTAGAGCTTCATGGTAAACCTGCAAATACACAGGCATGAACTTATCCCAGCCGAATTCCTCAGATAGCTCCTTTGCGGCTATTCTAAGCCTTAGCAGGTCCTCAGGGTTGCTCATAGACAGCTTTAACATGTCATTGCTTATTTGGGTTACGATGTCCTCGCGCTTCCTGTTTATCAGTTTCTCGACAAAAACCCCTTTTAGCGATGTTTTGAACTCATCCAAGCAGTACTGCCCAAATCCTGCGTGGTCCGTGGTGAATGCAATTGACATGTACGACGCAGCTTCTATTGGGGTGTATCCGAACGGTTCATATTTAGACAGGAAGAAACCAGCGCTTGCAAGGGATAGTATTTGGTAGTATGTCAAGTTAAGTAGCTCGTCACCAACTGCGAGGTATTTGGGGTAAAATATCACCTTCACATGGTTTGAAGCCGAATTGTCAAGTCCATTCTCCTTAAGCTTGTTTATTATGGCGTCAGTCTCTTCGGGATACGAGAGTATAAATGGGCATAAAGGCGGGTTTGTCGGCTTTGGCCTCCTTAGCTGTGAGATCAGCCTTCTGGAATCGTTGAGTATCTTGCTGTACGCCTTATCCGCTCCGCCGTTTTTCAAGTCTATGGAATTGGCGACTACATTGTCAAAATTCTTAAGGTCCTCATCTAGCGATGATTTTATACTTATATAAGTAAGATAATTTGCAACCACTTCATTTTTCACTCCAATTGTCCCGCTCGGTACAGCTATCAGTGCAATGACATATTTATCGTCATGTAACAGCTTGTCAAGTTTGCCTAGCGAATCTATAAATAGGTCGAACCCTTTGTCCAAAAATTCATATCTTCCGCTTGTTATGAATATCGGCGCGTCTTTCGTGTCAAAATCATAATAAGGCAGAAAGTAGGCGTTCACAAAGTTATTGAACCTCTTGAGTGAATCGTATCTTATCGAGCTCAGCTCGTCGTGTGTCGGCAGGTTGTTCGTGTCTATCCCGTTTATTGTGACGGCGTCAGGCTTCTTCCCAAGTATAACTTCTGCCTCCTTCGCGACCACGCTGCTTACAGCAGTAAACATTGTAGAGTTCAGTGCGCCGGCTTTCTCTGTGAAGTGTTTCGCAGCGACGCCATAATCGTATGGCATAGTAGGCGGTATTGACAGGTTGGCGTTTACAAAGCTCATTGTGTCTCCGCCGGAATATGATATTGCCCTGCCGAGTACTGTGGCATGCACCGTGAATGTGGTTGGGACTTTTATGTCCTTGGATTTTAGGTAGAGTAATGCACCTGCAGATAGCCACTCATGCACCTGCGCGACCATCTTTATGCCAACATGTCGGGATATGGCTTCTATGACCGCACCAGCGGCGTATGACCACGCAAGCGGTTCGTTGTAGTCTCCAGGCGAATTTAAAGAGTCTATCTTGAATTTATCCCAAAATTCTTTTTTAACGTCGTTAACGTGGTTCTGCTCAAATTCCTTCGCGTCTATAAGGAGCAGATTTACGTCGTTTGCGGACACCCATTTGCCGAAGTACACCTTTATGCCTTCGAGTTTTATGTCTGCCAGGGCGTCTTTTATGAACTGTGGCGGTGAGGTTTCCATGAACTCGACTGCCGCTTGCGATGGATTGTAGAAGCCAATAGCAAGGTAATTGTCACCAAACGCTTTCTTTACGTATGAGGACTTTGATGTCAATACAGTCCAGATTCCGCCTACTTTGTTTCCAGCTTCAAAAGAGACCTCTGTCAGGAAATAGTCCTCGCTCATTTTATTAATACAGCCCCTCTAATATTAATAACTTTTTTGCTGGGTAAGTCATTAAGATATTTATACTAAGCGCTGCCATTTAGATAAGTGGTAGAAAAAGTTGTAATAATAGGTTCCGGTCCGGCGGGGTATACTGCCGCGATATACGCAGCGAGGGATGATCTTAACCCGCTTCTAATAAGAGGTTTTGAGGTCGGGGGGCAGCTCATGCTGACGACAGCGGTGGAGAATTTTCCTGGTTTCTCATCTATACTGGGACCGGATTTGATGGACAGTATGTCAAAGCAGGTGGATCTTCTGAAAGTCAGGAAAATAGACAGAAATGTATCTAGAGTTGACTTTAGTTCGTATCCGTATAAAATATTCACAGATGAAGAGTCGTTTGAGGCTTACTCGGTTATAATAGCTACAGGTGCGTCTGCGAAGTGGCTTGGGCTGCCGAGTGAAAAGAAGTTCATAGGCAAGGGAATATCAGGCTGCGCAGTGTGCGATGGGCCGTTCTTCAAGAACAAGGATGTGCTGGTTGTGGGGGGCGGAGACAGCGCTATGGAGGATGCGATTTACCTGAGTCAGCTTGCAAAGAGTGTCACTCTAATCCACAGAAGGCATGAATTCAGGGCCAGCAAAGTAATGCAGGACAGGGTCTTTTCAAACAAGAAAGTCAAGATAATATGGGACAGCGAAGTCATAGATTTTCTCGGGGACGACAAACTCAGCGGTGCAAAGATAAAAAACAACATCACAAATGAGGAGTCTACCATAAGTGTCCAGGGCGCTTTTATTTCGATAGGCCACCACCCGAACACGGATATATTCAAGGAACAGATTGAAATAGACGGCGGTGGGTACATAGCGACAAAAGAGTACACCAAGACAAGTAAGCCGGGAATATTCGCCGTTGGCGACGTTCAGGATCACAGGTACAAGCAGGCGGTTGTCGCCGCAGGCTGGGGCTGCATGGCTGCTATAGACGCAAGGAAGTTTCTAGAAGAGAAAAAGCTGGTCTGATACCAGCGAGTTATAAGCAGCTTGTTCTAAAGCAGTGCCTCAAGCACCGCTTAATTTTGACTTGAACTCGGCAGCATACTGCTCCGGCACAACGGTGTTTACGAATACATTCTGCCCAAGCTCCACTCCTGCAAGCGTTGAAAGCCTAGGCAGGACCTCAACATGCATATGAAAGTCAGGCTGGTCCTTTAGCTCGTAGAATAGGATATTGTAGGACTGTGCGCCGAAAAGTAGCTTGTTCACGGAGACTATTCTTTTGAGCATATCGCTGAGGCCAGTTTTCTCCTCCTGTGTCATCTCAATCATTGAGTTTATGTGCCTTTTTGGTATTATGAGCGATTCTGCCGTGATCCTAGACGCAAATGGTGCAACTGCATCGAATGTGCTGTTGCTGTACAGGTTTCTTGCGGTCTCTTTTTTCACCGCGTCTTCATACAAGCACGAGTTGTTTTTTGATTTATAGTCTACTGCAATCCTGAGCCTCCTTTTTATGTTGCCTATGACAATGGGCCAGGCCATTATCTGCGTATGCGGATGCCCTATGCTGGCCCCGGCATCCACGCCGTAATTCCTGAATATCTGGACGTATTTTATGTATTTTCTTAAGTAAAGCTGCTGCTCCCTCTCTATAAGGACGTCAAGCCAACCGTTCAGCTGCTCTATGCTCATGTTCTCGAACTTGGCTCCGTGGTCGGGGCTTTCAATTACTATCTCATTGTAGCCATACCCGCTAATGGACGAAAAAAAGCCCCCCCTTTCCATCAACGGTGTGTTGCCGTTCAGCTCAGGGAACTTGTTCTTTATAACCATTATCTTCCAAGGCTCCCCAACATGCATTATCTTCAGGTTCTCGAGTATATTCTGTGGCTCAAACGGGCATTCCGCCAGGTTTTCGTTTGCTTTATCCTCCTCAAGCTCATGCGGTCTTTTGCTCCTGCCTGGCACGATTATTGAAAAGAAGCCGGTGCGATAATCCCTGCGTATCTCGCTGTCATTTTCTTGGTCCATAAGTTTATGATTAGGTTTATAATATTTAAGCTATCTCTTGACTGTGAATTGATTAGATGGCATTAAAGGCTTAAATATCAAGTAGCATCAGAAATATTGGATGGTTAAAAGCCATAGTCTCAAGGAGAATCTTCAGGATCTTTTGAGGTGCGTTGCAAGCGGCGATAAAAACCTAATAAAACCGCGTTCTTACGATTACAGCACGGATTATCTGACTTTGGATGATTCCAATATGATTTACAGCTCAATATCAAAAGTTTTCGGCGAACGAAACGCACTTTTGATAGGGGGCACCGCAATGCAGAGGTATAGCCAGCACAGGCCAAAAGACATAGATATAATAATTAATGGCAATGTAGCGGACAACATAGGAAAGCTGCAGGATCAGGGCTTCTACAACATAAAGAAATACAGCTTCAAGCCATTCTTCAAGTCTGACATCTATTATATGTATTATGGCACTGGCGTGAAGTTTTTGGTCGAGCTTTACTCCACCCACGGCCTTTTGGAAAGGAATGAGAGCTTCGAGGAAATCATGGAAAAAGCCAAGTTCAATGAGTATATGGGCGGGAAAGTCTACTACGCCGATCCTCATACACTTGCCGTACTGAAATACAGGTCATGGAAGAACAGATTTTTCAATGGAAGGGCGGACAAAGACCTGCTGGATTTGAAGGAGATGGGGGTGGATTCACACATCGATGAGCTGCCAGAAGAGGTTAAGAGCGGTCTGGAAAGCGCCTATAAATTTCAATTTATCTCCAGAGTCAAATCAATAGCCAGTGAAATTATCCATGTGCTGCACAATGAATACGCCTAAACATGTTTTCGTACGATTTTGGCTTTTAGGCCCGGATTTTTCGCAAATGTCTGTAGAAACATTTAAATATAAGGTAATAAGTTATTATCTAGATATGCGTGCTGCAAGTGTTGAAGCACGCTTTAGTTAAAAGTGGAGGTGTAGTATGGCAGATTCAGTTCAACCAATTTTTATCTTACCAGAAGGATATACAAGGACAAGCGGAAAGGATGCGCAACGCAATAATATATCGGCTGCAAAAGCCGTAGCAAATGCCGTAAAATCGACTCTTGGGCCCAGAGGTATGGACAAGATGTTAGTCGACAACATTGGTGATATAACAATAACGAACGACGGTGTTACAGTCCTTAAAAGCATGGATGTTGAGAACCCGGCAGCAAAGATGATAGTCGAAGTAGCTAAGACCCAGGAGGAAGAAGTAGGCGACGGCACTACGACAGCGGTGATAATAGCCGGCGAGCTGCTAAAAAACGCCGAAACCCTGCTCGATCAGAATATACACCCCACGCTCATAGCAAGGGGCTACAAGCTTGCCGCTACAAAAGCACAGGACGTCCTAGACAGCATAAAGCTTAAGCTAGATATAGGGGACAAGAAAGAACTGAATAAGATCGTCAAAACCGCGATAATAGGCAAAAGTACCGGCGCAGACGAGCACATAATTTCTTTGATAGTAGATGCGATACAGCATGTAAAATCAATGTCGGAAAAGGAAGGCGTCGTTGACCTGGATGACATAAAAGTGGAGAAAAAGGTGGGTGGTGGCATAACCGATTCTGAGCTTATAAAGGGTGTTATAATAGACAAGGAAAAGGTGCACCCGGACATGCCAGACTACATAAAGAACGCAAAAATTGCGCTTCTTAACGTGGCCTTGGAGATAGAAAAGACAAACATAGACGCACAGATAAGAATAGAGAAGCCGGAGCAGCTTCAGGCATTCCTGAACGAGGAAGAGAAGATGCTCAAGGATATGGTAGACAAGATCAAGAAATCTGGTGCGAACGTTGTCATAGTACAGAAAGGGATTGACGATGCGGCGCAGCATTTCCTTGCAAAAGCAGGTATACTGGCCTTCAGGAGGGTTTCCGAGAATGATATGAAGAAAATAGGAAAGGCATCCGGAGCAAAGGTTGTTGCCACGCTTGACGAGCTATCGGGGGATTCGCTTGGATTCGCCGGCGCAGTGAAGATAGAGAAGATGGCAGGAGAGAATCTGGCAATCATAGAGGAATGCAAAAACCCGAAGGCTGTAACAATACTTGTGCGCGGTGGAACAGAGCATGTTACTGCAGAGATCCAGCGCGCAATAGACGACAGTCTAGGTGACCTGAAGTCCGTCATAGAAGACAATGGGGCTATAGTTGCCGGTGGCGGTGCAACCGAACTTGAGGTTGCGAAGAACCTCCGTGATTACGCTGCCGAGCTTGGCGGTAGGGAGCAGCTTGCAGTGAATGCGTTTGCTGACTCTCTTGAGATAGTGTCAAAGACGCTTGCTGAGAATGCAGGCATGGACCCGATAGATATACTTGTGGAGCTCAGAGCGGAGCACCAGAAAGGAAAGAAATGGGCGGGAGTAAACCTTTTAGATGTATATAAACCAAAAGTATCTGATATGTACGTTGAAGGGGTTATAGAACCACTTAGGACAAAGAAGCAGGCGATAAAAAGCGCAAGCGAAGTTGCCGTTATGATATTGAGGATAGACGACATCATCGCAGCAGGAAAGTCTGCAAATCAGACGCCTCCGCCACCCGGCGGAATGGGCGGTTACGGAGAGTGAATTTATGTCGGAAAATGCAAGGCCTTTGGATTTGTTGAATTCTGCCAAGGGCAAGACAGTTTTAGTCGAGCTAAAGAACAGCCATTCTATCAACGGCAAGCTTGTTGCCTTTGATATCCATGTGAATATAACGCTCGAAAACGCGGAAGAGACCAGCTCTGGTGAAGTCAGAAAGCTGGGAAATGTGTTCATCAGGGGAGATACGATAATCCTGATATCGCCTAGCATATGAGTACAGCATCAATGGGCCTCCATAACAGGAAGAGCCCGCACGTAAAATGCAGAAGGTGTGGAAAGAACTCCTATCTCAAGAGAAAAGGGTACTGCTCGCACTGTGGTTATGGCAGAACCGCGAAGATCAAGTCATACGCCTGGCAGAGCAAAAAGGTCAACGGCAAGAGAATAAAGTGACTTTCTGCCTGCAGACATATATTTTTATTGGCTGTCGGTATTGATTATAGTGATGGAAGGCCTGAAGATTAATCCATGGGAAGTATCAAGCGAGATAAAGGAGCAAGACTACCCAAAACTCATAAAGGAATTCGGGGCCAAGCTGATCGATGATAAGCTCCTGGACAGGCTGAAAAAGATCACAGGAGACCTGCATCCATTTTTGACAAGCAGGCTGTTTTTTGCGCACAGGGACCTCGACGTGGTCCTAGACGATTACTCGAAGGGCAATGAGTTCTATCTTTATACTGGCAGAGGCCCCTCTGGCAAGATGCATCTCGGACACTTGCTGCCGTTCATATTCACAAAGTGGCTTCAGGATAAATTTGATGTTGATCTGCTCATACAGATAACAGACGATGAGAAGTATCTCGTGAAGGATATCAGCATGGATGAGATAAGAAAAAATACGCAGGACAACATCCTGGATATACTCAGCCTCGGCTTCAATAAGGAGAGGACCCATATAATAGTGGATTCCGAGCAGTCCAAGATCCTTTACAACAATGCCATTATGTTTGCAAAAAAGCTGACAGCATCCACCGCAAAGGCAGTATTCGGCCTGAAGGACAGTGACAACGTTGGGAAATATTTTTTCACTAGCATGCAGGCCGTCCCCGCGTTCCTGCTCTCGGCAATAAAGGGCAGGAACGTAAGGTGCCTCATACCATACGGCATAGACCAGGATGACCATTTCAAGATCGCGAGAGACATACTTCCAAAACTAGGGTATTACAAGCCATCGGCAATAATATCCAAGCTAATGCCGTCGCTTCAGGGAACCGGGAAAATGTCTTCATCGGACCCGAACAGCGCTATATTTCTGGATGATGACGAGGAAACCGTCAAGAAAAAGATAAACAAATACGCTTTCTCCGGTGGCAGGGACACGAAGGAGGAGCAGAGGAAGTATGGGGCTAATCCGGATGTCGATTTTGCTTTCAACATGTACCGCGCCCTTGAGCCGGATCAGGGGAAGGTCAGCAGGGCATATGCGGACTACAAATCCGGCAAGATTTTGAGCGGCGAGATGAAAGCGATGTCATCCGACGCAATAAACAAGTTTTTATCAGGCTTAAGGGAGAGAAAAGAGCAGATAAAAGGCCACGTCGGTGAGTACATGTTTGATGTTAATAGGTTCAAAGACTGAAATGCGCTGTTATACAGTCCGCGGTTAATTATATTTAAATCCCCAGCTGTATTAAATACGATGTAATCGGTGGATCCGTAGCTTAACGGTGAAGCGCTGCTCTTATATGGGCATGCTTTAACGTCTAGGACAAGCAGAGATCGAGGGTTCAACTCCCTCCGGATCCATGATTTTTATTTGTTCAGCTATTTTAAGAGTTATACTTTTCTTTCGTCTCTTCGTTTTAATAATAATTGCAATAAGCATTTACATCCATAAAGATTTATATATGTATAATACATACATATTATATGAAAAAATTTAAGCAGACGTTACTGACCGAAGAAGCGTACTACCAGCTTAAAGAAGCAAAGGAACTCCTCGGGAAACTCACCAGGAGGAATGTCTCGTTCACAGAAGTCGTACAGCGGTTCGTCGGAAAGCAGCTTGTTATGATGGGACTCGATGCGGATGTAAAAGATTACATAGCAGCGTTCGTGGACAAAATAACTTTGAATCGGCACACATTAGGAATCATACTTTTCGGTTCTGTGGCGAAACGCACATTTACGAAGTTCAGCGACATAGACGTCGCTGTGATAACCGACTCCAATTTTTTGGATTATCTGGAATATTTAAACAAAGAGATAAAAGAAATAGACAAGTATCAGGACAGGTTGATCAAGAAAGGGTTGTCACTCTATATCAATCCTCTTATAATAACAAAAAAAGACATTCAAAAACTCAACCCGATATATTTTGACATAGCAGACGACGGCATAGTGTTGTATCAGCGGGAAAACGCGGTCTCAAACTTTTTTGAATCACTGGAAAAAATCAAACACAAAAGGATCAATACCGCATCCGGTCAAATCTTAACATGGGAATAGAGATCGCAGACGAAGCAATCCGAACAGCAGAAAGCTGGATTAAGACGGCAGAAACGATGCTTGGAGGGAAGGTTTACAACACCGCCTTGTATAGCGAAGAGATGGCAGTTGAGATAGCTCTCAAAGCCGTGATGCTGTCCATAGGTATAGAACCACCAAAGGTTCATAACATAATAGAAAGTGTGGAAACTAATGTGCTGGACTCAAACAACGTTCCTAAAAAGTATAAAGAGGAATTAAAAGAAATCACAAGGTCTTTATTACCAGAACTTCTGCGAAACAGGCAGTTAAGCGGATATACATTTAATTACAACATAAACCAAAAAGACCTGGAGAAACTCGCGGTAAAATACTTGGAAGCATCCCAAAAAGCCGTAGAAACGTGTAAAAAGGCAGTTGACAGCAGCATAAAAAACAATGCTTGAGATAAAAAAGGTAGGTACAGAAATCAAGAACGCTATATGACCTTTACAATGATAATTTGAAAGAGCCGCCGCTTCCAAAAGCTCTGGCTTTTATATCTTTCGATTTATATCGAAAGATATTTAAATAATAACTGACTAATATCGAAATGAAAAAAACTGAATTGGTGTACAGGTTTATATGTGAGAGATTCGTGCAAAATGGCAATAGATTCACGCAATCAGAGATAGCAAAGGCGTTAGGAATCTCATTGAGTACAGTTAATGCAGCAGTACAAAAATTGGATAAGATATCCGCCGTTAGAGTTTATACAAGGCGATTTGAAGTCATAGCGTTCGATAAACTCATACTTTTCTGGGCAACCCATAGAAACCTATACAAAGACATTTGCTATCAAACAAGGACAAATCTACAAATAAGAGAAATTGAGAATTCAATGCCCACAAATGTCGCTTTTACTGCATATACTGCCTATAAATATGTGGTTGGTGAACCACCCGCCGATTACAGCCAGGTATACGCATACGCAGCAATAGGCAGTCTAAACGCGATCAAAAAAAGATTCCCTGCAAAGACCGGCACACCCAATTTGATAATCTTGTCAGCAGATTTTATCATGAACCGGCTGATTATTAGTGGTTTATTGCCGCATAATTCAGTTTCTATACCGCAAATGTTTGTTGACCT
>JAJZIX010000003.1 GCA_021810345.1 Nanobdellota archaeon | reverse complement strand
GCGGCTGCTTCCTAGAAGGTATCTAGCGTTGTTCAAACCGTGTTTCCTTATATTTTTCAGACCGATTGCTATCATTGCCTTTGACGGGTCGACGCAGTATACCTGGGATCTTGGCATTCTCTTCGCAAGCTCGACGGCCAGGCTCCCCGGTCCGGCGCCTATTTCCAATATCTTAGTGGCCTTTGTTTTGGTTATGTCGTTGATCGCGAGGGAATACATGCCAGTAAGTCCTTTGACAGCAAATATCGAATAAAGCCTCGAGGATATCGGCCCAAATCTCTCTTCTCCCTGCAAATAAAGATCTCTTTTCATTCTTAGATACCAACCGGCCGGCCGCAATCGAGCTAATCGAAATTGCCAATTTTCTTGCTTTCTTCGATTAGCTTTTTCTGCTGCTCGTCGTCCTTTTTGTAGCCTTCCTGGATAAGCTTTTCCCTTCTTCCGTCGCTCATCTCAGAGAAAAGGTTGCACCAATCTCTCCCAGAAACCACTAAATTGAACCTCACGAGCGAGGGGTGAGCGCATTTGCCTCTTTCAAGCAGGTCAGCGTTCAGGACATCATTAGGTATAAAATATTTGCATAAAAGACAATTTTCTCCCTGCCATGTTATATGCTTATTGCTTTTTTCCATAGTTGATTTTACCACATATTCAAATTAATATGTTTCATCGGCAGTTCATTGAGCTTGCTTTTATCTTTGAAGGTTCTCTTGAACTCCGGATGCGTTATCGCCGGTATTGAGCCCCTTATCTTCCCCGGCGAGTGTGGATCCACCATAATCTGAAGTTTTATCCCGCTGTCTGTAATATTCTCCTTCCAGACCTGCGCCCATGCAATGTAAAACCTCTGCGCCTGCGTAAACCCATCTATTTTGGTGTTTTGCTCGTCATGCCTGGACAAGTATCTTCTGAGGGCGTCATAAGCTATGGCCACTGCGCCCAAATCGGCTATATTCTCTCCGAGCGTCAAATCGCCGTTGACTTTTACTCCTGGCAAAACTTCAAGCGAACTGTAAAACTTGGAGACTCTGCGTGCCAGTCTTTGGAACTTCTTCGAGTCTTGTGGTGTCCACCACTCTTTGAGTCTCCCTTTTCCGTCATACAGCCTGCCCTGGTCGTCATACCCATGCGTTATCTCATGCGCGATTACGCCGCCTATCCCTCCATAATTGACTGCAGCATCCATCGTTGCATCGAAGAACGGCGGTTGCAGTATTCCTGCAGGGAACACCAGCTCGTTCTGGCTTGGATTGTAATAAGCATTGACCTCGGCGGGTGTCATCAGCCATTCAGTCTTGTCAACACTCTTGCCGATTCTGTGCGCTTGCCTTTTAACTTCAAATTCTGCGTATCTGACGACATTGCCAAAAAGGTCTTTTTTGTCTATTTTTATTGAAGAGTAATCCCTGAATTTCTTTGGATAGCCTATCTTGACGTTAAGCATGCTGAACTTTCGAAGGGCTTCTCCCTTTGTCTCCTCGCTCATCCACGTTAAATTCTTGAGTCTGTCCCTGAAGATCTCTTTTATGTCCCCTACAAGCTCCTCGGCCTTCTTCTTTGCATCAGGACTGAAATTCCTTTTTACATAAAGCTCTCCGATGGCTTCTCCTATTGTTGATTTAATGAGGGAAATTGCTCTTTTCCAGCGCGGTTCCTGTTTTTTAATATCTAGGAGCTTCCTGCCGAAGAAATTAAAGTTTTCCTCGTCAACTTCGGAATGCAGTGCGCTCGCGCTGCCGCTAAGTATCCTCCATTTCAAGAGCCTTTTTATCTGGTCCAAGCTGAAGCTGTCTGTTACTTTTTCAATCCTGTCGAAAAATTCTGGCTGTCCAAACACTAGGAACCTTACTTTTGGTGCTCCTAGGCTGCTGTAGAAGCCGCTTATGTCAATGTTTTTGAATTTTGACTGGATTTCTTTGAAGTTGACTCTATTGTAATTTTTTATCTCGTCTCTGAGTTCTACCTGGCTTCTGCTGGCTTTCGCTAGGTAGGTTTCTATGCTAACGACTGCATCAGAATACAACCCGACTTCGGATTTGCTCAGGCCGTAAAGCAAAAACATCCTCTCGATATGCGATTTAAACTCTCCTAAGATTTTTGTGTGTTTTTTATCAAGGTAATAATCCCTATCCGGCAGAGACAGCCCCCCTTGTCCGAGATAGAAAGAGTAAATGTTGCTGTCTTTCTTATCCTCTCCAGATCCGAAATCGAACAAAAGATTTATCCCTATCTTTCCTGTTTTCTGTATGTAACTGTTAAGATCTTGCAGATCTTTGATCTGGTCGGCCTCATTCATCAGGTTTTCTATCGGTTTGAACCTAAGGTTTTCAATGGTTTTTGTGTCCATGAAAGAGGCATACATATCATTTACCATCCTCTCTACACCACTTCTTTTGCCTGAGCTGGCCTCAGCAATTTCTCTAAGGATCTCGTCATTCTTGTCCTCAAGTTGGTTGAATGAGCCAAAGCGTGATTTGTCCGGCGGCACGGGGTGTTCTTCTATCCATCTGCCCGCGGAGTATGTGTAAAAATCGCTGAATGGATCCTTTGAGAGGTCCATGTAGCTTGTAGAAAAGCCGATGTTCTCTTCGTGGTTATGTAGGGGTCGATTCATACTGCCTTTTATCTATAAATGATTACCTATCTGTATAAATAAGTTGCTAGCAGAGTGGGATCTAAAAGTATAATTTTGTGTTGTTAGCTGCCATATTCGTTGTATTGAAGAAACAAGCAATAGAATGTTACATTTTAATAATACCACTGCCTCATACATAATGTTATGAGGGTCCGTGACACGCTTGATAAGATTCTTGGTGATTTTATCGATTCCCTAAAGGTCAATGATAAGTATGGGTTACTAGCCCATTCCGACATCAAAAGCGAAGACTTCATAATAATAGAGAAGAATAAATCACATATAGCATATTGGGTCCCGGAAGAGAACAAATTCTATATAACGCGCGGTATACTTAAGAAAACTTATAGTGTTGCTTCTGGGAAAAGTAACAAGCATATCGAAGTTCCATTGCCGCGCGAAGATGTAATAAAAGTAGAGGAAAACGCAAGAAAGCTCATAATGCACGAAATAGCTCATAAGATAAACAGCACATCGGGATTGTTTGAGCGTAGCTGCGCAGATCCGATAATTGCTGCAACGTGCTCATTAGATGTAGATCATGGGCTATCATTTGCCCTGCTATCACGCGAGGTAGGAGGCTACCTGCCAACTACAGTGTATTCTGATGGAAAACTAGAAGATTTTCCGATGTTTTCAGAAATGAAAGAAAGATCTAGCAAGAGCAAGCTTATTGATGAGGTTTACACGGAATTGTCTAACAGAAAAAATGGAAATGAGCCGATTACATTAATAAATCTAAGTGGTTCTGGGCTGAGTTATGAGCACATAGCGCGTGAACTAAGAAATAGAAATAAGGGAGATCTTATAAACTTTGGCAACGAAGGTGTAATGCTGGTGTCAGATGATGAAGGCATACTCGTAAAGTACAGGGATAGTTTTTACATATCTAAGCTATCTTATAATAATGGGATTCTCGGAATAAAGCATTACAAGATAAACCCCTGACTTATCATTTATCATAGTCTTCAAATCTCATATGCGGTTTAAAAGGTAAACCTCTTTCTTTTCTCCATTGCTGGAAGAGAGTATCGCATGCAGCAGTAAGATTTTTCTTTAGATTAAGATCAAGTTTCGAAGCGATTTCAATTATTTTATTTTCTTCTCCCTCAATCTCAATAAATACTGCGAAGGGGTATTCATCGATTGTAACCTTAGTTTTATTATTATCTATTAATAGCGTCCTATACCTCTCATAACTAGTGGTCGGGTAGAACCCCATTTCTTTAAGAATCTTCTCCGTGAGTTCAAAATCAGAAACGGAAACCTCATATTCAATCTCTTTTTTTATACCTTCCCTAGTCAAAGGTTTTTTGTACCCCAGTTCAATCAAATCTCCTGAGCTTCTTAGTCTTATCCTACCATCTGTTTTTTGCATTATCTTGTCTTTATTATCAAACATTACTGTTTTTTCATAAAATCTACTATGACCAAATGAGAATCCTATTCTTTGTAGATTTTCCAAGATAGAATTTATTTGGTTTTCCTCTATCTTGAATTTTAACTCTATTTCTATCATACATTATCTCTTATAAAAAGTAGCCCCGATCGGATTTGAACCGATGTCAACGCGTCCAGAGCGCGCTATCCTTGACCACTAGACTACGGGGCTGATAATTGACATGATTGCACCCAATCTATTTAACGTTTTTCCGACTGCAAAAAACTTAAATTCTAATTTGGATTAATATATTTATGAAGAGTACACTGGATAACATCATAGGCGATCTTAACAAAGGGTTAGACAGATTGAAAGAAGATGAGAAGATGCTGCCAATTGTCAATTACATGGAAGAAAACTCAAATGCCATGAGATCCTTTCTCTCATATCTTGGACGTGTATATACAAAGAGCTCCTACGATGCTGCGAAGAAGGGTTTACGTGCTTATGCCAACAGGCGTATCTATTTCGTGCCGACTGGCGTTTACTTCGGTTCTTTGGCTGGTGCATACGTGATTCAAGGCGGCTTGTCACTGTTGGGGACACTCGGTTCAATAACCCTGTCCATGTTGTCATTCTGGGGAGTGGACAAGTTGATAGATAGAAGGAGGGAAAATTATATACGTGATGCAGTTGCCTATATATTATCCAATGATAATCTGAAGGAAAGGTTATTAAAGTTCTATAAAAATACAAATATTTAAATAGAGTTTAAAATGACTTTAAAGGGGTGAAAAACTTTATATACTAGTTATATTCATCTAATTTTATGTCATTAGAAGAAGTTTTGGATAAGTTTAACGAGCAGCTGGAGAGCATAGGCAAAGATGAGAGTCTCAAGAATGTAGTCAACTATATCCAGGAGAGCAGTGATGCAAACAGAAGGCTTTTCAGAAACCTGCAAAATCGCTATCTGCAAAACAACCCGGGCAAAGACAAGTCATCAAAGAAATATAGTATTTTGACTGCGGCCGTTGCGTCGTCCATGCTCGGTTATTACATTGCATTCAATAACGCCCCGGCTTTGGGCGCATATCTACCGTACGTGACACTTGCAGGGGTTATGGGGCTGCTCGCGTCGGTAGGCGGTCTAAGGAAAAATGAGTTTAACGCAATTGATGTTTTAGAGGACTCTATCGCAAGAGGCTACCTTAAGGACGCAGTAATTGACATGGCCAAAATCATCAAGAATGAAGGCTCCAACTTCTGATTGTGCAAGTCAGAAGTAGAATGGTTAAACTCTGGCTTCCTTTATCTGTTTGAGGGCTTCATCTTTCCCTTTAAAGCCGTGGAACTTCATGAATTTGCCCTTCTCAAGTTCCTTGTAGTGCTCGAAGAAATGTTTTATTTTGTCCTTAAAGTAGGGAGTAAGGTCATCGGACGTCTTGATTGCCGATGAGGCAGGATCCACTTTGTCTATTGGCACGGCAATGACTTTATTGTCTTCGCCTTCTTCATCACTCATCTCTGCTATGCCAATTGCTCTGCATTTGACCAAAATCCCTGGAGATATAGAAACTGAGGACACAACTAGGACATCGAGAGGGTCTCCGTCCTTGCCCTTCGTCTGCAGTATAAACCCGTAATTGACTGGATAGACCATAGAGGTGAAAAGGACCCTGTCAAGCACTATCGCCTCCATGTCCTCTTTGTATTCATATTTGCAATTGCTGCCAGCTGGGATTTCAACCATTGCATAGAAGCTTTCTGGAAAATCATCTGTCTGCTTATTTAATTCCATTCTACGTTATATGCCTCATACTATTTAAGTTTTTGTCCAGTTCCACAACCACTAAAATATAAATATAAAATCCCCTCTTAACAGATATTATGGATCGCATAAGTTATCTTGAGCTGGGTCTTCTAACAAACTTATGCCGGCCCATACAGGGGGTGGATTCCCTGCATAAATCTCTGAAGTTTGATCTTGGTGCTTCTATACGGTTCACTAATTATCTGCTGAGCGGAGTCGAGTATATCGGCCTTGATAGGCTTAACGACAGTGAGAACTTGGAGGTACTCGTGAACAGCCTGTATAAAAGGATGGCCCACAGTTACCTTCTTGTGTACCCAAGAGATGGCAGGCCCTATGATAATGTATACCACTATTTTAGTCCAGATGCGGTCCACTCAAAGAGCGTAAAACATCTCGTTCTGACGGAGATTACAGCATTCGGCAGGGAAAACGGTGCAAAAAATAAGGTCGACAAAAGCGTTACGGAAGTATGGTCGGCTGTAGGCAGTGTGGAGCCTGCCCCAAGTGCTGAATTTGTCTTTCTGCCCGATTAATGATGTGGCGTTAGGTTTTTTGTTTTCAGTTTAAATAGCTCTAAATCAGAATCGAAAAACAGATACCACTTCATTATTAATTTATCTCGCTCCTGAGGGGTAAGTGTCAATTTCTTAGGGCGCAGTAAAGCTTTTTAAAGCATGCAAAGCCTATATAAGGTGATAGCGTCCATAGGCCAGCGGCAAATCCCGTTCCCATCCAGAACACGGAAGATAATCACTGGTGCGTCTTATGAGTATCTCGTAAAAGAGAGAAAATAAGTTGATGCTATCACTAACATTTAAATAGCCAAATTGATATCCTAAACAAATATGCAGGTGGAAAAAACAAGTGGTAAGGCCCAGAGGCAGCAGCAGAAACAGCAGCCCCAGGATCGCAAGATAATAAGGATAGCCGACACGGACATAGACGGCAATAAGAAGGTCAGCGATGCCCTTAGGGAAATAAAGGGAGTGGGCTTCTCGTATTCAAACGCAATTCTAAAAGTCCTGAACATAGACGGTAGCAAGCATTTACAGGACATAGACGGGCCGTCGATGGAAAAGCTCAAGGATGCGCTTAAAAATCCAATGAAATTCGGTATACCCAGCTGGGCCCTGAACTGGAGAAGAGACGAAACAACAGGTTCGGATTACCATTTTATAAGCACTGATCTTAGGTCGAGGATGGCAATGCACATTCAAGCTTTGAAGGACAGCAGATCGTACAGAGGCTACAGGCATTCTTTCAGCTACAAGCTCCGTGGACAGAGAGTGAAATCAAGAGGTGCTAACTTCAAAGGCCGTGTTGGAAGATCATTGGGTGTTACGAAGAAGACTGCCCAGCAGCAGCAAAAACCGGCGGCGGGAGCAGGTAAGTGATATGGGAACTAGCAAGAGACCATCAAAAAAGTACAAGCCACCATTGAAGATATGGGATAAGCCCAGGATCAAAAGGGACTATGAGCTAAAGTCAAAGTATGGATTCAAGAACAAGAAGGAACTGTGGAAAGTCGAGTACGACTTAAGGAGCATAAGGAAGCGCGCAAGAGACCTTGTTGGGCTAAAGGCACTGAATGAGGGACTCGAGGAGGAAAAAGAGTTTATCAGGAAGCTGAATTCGATGGGCCTTGTTAAAGAGGATGCGAGTGTGGACGATGTGCTGAGCTTATCGCTCGAAAATCTCATGGATAGGAGGCTTCAAACGATAGTACTAAAGAAGGGTATGGCCAGGAGCATCAGGGAAGCAAGGCAGATCATAACCCACAGGCACATAGTCGTTGCCGGAAAATCGATAGACTCTCCAACTTATCCGGTGAAGAAAGATGAAGAGGATCAGATTTCATACTCTGAGAAATCCCCTTTGTTATCTCCGACACACCCGATACACGGAAAAAAGGCTGAATGATCATGGAAAAAGAACACGTTGGAATAGCTCACATATATGCGACGATGAACAATACTATAATCCACGTAACTGACGCAAGCAATGCGCATACATTTTCGATAAAAACTGGCGGATCGCAAGTCAAGGCCGACAGGCTCGGTTCGTCCCCGCGTGCTGCAATGGACGCAGCAAAGAAAGTTGCAGAGGATATCTCAGCAAAAGGCATAAGGTCCGTCTATATAAAGGTGAGAGCAGTCGGCGGTATAAAATCCAAGACCGTTGGGCCTGGCGCAAGGTCTGCGATAAAGGCACTCGAGCGCTCCGGCATAAGGATTCTAAGCATAGAAAACGTGACTCCTGTGCCACATGACGGCTGCAAGAGGGCAGGTGGAAGAAGAGGGAGGAGGATGTAAATGGAAGCTTCTATTATCAAGCAAGAGAATGGCAAAGTATCATTCGTGCTGTCTGGCTTCAAGCTGTCGCTTGTTAATGCCCTAAGAAGGGCTATAATAAACAGCGTGGAAACTCTCGCAATAGAAGATGTCACTGTGTACAAGAATACCAGTACAATGTACGACGAAGTGCTTGCGTCTAGGCTTGGACTGATACCTTTAAAGACTTTTCCGGAGCTGAAGAAAAGCAAGAAGGAGTTCACTTTCAAGCTTAAGGAGATGGGGCCAAAAGCGGTTCACGCCTCGGATCTTGTCCCATCAGACAAGGATGTAATACCGGTTTACGGCGACATGCTAATAATAAACCTTAGGGAGGGAGAGGCTGTAGAGCTTGAAGCGAAGGCAGTTTTTGGCAATGGCTCCGAGCATGCAAAATTCAGCCCTGGTCACGCGTTTTACCATTTTTATCCTCAGATCTCAATAAAGAGCGGTAGCGTCAAGAACGCATCAAAAATAGCCGCCTTGTGTCCAGTCAACATACTAGAAGGCTCGGGAGACTCTCTGTCAGTTAAGAAAGGTAAGCTACAGGAATGCATATTGTGCAAAGCGTGCGAGGATTTTGCCGGGGAGGATGTAATAAAAATATCGTCCGATCCGGATAAGGTTGTTTTTGTCGTTGAAAGCTGGGGCCAGCTCGAGCCTAAGGAGATAATGTCCGAGGCAATCGATGCTCTAAGCGATGAAGTGTCTGAAATCTCAGCTAACGTCTGATCTTAATGCTCATGGCCAGCAAAAACCGAAAGTTTGAAGCTGTCGGCGGGGTAATACTGTTAGTAGTGATATTCATTCTTATACTGTCATTGCTATTTGTTGTTATAGGATATTCATCTGGCCTGCTGGAGACAAGTGTCCATTCACAGCTCCCATCTATCAGCTTCAATTGCTCTGTCGCCGGTTCACAGATGGATGTTGTCAACCCGACAAGCTCACAGATAGGAATCTACTCGGCAACGCTTAAGCTTTACAATGGCACCAAAGTGGACCTTGCTGTGCCGCAGGGTGCCGTCGTTCCAGCTGGCAGCAGCCGCAGCTTCTATTACTCTAGTCCTTCATGTAACAAAGGCAGCCTAATTCTGCCTTTTTCAATCGTAATGTCCTACATTGGAACGGTCAACTACACGCAAAACCTACCAGAATACTCTCTTTTGGTTTCCACAGGTATAATGTCAGCGACGCAGCGCTAGCTGCTGAAGATGCCGTCATCAAAGAATCCTTTTGCTTTAAGGTCAGCCCAGCTGCCTCGGTCATACTTGTAGAGCACATCGCCCTTTTTGTCTTTTTCCACTTCCCATGGCTTTACTAGAACAAGATCTCCTTCGCTTATCCAGAGATACCTGCTCAGACTCCCCTTTACCTGGCACAGCCTTATCTTACCGTCGGAGCATTTCACATACATCCTGCCGAATCCGAGCAGCTGCATGATGTACCCCACAACTTCATCCTTCTTTGGGTATCTAAAGTACGGCGCTCCCGTCATAAATCCAGCTCCCTAAATCCTGTATACCTGTGCATGCTTTGTTCCTCCTATATCTATTACAGCGTCCTCATCGACTATCTTTTCTTTTATTGCTATGTCAACTATTTCATTGCCTATAAGGTTTATGTTCCCGGAAGAAGACAGCGCTGAAATCACATCCTGTTCGTCTAGCTCCTCCTCAGCATAGAACTCGCGTGAAACCAAAAACTCTATCTCTTTGTCATCATCGTAGAGTGTTTTGCCGACAAGGTCGGAGTCGCTCACTGCCAGCACCTCCCTGCCAGCCGTGTCCGTATGTTTCTTCATTGTGAACTTCCCCATATCACTTCAGCCTTCCAACAGGGTACTCCGCTCCACAGCCTAGACATTTTATAAAGAAGTTCTTGTCAACTTTCCTCATCTGCGTGTCTGGTGATCCACACTGCTTGCATATAACATATTCCTTGACGTAATGGTCCATCTTCTCCATCACTACCCTTTTGGAGAACCTGCCTCCGAGCGTTATTTTCCCCGTTTCATCGACCTGGCCAGGCGCAGTGAGCTCGTGCATTAGGAACTTTGATATATGTACAACCGGCCTGTTTATGTACTTGGCGAATTTCTCCACGTTTACAACGGTTTTCTGGCCTACTTGAAAAACATCTATGTCCGGAGGCTCAAACCTGTTGCCGCTGCCAGTTTTCCTCTCCTTCAGTATCTTACTAACAAGATCATCATAGTTTTCTTCCATTTATTACCCCTAAATTTACTATGCTCTGTATCTTATTGTAACAGTATCTACTTAAACTTATTGGTGCAAGGTTGTTCAAGGACAGCGTTATTGAGTCGTTGTAGACGTCAATCGTGCCCAGCACCTCTATAAAATCGCCTTTGTTTACGTTTTCAATCGACTGGAATGACTGCTTCTGAAAATGGACCAGGATCGATGAGAAAGTGTCATCAACTACCAGGTAGCCGCTGCCGGTCTCCTCATTAGTCTCCATAGTGTAGACCGATCCAATGATGTGTAAGCGGTATATCTTGCTGCTTCCCAGCTCAAGGAAATTTCCGTCGTCATCAGCTGCCTTTTTACCGTCTTGTATTACCGATAGTGGGAGCAGGAAAAAGGTGAAATCCATATCATACCAGCTTTATGAATCCGAATTTAGGCTCGAATATTTCACCCTCCCTCTTCAATACCGATATCGCAGTGTCGACTTTATCCTTGTCTACACCACTTTTCTCCGCGTCCTCATAGACTTTTGTTATTGGCAGCATCGCTCCGCTTGGCAGCGCCTCTATCTCTGTTTTTATTATTGATTTGACCGATAGTATCATGCCCCTCTGCGAGGATGAGATACCCGTTATGACCCTGTCTATGTCAAGCTCGCCAGTGCTTTTGTCCACCCCTACTTCACCAAGGTAGGACATCATCAAGTCCACTGCGCGTTTCGCATCCTCAATAACTGCCATATCAGATAGCCTCACTTTAGCCGAAGCCTCCGTCATCCTGACAAGCGCTTCCAGTTGCCTAGCGGATATTGGTATCGGCTTTACTTCCTCTCCTTCAGTGGAATACTGCGATCTAAGCTTGAGGTAAAAGTCTTCTATAACTTTCATCGCCTCTTCTGACAGCGTCGGCTTTACGTTCTGCTTTGCGTAAGCTATATACTTCTTCATTATTGTCGTTGGTATCTCTGGCTTGTTCTTGTTTATGTCTTTATTCGCTTCTAGGATCCTTTTGGCTATCCTTTTGTCGTTTTCTTCGTTGGGCCTGTCCCTCATTATAAATATTAGATCAAACCTGTTTATCAGTGTTGGCGGCAGCTCTATCTGTGCTGCTATCACATCAAAGGCATTGAATCTACCAAGCTTTGGATTTGCAGCTGCAAGTACGCTTGTCTGTGCTGACAGCGTTGCATGTATATTGGCTTTTGAAATCGTTATTGTCTGCTGCTCAAGCGCCTCGTGCAGCGCAACCCTGTCTTCCTTGTTCATCTTGTCTATCTCGTCTATCGCCAGAAGACCCTTGTTTGTCAAAGGCATGGCGCCTGCTTCGAGTATGTAGCTTCTTGTCGCTTCATCTTTCAGTATTGTTGCAGTAAGCCCAGCAGCGCTTGACCCGGTTCCGGTGACGTACCTGGCCTTTGGAGCTATTGTGCTTACATACTTCAGGAGTGTACTTTTCGAAACTCCGGGGTCTCCGACCAGTAGTATGTGCAGGTCCCCCCTTATTGCGCTTGATTTGTCGCCGGATTCCTTCCTGACTCCACCAAAAAGCTGGAGGACCACCGCGTCCTTTATGTAGTCATAGCCGAATATGTTTGGGGCTATAGAGCCGCGAAATTTGCTGTAGATGAGCTTGTCGCTTGCAAGTTCTTTTATTATCATCTCTTCTTCTTTGGATATTTCTATCTCTTCGTATCCCTGCTCCAGCGCTTCGATGTATGAGGCGGATATAAACACATCCGAGGTGTTAGACTTCTTTCCGCTCGGATATATTATAGGTTCCTCGTTGACAATGCCAGAGACCACCACTTTGTTGCCAGGTATTATGTTTTTCTCAAATTTCGGGTCCACTAAATCCCCCTTTAGTATGACATTTATGTGCTCAGGCTGTGCCCCGCCGACAAGGTCTTCGGGTGCTTCTTCCAGTATTATCTTCTGGGTGTCAATTAGCTCCTTGTTTATTACCTTGAAATGTCCTTTTTTGCCGCAGTTTGGGCATATTGCTGGCTGCTTGGTTGTCCTTTCCTTCTGTTCTACCTTTATAACGTGTCCGCAGCTTTGGCATTCAAAGTCTATTGATTTTGCGACAGGTTTGACGCTGACAGCTACTTTTATCAACCCTGTGGTCTGTATAAGTTTTCCTATATGCTTGCTCCTGATCTCACTTATAAGGATCTGGGCAGTGCTCGGCAGGTTTTTTACCCTGACCTCAAGCCCGGTCCCCCTGAAGGGAATTTCTGTCTCGTTTATGAAGTATTTTATCGATTCTACCGCCTCTTCCGGACTTTTTATCAGATAGTCTCCCAACTCCGGGGAGAAATCGTCTACATCCTTAAAGTCTACGATTATCGACGACTTCTTAAGGGCCACTGCCCTCTTGATCTGCTCTTTTAACTTTCTATTCACAAAAGAGGAAATCACTTCATCGTAATCGTTTTTCATATACAAAATTATGAGGCACCGTCAATATTAATATGAACTCCACAATTTAAAATTTTAATTCTCTGCTTTTGGAGTCAAATCATGTGCCTTAAAGCTATGAAGGCCATCGGCATAAGATAGCCTATGATCAGGCCTATGGCTCCGCCAGCCACAACATCCCGCGGGAAGTGGTCCTTCAGATAAAGGCGTGTATACCCTACGAACACACCAAATACAAGCGTCGGTATAAACAAGAAGGTACCAAAAAGCAGCCCCGGGAAGAACATTGCAATCGCAGTATGAGCGGATGGAAAGCTTCTCCTGTTGAGTCTGAAGGTCCTGCTGTATATCTTTCTTTCAGCCGCATTTTTTGGTCTTTTCTCTCTAACCACTAGTTTCGCCGATTCTGCCAATACCCCTGTTATAAAGACGCCAAATATTATCTCTAAAAGGAGCACTGCTGACTGGATTAGTATAATTATGATCAGCACCTCAAATATGAATATCTCTATCGGTGCTCTTTCTATCAGGAGCGAAAGCTCCCTGAACCAGTGTTTTCTGTCCATTATTTGGTTTTCTTCTCGAGTAGGTATATCATCCTGTCCGCGCCGACGATTTCCGGCAACACAACATCATTTGCTCCCAATTCCTTGAATTTAATTATATTGTTGACTGAGTTGCATCTTGTTATTATCCTTATGTCGTGCGCCAGGCTTCTTGCATTGAGGACCACAAGGAAATTGTCCACATCCTGGCCGAGTGCAGCGAAAACAGCCTTCGCTTTACCTATGTTCGCAAGCTTGTATGTCTTCTCCTCAAGAGCATTCTCCTTCAGTACGTTGAAGCCGAGCTTCTTCAGTTCAATCGCCCTGTTCTCTTGATTCTCGACAATGAGGACTTTTTTGCCCCTTTCTTTTAGGTTTGCTGCAACCCTCTCGCCTATCCTGCCGCCACCGCATACTATGTAGTGGTTCCTGAACTTAATTGTCTGAGCCATATAAATCACACCTCCAAATTCTTTTCTGATGAACGACACTAAAAACTCAAAGAGATAAACCGCAAACACTCCAATGAAAAGCGATAGAAACAGTAGCAGGAATCCGTACTCTGCGCTGAAGTGGAACGTCTCCAAATCGATTACGATCGTGGAAAACCCAGTATATATAGAAGCGTTGCTGGTGCTGGCTATAAAGCTCGATAGTGCTGTCACTATAAAGCCCAGAATAACAACGCTTATAATAAGCTTTTCCCCTGCTTCTCTTATTGCGTCCATTAAAATGGATGTCAATCCGTGTTAATAAATCTTAAGAATCACTCCATTAGCTCCATCTCTATATTTACTTCCTTTGGAACTGATGTTTTCATTATCAAGTGCAGCGCCTTTGGGTCAGCCTGCATGTCTATTATCTTTTTGTGAAGCCTTATCTCCCAAGTTTCGTAGCTCTCTCTGCCGGACCCGCACGGCGACCTTCGCGTGGTTACCTTTATCTTTTTGGTAGGAAGCGGTATTGGGCCGGATATCGTTGTGCCTAGTTTTTTCGATATGTCGACTATATCATCGCAGACATTTTCAAGTTTGTCCGCATCCGTCGAAGTGAGTTTTATTCTGGCCTTCTGCATATTTACCTAACTCATTAAGTCAGATTTGAAGTATTTAACTCTTTCGCTGGTATAAAATAAAGCTTATAAAGTCTTGGATATTTAGATACTATAATATAAAATTGGAGGAGGTAGCTGATATGGTAGATGAAGCGAAAGTTGAAAAGGATCTGGATTCACAGGTCTATTCTTTGCTTGAAAAAATAAGGGCCAAGGGCGGTTCATTCAAGAAGGGCGTGAATGAAGTAACAAAGGCGCTTGAGAGGTCTCAGGCCAAGCTGGTGGTGTATGCAGCAGATGTTTCGCCAAAGGAGATAATAATGCACTTGCCGCTTCTGTCGAAGGATAAAGGAGTTCCTTCCATACAGGTGAAAAGCAGGATTGAGCTCGGAAAAGCCGCGGGAATGAGTGTCGGCTCTGCCGCCATAGCTATAACAAATGCAGGTGAAGAGGCCCACGCACTCGAGGAGCTCATAAGCAAGCTAAAGTGATTTTATGCAGCAACAGAACAAACCAAAGAGGGACTCTCCCAGCAAGCAGACTACAAAAACTCAGCCTCAGAACCCGGAAGGTTTTCCAGCCGAGGTAATCGAGATTGTAGGCAGACAGGGCGTAGCTGGCGAAGTCACGCAAGTGAAGTGCAAGGTCCTCTCGGGGTTTGACAAGGACAAGATAATAAGAAGGAACGTTAGAGGTCCAACGGTGGTAGGAGACATACTAGTTCTTAGGGAGACTGAGATGGAGGCTCTTCCGATAAAGTAGATATGAAATGCAGCTTTTGTGGTTCTGAGATAAGGCGTGGCACTGGGATAATGTACGCGAAGAACGACGGTACAGTCTATAATTTCTGTAGCAGAAGGTGCATGACCTACATGATAATGAAGAAAGACCAGAGAAAGTTCAAGTGGGCAAGGAATAAATAAGCCCATTTTCTATATAAGATAATGGTAAACAGGAAAGGCGTGACCGCCTTGCTGGGCATAATCATAACAATAATTGTGTTGATTCCTGTCGTCATAATAGTAGCTTATATCTTCATATATGGTGTGCACTCAGTAAAGGCTGTAGCGCAGAGCCTTTCCGCCTACGTTGAGCAGGTCAGTCTGGCAATCAAGAGCGGGTCGTCGCTTGTGGTTGCGCCGGCTTCACCATCGCTGTCGAATGACCAGTTCATGGCGCAATTTTACGGCAATAGCCAGTGCATAAGCTATCTTGATCAGCTTTCGAGAATAACCGTGCTTAGCCTGCCGCAGAACCCGAATTCTCTCGCTGGAGAGTACTTTCTGTGCTCAGGCAGTTATAATCCCTCCGCGATAAAGCAGGATTCAGTCTGGAATTACCTGCCTTCCACTCCGGGCGGCGCTTCGTTTCCATACTGGTTTACAAACTTTGCACAGCTTAACTCGCCGTCCTCAGATCTTGCGGCAGGAATAAATGGATCAGCTGGAACACTGTCTTATTATGAAAACCCAGCAGATATCGCCACAACACTGGGCCAGTCATGTGATGAGTTTTTCAACGCAGTAACAGCTTATGGCACGTCTACTCCATCCGCGTACATTACTAGCTTGCAGTGCGTCCCTATAGCCAGCGGTAACAGCACCTATTTCATAAGCGTTAGCGGTCCCTCATGCGCAGGCACAACGAATGGATGCTATTCCAACCCAATGGCCTTCCTATACGGCAATCCAGGCCAAATTTCATACCAAAGCTGCGTCTATCACGGTGGCGCGTCGATAGTGTGTAGCTTCTCGATTGGTTGATATGGGAGTAACTTATACGCTCGAGATGATAGGGATGGTTGTAATGATAGCCATAATACTCATAGTGGTTATAATATATGTGCTGCTTCCTTTCATATCAGTGAAAACGTCTGCAGATTTCTATAACTCATTCACTTCGTCCGCCCAAAGCGCATGTACTGCGCCGCAGACAATGTCAAACATCAATTTCAACACTCCCACAGCACTTATTTTCCAAATTTACGATTCTCCGTCGTGTAATCAGGTTTTGTCTGCAAACCCATCAATTTTCTCAAATAGCACGCCTGTGAGTACAAACCTGGAAAATAACTATGACCTCTGTTACGCCACAGTCAGCAATCCATCTGGTCTTGGGATCTCCTCAGGCAATCAATACTATTACTCTCAGAAAATATCAGGTGTATCTTACTTTGTCTTGGGCCCGAATAATCCTCCGACAGCAGAGCTCTCTGCGTCTTCTCCAATCAATAAGCTGGCAGTTCCAGCGATAGAAGCCAATACCTCATCCGGCAGCCTTAGTCTTGTACTGGTGTCTGCCACCCCTATAAACGTTACACAGTACACTTTCTCCTTAATACAATATGCGAATTCATCCTCCGAAGTGAACGTTTATTTCAATGGCCTGGCTAACTGTGAGAGGGCTTATTCAATAACCCCGCAGTTCCATTCTAGTAGCATAACATCGCCTTGTGAGGCTAACGTCTCCAATGTAACCGTACAGGTTATTTCCGTAAATGGTGTGGCGGTTGAATACCAGATTAACTTTTCGGCCGATCCGATATCAAGCGTTTCATCGGGCCTTTCAATACTATCACAGCAGTGCAAAAACATCGTCCCTGCAGTGAAAAGTGGATACATAAAGAACGGTAGCATAATGTGCGCCCCTATAATCTGTGGCGGTTCGACTTTCCCAATTTCAAACTCAAACCAGGATCCGCTTCTTGCTATTTATGGTGGCTCGTTTACTTCCCTTGAGCTTACATCGGGTGTAAGCAGCATACTGTTCATAAATGCCAACCCCGAGCAGGAGATACCTAATCCCATAATAAAATGAGTAGACTCCGCTATTAGTCTTAAATAGAATAAATCTGTATAATTGTAATAACCCAATTGAAGAGGTCAGGTATGTCAATAAAGTCGCAATCAGCATTAGAGTACATGATGACGTATGGCTGGGCTATACTGGTCATTGTGATAGTCGCAGGTGTATTGTACAGTCTAGGGATATTTTCTCCGGCATCCTCATTGTCCTCAACAGTAACCGGTTTCTCCAATTTAGGCAGTGTAACGGGAGAGTGCACAGCCAACGGGGTATTGAGGATAAGTTTAGGTGACTCGACGGGTTACCTAATAAATATCACCAGCGTCACAGCAAAATCCTCCACCGGTCAAATATCCACATTCAAGCCAAATTCAACCGTGGACCCAAATCCGATAATCCAGCCTACTTCGAGTTATATATTCTCAGTTCCAAACGTCTGTCCGGCAGCGGGCTCGCGCTATTCTCTGGCCGTGA
Organism: Nanobdellota archaeon; assembly: GCA_021810345.1. GTDB lineage: Archaea > Nanobdellota > Nanobdellia > Parvarchaeales > Parvarchaeaceae > Parvarchaeum. Next base: position 49,649 of record JAJZIX010000003.1, on the reverse strand, counting down.
CGGTAAACTACACAGAGCCCGGCCAGGTTTTCTCTGGGCCTTATCAATCCACTGGAACAGTAGCAGGGACTACTACTTCTACAATATTACAACCATTTGTTGCTAGCTTTGCAGCTCCATATAATATCTCAGCATCAGCATCTAACGACAATAGCTACATGTCTTATACTCTGCCGGCTTCTACTGGTTTAGCAAACGTAAATAACTTCACATTTACAATAACTGGCTGGGTCAAGATGCCAAAAGAGAATGGACCGGGGGATACAGGTCAATGGATGGCGGATGGGCTATTTTCCTTTGGTCTCTATGGTCGTTATGCTGCGTTCATATTTACTCCACCGTCACCGCAAGAAGTAATACATACTTGTTATAATGATATACACTCAAATTCTTTCTCCGTAAACGTTTTCAATAACAGCTGGTACTTCTTTGCCGCGTCTATAAATAGTACTTATGGTCTTTTTCAGCTAGGATCGACTCAGTCAGTTGTTGGTGACTCTGGTAATTCAAGATCTAGTAATGGATACATAGTAGTTGGCGCCTCCTTCTACTGCTCCGATTTTGGATTAATAGGAGATCTGACTGACTTGCAGCTTTATAACTCTTCCCTATCTGCCCCGGAATTAATGAGTATTTATAATGAAGGTATAACCGGCGGCCCGCTTATTTCGAATGGATTGGTTGCATTTTGGCCACTTAATGGGACTTTGAAAGATTACAGTGGCCATGGGTTTAATTTAGTTGATGATGGGGCCTTCTTCACCAGCAACTACAAATAATCTGATGGTTTTTAATCTACTTAGCTTACTTTTAGATTCTTCTGTTCCTTGAACATCTCTTCTATTTCTTTTACCGTGTTGGCATCGTTCGCGTTCTTGTCTTCCCTTATAAATGAAACGGCACGTGGGAACCTCAAAGCGTACCCGACTTCATTTTCCATTCCGGCGGTGTGCATAGGGCTACGAGTTATCTCATCCGCTTTCACGGTTATAACATACTTAGGCTCGGCCCAGATATCTGGCACCATTATTGAATCCACCCGGGCAGGCTTATGGTCTACCTTTATATCATCAAGCATTTTCTTTAGAGATCTGAACTGTTCTTCTGAAAAGCCTGAACCCACTTTAGAGATTGTCTTAAAGCTGTCGTCTTTATCGTCGTATACTCCCGCCAAAACAGCTCCAATGCCAAGGTCTGCTCTTGCTCCTCTGCCTTTGAAGTAGCCTAGTATCACCAGATCAATGGTATCATTCAGTCTTGATTTGTACGATCTTTTGATCTTTATCCAGTTGAAGTTCCTTGCGCCTGCAGCGTAGTGTCCGTCAAGTCTTTTAGCCACGACTCCTTCAAGGCCGCTGCTTACTGTATCATCAAAGAATTTTTCAAATTCTTTCTCGCTGTCGGTTATTATTATCTTCGATCTGGATATTATTGCATCCTCTGGAAACAGCTTCTCTATTATCTTCCTACGCTCTATGTATGGCTTGTCCACAAGGCTTTCGTCATCCAAAAGCATTATATCGAATACAAATAGCCTAAGCGGGTATTTCTCCGATGTTTCAAGGACATTGTGCTTTCTTTTTCTCTGTATGGTTATCTGGAAGGGGTAAAGCGTGTTTGTATCCTCATCATACGTCAATGATTCACTGTCGAATATTATCCTGTCATGCTTTATTTTTCTTATTTCTGCTACTATCTCAGGCATGAAGTTTGTTATGTCCTCTAAGTTCCTGGAAAAGACTTTCACTTCGCTTCCTTTTTTATGAACCTGTGCCCTAAAGCCGTCGAATTTCTGGTCGAGGGCGCATTTGCCTAGTTTCTCTATTATTTCCTTTGCAGAGCTGAGCCTTTCTGCAAGGGCCGGTCGGATAGGCCTCATTACCTGGACTTTAAATCTTTTTATGCTTTCCTCACCGTTTTTGTAGAAAACCTCTGCCACGTATCCCAAATCAGAGCAGAAATTGAATGCTTTCTCGAGTTCCTTCTTAAATTCGCGTTTGCCCGTCTTCGCCTTTGAAAGTGCCTCCATTATTGTTGCCTCGCCGACTCCGAGTCTTAATCTCCCAAGGACAAATCTCGCTATGTACCTAGACTCAAGCTTGGATGCTTTTTTGAAGATATTTGACAAGGCAGTTATCTTCGCTTCCACACTGCCTTCACCAGATATTTTTGTTATTGAAAACAGTTCATTGTACACCTCTGATACTGTAAGACTAGAGCCGCTGCCGTTTTTGTTCTCATTCTCTGCGACCTTACCGAGATCCCCCAACTTTTTGTACTCAGATTCTACTTTTTTGGTATCTGGGCCGTAGGCTTCGGCTATTGCTTTCTCTACCATTTTGTCGGCTACTCCGAATTGCACCCCAAAGAACGCAGGGAGAAGCTCCCCCTCCATTAAATAGACAACCTTTGCGATTTCATCGCCGCTTGACTTGGAGAAAGCCTCCGATAGTATATCGAACATCTCCAGTCTTTTTGTGGTACTCTCAAGCTTTGAGAAATACTCGCTTAGCTCGTAGAATCTCATATTTTATGTACTCTGGCTGCGGATTTATATATTATTTCGGCGTGGTTGGTGCTGCCTTTGATGAATTTTCCTGCTGGAAGGCGTGACGCTTGATCCTGAACGGGTTGAACTGGTTCCCATTTCCGCTCAGGAACTTTGAGAAAAATTCTACATATATCAGCCTTGCCCCTTGTATCCCAGCTTCGAACAGTGCTATTACTATATTGAAAATCTGGCCCAATACCAGTATAGCTACCCCAGCGAATATCACGAAAATTGAACTGCTAAGGCTGGACACAAATATCAGGTTTATAACCTGTGCTAATATCACCGATGCCAGCAGTATCCCGACAAGCCTAGTGTACGACAGCATATGACTGACGACAGAAGGCACCTCCATCAGCGCCTGGCCACCTTCTGATTTTAGAATCAGGCCGATGCCAACTATCAGCAGCGCATAGCTTGCCAACGCAGAGATGTTTGAGGGGCCAATGCTCTCTTTGTTTAGCACAGCCAGGCCCAGTATAACTATGCCCCAAGCCGCAAGTATCCAGCCTATTCGCCCGATCATACCTTTTATATCTTTGACGTAAAGCTTGTTGAGTGCTCCAAGGAAAAAACCGAATGAAACCATACCGACTCCGATCCATCCGGAGATGAGTAGTAGCGTTCCAACGTTCTCTGTCAGGTTGAACAATGTAGGATAAGGCAGTGAAAAGCCCAAGTATTTGTTGAATATCACACCCAAGAACATTGCTATTATTGATCCCGGTATTATAACTTTGGCGATCATCAGCAGGCTTCTCTTGCTCATTATAGTTCTTATGAACCGGCTTATGCTTCTAGGAATCCTGCTTCTTTTTGGCGGATGGTTTATTCTGTGTACAAGCCACAGAGCCAGTCCAAGCATTATCGCGCCGTAACCAAAGTCTCCAACCATGAAGCCGAAGAATATCGGGAAAGCTATACCAAAAAGGATGGTAGGATCTATCTCATTGCTTTTTGGAAGTGAGTAGAACTTTATGAAGAACTCATACAGCTTAAAAGTGACTGGGTTCTGCATCTGAGTCGGTGCTAGTCCAGCGTTCTCAATCTCTTCGGCGAGAAATGCGCCCTTGGAAATCTTATTTAGCCTTTCTTTGACCCTGTCCAGGTTTTTTTGCTCCATCCAGCCTTCTAAGATCACAAGGTACTCACTGCCCTTTACTCTGGTGACTAGCGAGGCTTTCTGTGCCTCTATATCGAGATATTCCTCAAGCGCAGATATTTTGTTATAATATTCCTTTGATATGGATGCCAGCCTTTTCTGTGCATTTCTGTTTGAGATCTCCAAATGCTTTATCCTCTTTTTTATCCTGGTCGATTCTGATGCAGCATCTCCGTGGAAAACAGGTAGTTTGTTCAAGCTTATGCCGTAGGCGCTTGCTGCGCCGGCAAGCTGGCCTTCACTTGCTTTTGGCACCGTCACGATCCCGCATTTTGATAGCTTTATTGTGTCTGCGTCAGTCTTCCCCTTTATGTAGCTTGCGAAATCATCGAATCTACTGCCAGTCGCAATGAAGGAGTCCGTGTAAGATGTATTTAGTACATTAAGGTTTCCTCTCAAGTCTGATACAGTCCTTATAATTTCTAGCTCCGAGCGTGCATCCTTTATCTCTGATAGTATCTCTTCCTGCTCCTTCTTTATCTTGGCGACGGTTTCATCTATCTTTATGCTATCTGCTGACCTGAATGCCTGTCTATTGCTCTTAAATTCCTGCACAGTGCCGCTTTTTGCGGCAGGCAGAATTGATCTTAGGCTGCGCATGCGCTGCAGGTAGGAATTTATTTTTTCATAATCATCTACATTATAATCCAAAAACATCTCTTTTACTTTGTCTGGAAGCTCCTCCAGCTGCATGATAGAAGATTCCCCCAGGAATGTCACGGTCTCATCATAGCAGGCTTTTGGTATCGTGAACCTGATCCTGACCATCTTGCTGGGCATCAGCATCATATCTTGAATTCCTCCTTTAGGACACTTTCAAATATAACCAGAAGATCTTTTTTGTCTAATGGCTTTATTCGTGCGGCCTTGGAGCGAGCTTCATCCAGCAGCTTGTCTTCTAGTTTTTTTGTGGAGGCATCCAGATCCTTTAGCGCGCTTTCCCTTAGGGCACTTGCCTGCTGCCTTGCTTTCGCAACTATCTGGAGTGATTTCGCCTGCGCCTCTTTAAGCATTTCCTCGCCTTTTTTGTTAGCAAGCTCTATCCTTTCATTGGACTCTTCCTCTGCCCTCTTTATCTTCTGAAGATTGTCTAGCTGCGCCATATTATGAAATGAGATTCTTTATGAATTTTATGGAGATCAGTCTATCTCTCTCCATATCGTCAAGGCTCTGCTTTATGTACTTGACCTTTGATTCCCAGGCAGGAATTATATAATTCTCGAGGGCGTTGGTCCTGCGGTTGAGCTTGTAGATCTCCTTTAAAACCTTTCTTATTACCATCTCCCTCTCTGATACCTCCAAGATTGCCGTTAGCAGCTTGGAGTAGATATTTTTAGCGTCGTAAACCGATGTTGGTATCGTAAGGATTTCTGTTTCAGAAGGGGAGGACTTGCTTGTATCAATTTCCACATTGGGGATAATTAACCCCATAACGTTCTTTCCGCTTACAACTGCAGTCTTTTCGCCCTGTTCCTCCGCTATTCGCTCTACGGTTATGCGGCCGCTGACAGCATCTGCAACCTTTATGGCTTCTGCCCCCCTTATAAGCAGGTCTTTGAGGCCGCTTTTTATCTTTTCCGTTTTTCTCACTAAGTTGAAGAATTCCAGTATCAGCGAAGATCTTTTCAACTTAAGCAGCTCCAGTCCTCGCTTTGCTGTCTTTATCCTGCTTTTTGTCTGTATCAGCTCCCTTCTGGTAACTCTAATGTTTATTTCCATTTGCCGTACTTCTCTATCAACTCTGGTTTTATCCTCTTCATTTCGGATTTGTCTAGTATGCTCAGCAGATCCCATCCGATGTCGAGCGTTTCGTTTATTTTTCTGTTTTCGGAGAAGTCCTGGTTTATGAATCTCCTTTCAAATTCATCCGCGAATTTAAGGTACTTCTTGTCGGAATCACTCAACGCGTCTTCACCCACTATCTCTATCAGGCTCCTTACTTGCTTTCCCTGTGCATAAGCGGCATAAAGCTGGTCGGACAGGCTTTTATGGTCCTCCCTGGTCTGGTCTTTTCCTATCCCTTGGTTCATAAGCCTTGAGAGCGAGACAAGCACGTCAATTGAAGGGTAAATCCCTACTTTGTCAAGCGACCTGCTTATGACTATTTGCCCTTCAGTTATATATCCGGTCAGGTCAGGTATTGGATGTGTTATATCGTCGCTTGGCATGGTCAGAACCGGTATCTGTGTAATTGAGCCCACTTTACCCTTGATCTTACCGGCCCTCTCGAATATACTGGCCAGGTCGCTGTACATGTAACCAGGGTATCCTCTTCTCCCAGGGACTTCGTCACGTGCGGCAGAGATCTCCCTTAAAGCCTCACAGTAGTTCGTCATATCAAGCAGGATAACAATGACATGCGCCCCTTTATCGAATGCAAGATACTCGGCCGCTGTGAGCGCAAGCCTTGGCAGTATTATTCTTTCCATCGACGGCTCGGCAGCAAGATTTAGAAATACGACAGATCTATCCATTGCACCACTGTTTTTGAACTGGCCCATGAAGAAGTTTGCGTCCTCACTGTTTATGCCTATCCCTCCGAAAACTATGTAGAAATTCTCCTTCTTTGATAGGACTTTTGATTGCTCGACTATCTGCGCCGCAAGCTTGTTGTGCGCAAGTCCAGAGCCGGAGAATATAGGTAGCTTTTGCCCCCTCACAAGTGTGTTCATACCGTCTATTGCAGATATACCAGTTTGTATGAATTCGGAGGGTTCCTCCCTTGCGTATGGGTTTATAGGGCTGCCGTTTATGTCCCTTTTGTCGTCGCTATATACTGGTGCACCATCATCCCTTGGCCTGCCCATCCCATCGAATACCCTCCCTACGATCTCATCGCTTACCGGGAACTTGAATGTAGTGCCACTAAATTTGACTTTTGTGTTCTTTGTGTCCATGCCAGAAGTCTCTCCAAACACCTGTAGTACCGTGACTTCTTCATTCGTAGAAAGCACCTGCCCGTTGAGCCTTCTGCCATCGTCCAGCTCTATTTCCGCAAGCTCCCCATAAGAGGCTTCCTTAACCCCATTAAGGAAAAGTAGCACGTTGGTCACTGTCTGCACGGTTTTGTATTCAACTTTTACCATGTAATGCACCTTTTTTGCCAATTCTGGCGATTTTATTTTCTATGTCCTTGGAGAGGGAGCTTACTTCGTCTTCCTTTGTGTACCTTATCCTGGCTATCAGCTGCTTTATGTCTTTATTATCTATCTTGTCAAGGGTAACTCCCTGGTCCATCATTTTTTCCTCTGTGGAGTATAATAGCTGTATTATCTCAAGCATGATATGCTCTTTGTTTGTTGAGGAGTAAGTATCTATATCATCAAAAGCATTCTGCTGCAGGTAATCCTCCCTAATTATCTTAGCCACGTCTAACACAAGTTTGTCCTTTTCTGGGAGTGCGTCGTATCCGACGAGCTGCGCTATCTCATTTATCTCGGCCTCTTTTTGTAGGAGCGACATCATCTTCTCCCTCAAGTCTGGCCAGTCGTTATCTATGTTTTTTCTGTACCACTGGTCCAGATTGTCAGTATACAATGAGTAGCTATTTAGCCAGTTTATTGACGGGAAGTGCCTTGCATTCGCTAGAGCTGCATCCAGCGCCCAAAAAACCCTGACAACTCTAAGGGTGCTCTGTGAAACGGGCTCGGATATATCTCCGCCTGCCGGCGAAACCGCCCCTATCACCGTGACCGACCCTGTCTTGCCGCCCGGCAGCTTCACCATCCCTGCTCTTTCATAGAACTCACCTATCCTTCTTGCGAGATAGGCAGGATACCCCTCCTCACCAGGCATTTCCTCAAGGCGACCGGATATCTCCCTTAGCGCTTCAGCCCATCTAGACGTACTGTCCGCCATTAGCGCAACATTGTACCCCATGTCTCTGTAATATTCAGCTATAGTCACCGCAGTGTACACGCTTGCTTCCCTGGCCGCTACTGGCATGTTTGATGTGTTTGCTATCAGAACCGTTCTGTCCATAAGCGGCTTTCCGCTTTTTTGATCCTTTAGCTCGGGAAAAGTCGTGAGTATCTCCGTCATTTCATTTCCTCTTTCACCTGCCCCGCAATAGACTATAATATCAGCGTCAGACCATTTCGCAAGCTGATGCGAGATGACTGTTTTTCCCGCTCCAAATGGTCCGGGGATTGCAGCTGAACCACCCATCGCTACGGGGAAGAAAGTGTCGATTACCCTCTGCCCTGTCAGCAGCGGTATCATTGGTGGCAGCTTTTCCTTTACGGGCCTGCTTACCCTGACTGGCCACTTTGTGAGCATCTTTATCTCAGTTTTTTTGCCGTTATCTTCCAAAACAGCTATCACATCCTCAACCGTATAATCTCCTTCATCTGCTATTTTTTTGATTTTGCCTTTGGATCCCGGTGGTACAAGTATCTTATGCTTTACAAGGCTGCTCTCCTTTACTTCGCCTATCTCTTGACCAGCCTCTACATCATCATCAGCGTTTGCTTTGGGCTTGAAATGCCATTTTTTGGTGCGGTCTATTGCGTTCATCTTGATGCCGCTTTTTATGAAAACCCCCTCCTTTTTCATTATAAGGTCCAATGGCCTTTGGACTCCGTCGAATATCGAGCCTATCAAACCCGGCGCAAGTTCAACGGAGAGCGGATTACCAGTATTGATTACTTTCTCTCCTAGTCTTAACCCGCTCGTATCCTCATAGACCTGTGCTATAGCCCTGCTGCCGTCCATCTTTATTATCTCGCCGATAAGGCCATTATCTCCAACGAGTATAATGTCATTCATCTTCGCGTTCTCCAAGTCGTCCGCGATTATGACCGAACCAGACACACTTACTATCCTGCCTCCCATATCACAGCCCGAATTTGCTTATATCAACCCCCAATATCCTTTTTGCAAGCACTTCAATTGATTCTCCCTCCTCTTCACCTGCCGATGGTATCAGTACTATCAGTGGATCGGTCGATGTGTTTATGAGAATGAGCTCCGACTGGTTTGCATATTTTGTTATGCTCTCCTCGGCTATTATCAGATTGAATTTCTTTGATTTTGCGAGCTTCATTACCTCATCTACGGCTTCCTTGCCTTCTGCAATAACCGTAGTGCCGACTCCAGCAAGCTTTAGCCCGAGAACCGTGTCGCGGCTGGCAACGGCAGCCATCTTCCTAGATTCCATACCCTATATCTATAACCTCCTTTTCAAGCTTATAATATTTCTTGAACCATCCTAGTCTTACGGAATCCTTCTCTATCTCTGCGCTTATTACGAAACCCAGTAGATTGCCCAATGATAGAGAACTTCCCCTGAAGACACTGAGATAGCGGCTGTAAATCTGCCTTTTGAGCTCTATCTCAAAATTGGCGATTAGTCCGTCTTTATTGTAGAGTGCAAGGGCATCCTTAAGGTCGAATGGTAGTTTGTTTATAAATCCCTCAAGATTTCTCTTTGACTCCTCTAGAAGCTGGTCCTTTGAAATGTTGCCTCCATCTATCAGCAAGTCGGCTGGGGACACACCAAGCTCTATAGCCTTTATTACCGTCATGATATTTCTCAAATCTATCAAGCTTTGTATGAATCTCAGGACCGGGCCTTCATCCCCGTTGTAGAATTTTAATGATTTTTTAAGCCTGTCATAGTAATCGATGTCTAGTGCAAGCGATATACTGCGGATATTGTGACTTGATTCGGATGATACTGAGAATTTAAGTAGGGAGCTGCTGTACCCAAATCTTGTCAGATAGCTTATCATATCCTGCACTGACTTTTGGTTTATTAGATTTACATAGTCTTCATTTGAAAGGAGCGGGCTGCTCGATCCAACCGGAAAACCGCTGTCAACCGTAAGGAAATAGTCCTTTACTTCCACCTCTTTGCCAAGGCTCTTTGCGGACAGCACAAGCTTTATGTTCTGTATATCTATTTTCCTGAGATATGCCCTTATCACTTCTCTGCCTATCGGTGGCAGTAAAACCATTGCTTTTGTGCACATTCTTACAAAGTGGGCATTCACTGCTATATCAATTATATCTGGTTCTTTATACATCGAGTAAAATCTGTCTAAGTCCTCCTTATATATAGTAGTGCCCAACCGGCTTATAAAATCCTTGATCTCAGCAGATTCCAATGACACAAGTTCCTCTTTTTTGAGCAGTTCTGTATAGAGCACCTTCATGTATCCATATGCGCCAGCGTACGTCGAGTCCATCATTACACCTTTATTTTGGAGAGGACTTCCTCCGAGATTTCGTCATTTAGCTCCCTCAGGAGATTTTCAAGCGACAGGTCAAGAGATTTTTTTCCATCTGCCGATTCAGCGTAAATCCCTCCCTCCATCTTTTTTGGCGAGACTTTTAGCTGTTTGGGCTTTTTTTGGAGCCGCGGGATGTCCTCTTTCAACACATATATTTTGGCATCTTCGCCGAGTGACTTCAGCGCAGAATCAACCATGTTTTTTAGCAGTTTGTCGTACAGGTCGGTGGATCTGATCTCTTTTATGCTGCTTCTGAGCAGGCTAATGCTTTGATTGAATGCGCTGTCAATAGCCCGCTTTACAACCGCTTCGGATTCTATCTTCAGCCTTGCTTTTTCCATGGCGGATTTGTTCTCTATCTCAGCATCAGTATCTACCTTTGCCTTCTTTGTGATGTTCTGCGCCGAAACATCCGCTTCCTTTAGGATTTGATCTGCCTTGCTCTGCGCCTCATCCAGAATGTTTTTGATCCTCAGGTCAGTCTCTTTTTTAATCTGGTCGAATATCTTTTCTAGTCCCATACGATACTGATTACTGGCAATGGGTCTATTTATTGTTTTGTGCCTAAAATCATTAATGTTCCTTTTAGAGTATCTGCAGGAGCAAAATTAACCCTAGCACGAAACCTATTATCCACAGGGTTTCAGGTATGACAAAGAAGAATAGTACCTGACCGAATTTTTCCGGTTTCTCAGCTATGACTCCCATGCCGGCTGCGCCTATTCCCTGCTGTGCCATGCCAGTTCCTATAAGCCCGCCAGCGATAGCTATTGCAGCTGCAAGCGCATACAGTCCTGAGCCACCTGTTGATACTACCATACATTTAATGTGCTACGTCGCAATTTAAATCTTTTTGTCTGCGCAAGCAGCCTAAAGCTTAAATCGTTTGCTAGTTAGAGATGCTTATGCAAGCGAATAAATACCCAGCAATTTCAGATAAGAGGACCTGGAGTGCAGGGGTATCCTTTCTGAAGAAAAACGATAAAACAATGAGGAAGATAATAGAAAGGCTCGGAGGCGAAGATACATGGGCCATCTCCATGAAATACCTTGAGAAAGACCATTACGTCTCCCTTATCAGCTCAATAATCTACCAACAGATATCGACCAGCGCCGGCGATTCAATTTTGAGGCGACTTAGAAAGGCATACAACGGCAGGATGCCCTCCCCAAAAGTGTTTTTAAGCGCAAAAGAAAAGAAAATTCGAGAGACGGGAGTCTCGCCGCAGAAATATCGGTATCTCAAAGATCTTTGCCAAAGGATAGAGGATGGTAGGCTGGAGCCGGGAAGATTCTATAAAATGGATGATGAAGACATAATCAATGAGCTTGATGAAGTCAAGGGAATAGGCAGGTGGACCGCCGAGATGTATCTGATAAGGACGCTTGGCAGGGCGGATATACTTCCAGCGGATGATTTGGGCCTGAGGAAAGCGATACAGAGGGCCTATCATCTCCGGGAGCAACCCAAAAAAGAGAGAATTCTTAGAATTGCGGAGAGATGGAGGCCTTACAGGACAGTTGCGACCATATTTTTATGGAGAAGCCTTAATTCATGATGTTCGGATTCAGCCCCGCTTTTTGAAAGGGGAAGCCACGGCCGACTTGTTAAAAAGAAGCCAATGTAACCTTTATATATGATTTATTATCTATTCTTTAGTGACAAAGGAGGTTAATATGGATGAAGAACAAAGAAAACATCTTGCTGGAAATTGGCTTGATGAAATACTTGGGGTAGTAATAAAGCGGGAAAGTAGTAGACCGATCACCGGCCATATGGGAGCTATTTACTTTGGGCGTACAAAAAAAGTCTTAAGCAGAGGATTCTATTATACAATGGCAGAGCGCATCCAGAATAATCTTAATCCATCTGATAATGATCCATTCGAATCTTACATGAAGCAGGTCCCGGAGATGAGGGAAATCTTGAAGAAAGCCAATTCATGTATACCCCAGATTGCCAAACTGGAGAGCGAACTATTTGATGAAACCGAAGAGGTGAATCGGCTTAATGAAAAGGTCGGTAGTTTTTGGTCTAAAAAGGCAATGGTTTCACAGAAAAACATTGCAGAAGCCGCTGTGAGTAAATTCAATGAACTTGATGAGTATCTAAAGACATCCGGCATGGCTGAAGTCATGTACATGGTGAATATAAGATATGTTTTTCCGTACTATCATGATTATAGTGAGTACTACAGAGGCAAGCAGCAATCAATGAGGTACAACATCTATGAGTTTTTGACTAATGCTCTCGCACTTGGAGTAGAATTCGCGCAGAAATACAATATAGGTGTGGAAAAATTCTCGCCTAAACCCACGAACAGTAAATAACCTTTTACAGTTTGATTTATTGTATTTGCAAATACCTAGATCTATCTCCTTCATATTTTGAGGAGGAACCCACGGCCGACTTGCTAAACTATTAATATTCTACACGATATACTAATTTATGTTAAATAAGAAGACCCAAATAGTCATAGGTATCGCGGTTTTAATTCTATCAGTTGCATTCCTCCTTGTTGGCGTCTACTTTGCTAATCTACAGGGTGTAATATTCCAAAACGGTTCAAATTCACTACAGTTGTTTGCAAATAACATGGGCGCGATTGTAAATTCACTATACTCCGCGCCATCACACATGTCAATTTCGCTGTCGGGCAACTCGTCGGTGTGTACATGGCAGCCTTCCATAGGCGCGTATACATGCAATGGCGGCTCTAAAATCTACAATCTTTCATATGCTACGGGGCCTACGCTCGATAGTGGCAAGACTATGTTTAGTGTAGCACTATGCATTTTGGTAGGTACTGGCCCGCCCGGCGACAGAACCGCCGAGGAGGCAACTACTGCCGCAGCTGATACCGCAGATGAGGCCGTTAGTGCTACTGAACAGGCTGCGAGTGAGGAAGCAGGAACAGTATTATACACAAACAGTTTTGAATATACAACAGCGGCCGGTGATGTTATTAGTGGAGCGTATATGGCTAACCCGAATTTAAAGACTATAATAGTGGAACTTGGCAGCGGGATGTCTGACAGTAATATACTTGAAGCAACAGATTATGTACAATCTGGCTTAGCGGAGGTGAATCCTACCTTTTCCAATGCAAAAATAGGGGTTGTACTTAGTGAGTCAACTCAAACTCAGCTAGCAGTGTCACGCGAAGTCAGCTCATTTGTTTCTGAAACGGGAGTTCTAGAAGACGAAGCAGCTCTTCCTGAAATTGAGTCCTTTGCCCCAACAAGCATAAGTCAAATAACTGACTCCGGCTATACCTCTACTTCAAAAGGTTTGAGGACTCTTTCCTTTCTGAAAAAGGCGGGCATATCCTTACTTGTGAACTACGGGGTGCCGCTCACTGCTTATTGGTTAGCTTCAAACGAGCATACGATAGCATCAGATCTATCAGTTTTCTCTAATCCGGCCGGTTCTTCCATTGCAAATTCATTGTCAGGCTTGCAAACGTTGGGGCCTATCCCGAGTAACCTACTGTCAACTAGTGATTATGCAGTTAGATACTTCCAGAGTCTTACACTTGCAAATACCCTCTCATCACTACCACCAGGCGACAGCAAGCAGATTGCAGTGTCGACCGCATCAAATGAACTGGCCTTGGAGAAGAATGCGCTCACCGAATTGGCAAATTATGGCGCGTCACAGTCCCCTTCTAATCCCTATTCCACCCCAGTAGGAGGCGAGAGCGTTCCAGGCGAGCTTACATCGCCTAATTCGTTTGTAGGCCCAGCTTATTTTGGCCCAGCTTTAGGAGTCACAGCGACCGCCGATCCAATACTCTCATCAATTTTTGCAGACTCACAGACGGCTTTTCTGGTATATGGTAGGACTGCATCGTGTCTTGGAACCTTGCCTGAAGCCTTCAGTGCAAGTAATTACAACAGTTTCTCCAGCGATTTTTCAAATGGTGCTTCAATAGTAGGTGCTCTCACAACTTTTTTCATGGCGTATGGGAAATTAAATACCGTATTTCCATTGGGTACCTACTTCGTTGGTTATGGTGGGGAAATTTATCTCAATGGAGAATCAAATGGAAGACCAACAATGGCCTCGGCCCCCGTAATATCGGACATGTCTGATCTTTGTAGTATGGCTCAGTCAAGTACTATCCCAGGTAGACCTCTGAAAAGCCTACTCAATCCCTTGAAAGATGGCGAAATAAACTTTTCTATAAACCAGGGGTTGTATAACACAATGTGCTCACCAAATAGCAAACTTTACCCCAAATCGCTATCCTCATTTGTCGACAGGATTCTAACATCAAAGTCAAAGCGCAATGTCAGTATACTTATGCCGCCACAGTACGCGTTGGTCTTTTCAAATTCATCTGGTGATAATGATATCTGTTTATCGAACGTTGTGTTAAGCTCATCGGGGGTTCCGATCTCTCTACAGACAAAAATTGACGGCTCGAATTATCTTACAGAATATGGTCTTCCATACACGTGCTTTAATATCTCAGAGATCTCAGCAGGTAAGTACAATATAGACTTCAATACCACAATGAATCAACATTCATCCTCAGCTTTCAGCATACCTTCCGAAATAGGCAAGAATGCATTCTTCATGATAAATCAAAATAACGTTGGTTTTTCAATACCGCCTTACGCCTATGACAACAGCAATTTTATTAGTGGGGGGCCGCCATCTTTTACAATATTAGGGGGGGTCAGTTCTCCAATGATCACCGCACTATCTGCCGGACTTGCACCAAAACTTCAGGTTGGACTTACCATTTCATTAAATAGTCTAATGGAAAAATTGGATAATAATATCTTAGCCGCGCCGAATCTTTCTTTTTATCCGACGGATTATGCTAACATAACTTTTGAAGTGTCTCCATCCATTGCATCCAACGGGAACGAGAATCTGACACTTAAATTCGTAAGCAATAAAATAGTCTTTGGTGTTTACCCAAATAGCAATAGCTCTCTAGGCGGGCTGTTTAATGAATCGAGCGTGGCACAATGGTAATATGGGGTTAGTAGACATAATGTCGTTTGTTAATGCCAGTGTAGTAATAACCTCATTCGCTCTTCTTTTGATTGTGCTGTCTTTCTCCGTATCGCAGATAAACTCCGTCGGGGTTTTTGCAAATGCCAAGGCGCTCGCTTCCGGTATAGGTTCTCGTCTTATAACCTCTCCGAATTGCTTTGCTTATGAGAATACCATAAATTACTACAACAATAACCTTAATCAAAGTGGAGGACCGCTGTACTCAGAGTCAGATGTTCAACCTGGTGTGATAGACGTAACCAAGTTTACAAGCAGCAGCTTCTTATCTTGCGTCCAGTACATATATTTCGGAAGTGCAACCGATGTACCACTACTCGAGAACAGGCTTCCTGCGGTTGCTGGCGTCTCATTAACACTCACAGATACACAGAACCCAAGCAATCTTGGGGGTACCGGTTCGCTTTCATTCTCAAATTATAATCAGTTTACATTCGGCGGCAGGTTCTACGCATTCGAGAACGCAGTTTCGACATATGCTAGATACGCAGAGTATGGAGCTTTGGCTGCGAGTGTTGCCGCATCTATTATACTTCGCTCACTGTCGGTAGGATCAATATCCTTAAACGCCATAGTCGCACTAGGTTCTAACTCTCAGAACAGCATTCTGGCGCAGTACTCAATAGCAAGCTTATTTTATGATGAAAACACATACACCGAGACGTTTCCCGTTATGATTGCTTTTCCAGGCCCAGCTGGGCAGCCATTATATGAAAACAGCGGAGTCCTATCTGTTAAAATAATTTATGGGGTGCCGCCTTATGACTAGAATGTCAAAAAGGGGTCAGGTGACTATAGTTGATCTTGTGCTTGTGCCGATAGTAGCAGTGGTCCTGTCAGTAACTGCTAGCTATTTAATGACAAGCTCCACTGCGAGTCTTCTGACATCTGTGAATCAGCAGCCGGTCCAAGACGCATGTAATTTCGCTCTTAATGATCTATATGGAACATATTTTGTCGGTAGTTCTGCTGCGTTAAATGAGCTTAAACTTTTACACCCCTCGCAGTACGCAGTTGCGGTTTCACAGCCTGCCGAAAGCCTATCTACGGGTTGTGGTAGCTCATGTAGTGCCGGCTACACATATTTAAGTAGCACTCTCTCAAATTCGAGCGCTCTTTATAACGATTTTATAAGCTATTTTTCATCTCTTTCATTTAGTAATTTCAATCTAATAAAAACGTCGAATTCAGTGGCCTTGTCCGATTTTAATATGCATGTTTTTCTGCAGAGTGTGCCTTCAGGAGTGACTTATTCTTCATTATGCTCATTGACAGTATACAATCCAATTAATCCATCAAATCCATATACTATATATGGGGTGGTTGGTTGATATGTTCAACAAGAGGGGCCAGGCGAATTTTATAGTCTCGTTGGGGATGATTATTGCGACCGCATTCGTGCTATTGTCGGGATTTAGTTACATCCATAATGTCGGGCTCAGCTCCTCTATAGAAATAACTGCACAATCAAGCATATACCAGACTCTCTCGGCAAAGAGCTACATACTGCAGCAGGTCAATTACAATTTCCAAAAAGCGCAGGTAATTACGGGGCTTGATCTCGCTCCCGTATCGGCGACTTGTGGATATATAAACACACAGAATATAACCCCCTTTATTCCAATCCCATCAATATATTATTGGCATAACTCGGCAGGCCAGACTTGCTTACCAAACAATGCACAGATTGTGCTTGGGCTGGAAGAATTACTTAACAAGACAAAATTTGAAACTATAAACTCATCAGGTAGCCAGGATATTACCTCTGTTTTAAACTTGAATCTATCTACGGTCAAGAATGGGATTTTTTACGGTAATTTCTCCGCCCCTTTCCTTAATAACTCTTATTTGCTGTCTTACAACAGGTCATCTCAAAACTACACCGTATGCGAGCATTCTAGCTCGTCCTGCACACCAGTTTTCAGTGGAATAGCCGGGCAAGATTTCCTTATGGGTGAAAAGAAATTTGTGTTTGCTGGCGAGCAGGATGTTGTCTCAGGAGTCCTCAGCCACCCTTCTGCAGTGAATTCATTTTTCAGTGGCTCCCATATATCTCCTTCATCACAATATGTTGTGGTAACCTTCCCGAATGGAGACGAAGCAATAGTATACAGCAACGAAACTAATGGAATTTATAGCTTTGAGATGACTCCCATAATAAACCAAAATGTGTACACTCTGAAAGGTGCCATGTCAGAAGACACAGTGGCTGGAATAACTCCACAGATCCAGCTGTCCAACAACACCGCTTTCACCTTTGATGGTACAGACTACAATTTTGTAATATCCTCGGATGTGACTGGGTTTTTTACCATATCGCCCGTAAACTACGCTGTAGTATCGCTCCAGCCAAAATTTGTCTTCTACAAATACATTCTCAGCAGCTTTGAAGTCGCCTCGAACGAGAATCTTTTGTTCCCTAACAACAAGAATTTATACGTCTCTTTTTCCGCATTTCCTCTGTATAATCCGGAAATATGTCTGTCCTATAATGAGGTACAGTTCAACCTGGAGAATTGCTTAAGTTTGTCTGGATATGTATCAAACACAAATTACCTGAGTACGCTGCTTTCTCTAAGCACTGCATTTGTGAATGAAACGTTCCCTCTAGGTAGCAGTAGCATAAGGGGCTTTGCGCAGTACGAAATAGACAATTACATTTCAAATGTCATAGGGGGGGTCAACCTTAAAAGTGTCTCTGTAAACGGTCAGCCCAAGTATGATTGGTACTCATCACTTATACTGGCTATGGGCTCTCCACAGGGTACAAATTACCTGCTTAATGAGCTCAGCCGCGTAAAAGAGCCGTATTATGGGACTTACATCTACAACTGCAGCCAGAACTCTTCCGATCTGCAGTTCTGCAGACAGCTACTTTCACAGACTCTGTCTGGAAATATACAGGACCTCTTGGATAAAGAGATACCAATGGAGCTTAGCTTTCTTTCAGGCAGCGCCTTTGATGTGAATGTACTTAACCTATCTATAAATACAAGCGAATCCAGTTTGTGCACCAATTATAAGAACTACAAAGCTTCTGTGAACTACTCCTTTTCTTCGAGGGGCCCGGTCATAGATAATAATTACTCGGAGGAGGTTCTCGGTATCCCAATATCCTTAGATTTCGGGTATCAAAACAACTTAAGCTTGACCCCAACAGAGCTGTGTGGGATTCAGAACTCACCTTACACTACAGGATACCCGGGATTTGACCTTGCATTAGTTGCCAATACGACTTATTTGAACTGCGCGCCTATAGTCGCAAAGCCCTTCATTAACACAACATGCATAGCCGGCCTCGAGACGACAAATCGGACAACGGAGCAATATATAAGTTCAAACAGCGGCGCACCTTCTGGTGAAGGCTGTACATCTGTGAACCAATCCGGCAGCATTTACTACTATTGTCCTTACTATAAGACACAGGAATTCTCATACCAAAACTGGATAACAAGTGGAAACTCCTGCCCGTCTTCTCTTTTGGTTGACAATGAAAATTTCACCACTCAAGGTAATACTTACAATGGTAAGCTCTATAAATTGCTTTTGATCTACGGGGGTGGAGTTAAGTCTTCGGGCCCTTACGGAACATATAATAACTGGACGTTCGCACTGTTAAATGGTAGCTTGACACTGCCTGAAAACCTGTCTATAAACGCAGGGGTTGAATTAGGTGGACCGTCACCGTCCTTCAGCATTTTACTGAGCAAGAACCAAAACTTGCAATCTCAGTTTACAGCAGTAAAATTGTCGTCTGAGACGGGCGGCTTCAACGGAATATACAACTATTCGGTAAACAGCGGGCTTTCCGTTCTGAGCCAATCAGCTTCTAACGCAGCAAGTAAACAGCAGGAAAATATACAGGTCAATAGGTTCTGCACCGCTCCGGCTTCATGTAATCTGACATTTGAAGTAAACGGGGTGAACCAATCCTACTACTCATCCAGCGATCTACAGTTGTTGTCAGGGGGCCAAATAAACCTGATAGGGGCGTCTACTGGCTCGAAGACTTCATCTGACCTTCTTAATTACTTCTTTATTTCTAACTACATACCAGATTACAACGCGATTAGCAGCGAATCACAGAGTCTGCCTGCAAGCACCCTAAACCCAAGCTTGAACTTTTCATTTAAACTGCAGAGTGATCAGAATACGTATTACAACCAAATCTTAATAAACAGTCCAACTACTCTGAACTATGCATATCAGGAAAAGCTGGTTCTAAATAACAATTTCAATCTGACAGCTTTGAGTTCAAATGACCTTGAGATCTTTGCTGTTTACCCTAACAAGGTATTAGAGCTTTACTGGTGGAACCAGACCCCCATTGCAAATGGAGCAATACTTTGGATAAACCTCACAAAAACACTTCCAGCTTCAATATACATAGTATATGGTAGTGGTGTAAGTCAATCTGGACCTTACTCAAGCAACGGGACAGAAGTATTCCCCTTCTTCTTTTACTCAACCCAACAAAGCGGAAAATTTAATTTTATCTATCCTTCAAAGCAGCACAAATACTCTCCTACCTATTCATTAGTCGGTCTTAATCTCACGAACCTAGAACCGCAACCGCCTTACATTTACAATGCCACTTTGTCCAAATATTACGCTCAATTTGCTTGTATAACTGTAAAACCATCATTTGGAATTACGCTTTTAAACGCAACCTATTCGCCGTATCCTCCGGCATTTAATCTGGCTACAATGTACAATAAGTACAATCCAATTTATCCAAATTTAACTATAATAGGGGTGAACAAGTACAGTACCTGGCCTTAATTAAACATGGAAAAAGTTAATAAAACAGTATTGAGTTTTGAGAGTGAGGCTACATGAGGAAATTAGAATACCTGATGCTCGCTTTGATAGCAGTGTTAGCAGTGCTGATATCCTTGCATCAATTCGGCAGTCCTTCTCATACGACTACAGCAACTGCATCATCGGCTTTAGGCGGCTTGTCACAAAACGACCAAAATGCCTTCCAGTCATCGGCTTCATCAACCTCATTGGTCGCACAAAATGAGATAGTAAACAATACCGATGCAGTCAACAGTAATTTTTGGTTTAACTCCAAGTTTTATCCTGGCAAAGTCGTCTTAAACACTACAACGAAGGAGTATGAATGCGAGACACTAACCGCCATAACAGCTCCTCACATATGTGTTAATTCTAACTTTTTCACTAATTTACTCAGCGGACCCTTACTTTATCTCTGCGGTGGATCAAGTAACATACAAAATATATCAGACTTCGTTGGATATTTAGGATTTCCACAGAGTGAACCAAACACAAATATATTTACTGCTTCCTTCCCGAATCTGATTTCTGGCTCGTTCGAGCCTTTGCTTTTTGCTTTCCCAAGCAAAGAAAATCCATACCAGAATCTGGTAGTTTTTAACAATTCTGTCATTAAAGCTTATGGAGGTAGCTTAACTGGCTATTATTATGCTGTAAACAACACGTATGAGGGGATAAACTTCGGTTCTGGTTATCCAATCCATGGTAAGAGCACATTAGTAATACCGTCTGTTTCATGCGGTTCGACTTTCCCCGATACGTATGTTCTTCTACCAGGTCAAACAGTGTCGAGCATGCCAACTTTAACTGGATTTATGCCGTCGGTGTTTCTTTCTTCAAACACAGAGGATGGTATTGGCGAATTATACATACAAGGAGTGCTCTCTAGCACGGCCCTATGGATTAATAGCGTCCCGATTCCATCAATCGTTGCAGATGGCTTCTTTGAATCACCCTACGCATACCAGGTACAAAGAATAGCACCTAATTTCAATTTTGGCATGCCGACTTCAAATTATGCACCATTCCCGTCAGGTAATAAGGGCTATCTAAACTACCTTAATCAAGTTGTGCCTTTCTACACAGAAGTTAATGCTTCATATTTTGGGAAGAGCCCTGAAACTGGAAATGTTATACTTTTTTCAAGCAATACATCAATATCGAGTGGTTATACAACATTCCAGAATAAGGTGCCAATGTCCGAAATCATGCGCATAGCAGCACTAGTCTCTATACCAGCTATTGAAGTTGGTCCTGGACTCAGTAGCACCTTAGTTCAATATAATCGTTCCCGACAGCAAATCCCAATGTACCAATCAAATTCATATACTTTACCGGCTTTGCAGGCATTTTATTATCCCTCACTGCAGGCAACATTCTCACAATTCAGTCTGCCAGTACAATATAGTCATCTAAGCTTTGCAACCGGAGGATTCTTTCCAATATGCATCAAGTCGAATGGCAATGTCGGTAGTAACTGTACATTCGAGGACCCGCAGAGTATAAATCCAATTTCTTATCAAAGAACTTGGTCTTCTTATTATTTGCCTTTAAGTAACTTAGCCAATCAGCCAGCCATCCCCGGGTTTGATTCGTTTGATCCGCTTAATAATTTCACAATAAAAGCTTTGGATAGTTTTTGTTTCTATGGTGAGAGTTTCAATACAAATACAGGTGTCTACACCTCTCCTAGCTATACCCGGGTCATAGCACCTACAGCCGCGGAGAATTACACGGTCGCAGCTGGTTTATGTAACTCTTTCTACAACAGCAGCAATTGCTTTATACAAGGCGGCGGGAACGATCTGAATTTTGAACAAGGCATTTTCATAAGCAATATCGCCTGTACTCCTTCTGGGATAGTACGCAATATAACTGACGCATGGATAAGATCTTTGTACGTAGCTAATAATGGGGGCAGCTACTGCGGTGATTTTCTTGGCGAAAAGAATATGTCTAATCCGACTGCAGACTCGACAGTATTTATGCAGAAAATATACAACTGTCCTGCATTTAACTCAAACTCCTCCAGTGTTCCGATTGTTATTACAATCAAAAATGTAGGTACAACAAACATAACAAATCCATACTTCATAGCGCTGTTCCGCGACACAAATGTCAGTCAGATGTTTTATTCATCCCCGACAAATTCTTTAGAGCAAGATTACTCTTACTTCAGTCAAATGCTTAACGGTATGAGGCAGCAAGACATGACCGGTGTTATAGGGCTAACCTACAACTCTTCCTTAGACACGAATATGTACACCTATAAAGAAGGGTATCCTATGAATCCAATCCCTATAGAATCTCTGTTCTCAGCGTCTCCTTCCTACTTAAATGGTCCTTATAACAACTCATTGCTGGGTATGTGGTTTTACAGACCAGGCACTGGCGGACCAGATAATGTAACTAGGACTTCAAATACATTTCTTGTCCATTCTAGTTCGGATAATACGGGCGTTCCATTGATTGTGCCAAATGGCACGGCTACATTTACTGTTGAAGTTCCATTAGCTTTGTTTAAAGAGCTTCTCCAGGGAAAATATAAGGCAGCATTCTATTTCGGAAATCTCTTTAATGTTTCATGGGGCGATAACGCAAACCCGGTTACGTCTATGGGCAATATACAAGTTAATCCACTGCTTCAATCTGCGGAACCACACTTGATAGAATTTAATTTCCCCAATCATAACAATGAAATTCTAAATCCTAGCAGCCCCAGTCCATCTCCTCCATGGCAATATCTAGTAGGCTACACTGTAAATTTCAGCGAATCACCCTTCTCAAATATAAGCATATACACAGACAATTTTAATTTTTCGGTTCTGCCTTCAAACTTAACCCAAAATGCTATACTCGCAAATATAACAACTAACATAGCCGTGTCGAATGGAACAGGAAACTATGCATTAAGTGGAAGATCCTTAATAGGCTCTTCGGTGTCATGTTTTGCATCTCCTGACAACATAAATGACTTTAGTGTTTTTTGGAGTACTCGGGCGGTATCGCCACCAAACTTGGCTTACGCAGTTCATGACTTTTACAAAAGCAATTCTGCTATTGATAACCTGCTTATAACAAGGTGGAGAGGATTGGTCTTTATGCCTTATTCGGATCAAGCAGTTCTCAGCGTAAACAACCTCCCTTCATACAAAACATCAGAAGTTTCATTCATGCTACAGAAACCAGCCATTAACTCGAACTCAACTTCTTACAGTAAGGAAGCGTTTGCATATTTCGATTCTGGCGGGCTATCATCTGTTTTTAGTAATTTATCCTCATTTTATAAGGTATTTAGCTCAACATTTGTGCCAGCCCCAGCAGTTCTTTCGTCAAGCTCCTACGGATTTACACTTACTGCAAATAATCTTATAGGCAATGCTTCTATACTAAGGGTAGTCGGCAGCGATAGTTTTGCAAACTTTTCGAAGTTTGCGAATTCACCAATAACTATCAATTTCAGCGGCATGCCCCACTGTCTCTTTAGTGAATCTACCAACAGCGCTGGCGTTTTCTCGTCTAACTCTACATTATTCCGGTGTTTTGATGGTATAAAAGTCAATCAATCCATAATGACTATAACCTCGAATGGACCGTTCCAAGTGGATCTCTACAACAATTCGATTTTCAATGCTAGCAATACCTCCCAGCATGGAACCTACCTAGTATCCGGCAATTTCACACTTTCTACGCCGTCGAATGGTGTTTTCTCGACTACTCTGAATATAAGCAAGCCGCTTACAAACGGTTTCTCACTGCTGTTCAAACCCGAGCCCCGTACAATAATACTGAAGAACTCAAATGTTTACCTATATAATATAAATGGATCTCCTTTCAGCTGCAATATAATAAATGATTATAACCCCTATCTGCATAATATAGGCGCAAGCGAGATTGCACCGGGTGAATATCATCTAACTAATGGAGCAATACTGTGTAATCTTACATCTCCTTTCAGTGCTATAAGAGCCGTCTTTATGAACGCTACTAATAATGAATATCTTGGAAGCGGTGATATATTCCTGCAAGCCTCAATACAGTACATGCCATCAAATTCACTCTATATAACATATAACGGCGCACCCCTCAACTCTCAGGAAGTTAATTTGTCTGGGCCTTCTTCTGATTCTTGTGATGTAGGGAGGATTGTGGTTACAAATGGAATACTCAACTACAGCGGTAACTGTCAACTTGCTAATGACACCTTAAGCTTCGCTTCTTTATCCAATAAAATATCGGGGGCGTTATCCATAACCATAGGCCCTACCGTGCCGGCTTACTCAGATGGTGCCTTTATAGCTATACAACCGATTGCACTTGCCGATAATCCTTCTTCTGCAGCTGAGATCACCATTCCTTCATCAATCACCTCGAACATACCGATTACTTTCTCTTTGCCAAATCTTTATAATAGCTGCAATTCAATAAAAGTTCTTTCGAATTTCTCATATCCCTACTCAGAAGTCCCATTCCAGACCATATCAGATGCAAATGGTAACTGTTATTATGCATTTATAGGAAATTCAGCTGGCTCTCCTTATACTCTATTTATTAATACGCCATCTGCGCCGGCTTATCCAGACAGCTGGTTCAATTACTCAGAGACCAACTACAATGTTCAGTTTAATGCTAATGGTTACTCAGGTAACTTATTAAGTATGTGTTCAAATGGTATAGGGCCGTGCATAAGCGGTTTCAAATTTAATGGTTCTGGGGTCGGCTCGCTTCTTGTCAATAATGTCTCTGCTAGTTCGCCTTCAATATCTAATCCCGTATCAGGGCCGGTTATGGACTGTTTCTCGATCACCTATTCAGCTTTACAACAGGCCATATTCCAATACTCTGGTTTTGGTGATATTCACTATTCCACAAATAAAGCTTATCAGGAGGCCGTTCCAACAGAAGCTGTAACTAGCAACTACTGCTTCTTTGATAATTCACCCGTCATAACCGATCTGCTTCAATTCTCAGGTAACCCACTAAGCTTTAATGTTTCAAATGACCTTTTCACTAACTTTTCCACAGCAGAAACTGGCAGTGGAGAAGTTTATTCCGTGCCGAGACCGATCGATGTAGGCTACAGTGGATATAATAATGTAACAGTTTTAAGCAGTTCCTATATAAATTACACTTTATCAGTTCCAAATACCGTTTCATATAGCTGCGCAAACTACACCCTCACTCAAATGCCTCTTGCAAATAGCAGTGAGCCTATACAAGCATCGGATTTCACTTCTGGAGTCGAATCGCCTTATTGTGTAGTAAATGAAAGCAGAACCTACACCGAAAACGCTGGTTTGACTAGTAGTAACAATGTTTTTGCAACTACAAGTGGTGAAACGATAGGTTTCATGATAAAACCGGGTAATATCACAGGGCCAAATGGTCCGGTTTTCTATGATTCTTGTCAGTTCATAAGAAACGAGACGGTAGACAAAGCTCAGTTGTTTGTGAATGGTACGTGGACCAATTTTAACCCGAATAACCCCGGTGAGAGCGCTGCCGTGAACAGGATAGCGAACCTATCTGGTTACCCTCTCCTCGTCAGCCCAAGCAATAATGTTTACATAAATTCATGTCCAGTGAACAGTACAATAGTTGCTTACTCAATGTGCACAAATCCGAATCAACAGATAACACCTCGGGGAGGCTCTTACTCTGGTATAGAGGCGCTTCCAGCTAGTGGAGGAACCCTTACGACTGGATTTAACCTGAGCCTTGGTGGTGGTTGCTTCATAGGTAACTTGAATGGAGTTTCATATTCGTGTGCTCCAACAGATGGAAAACTTTCCTACTCTAATTCAAACGATAAAAGTTCTTCGAGCAGCTCTGTATCTGAATCTCAATATCTGTATAATTCTTCATCTGCCCCAACAACCCCATTGAAAATCTCCTTCAGCTGCAGCGGGACTGCCAACATAACAACAAATTCAAAATCCGCGAATTATGATCTATCCTGTAGCTACCCATCATCATCCACATCCTCTAACAGTTGTTCAGCAGCGGTTAGCGTAACTAAGGTATCTAGCGGTGAGTACTCAATCTCGGGAATCTGCTCTGTCTCTCTATCCGGATCACAGAAATTGAACTCTGACACAATAGAAATAAGTAACTTTAATATAAATTCAGAACAGTCAGAAACAACGGGCATATCATCGAATTTCCTATGCGGAAACCTTACTAATGTGATTAGCTCTGATAATGTTCCAGCAGGATGGAGCTGGAGCGCATTCACTACGACCCACACTACAAATCTAAATGGGATCCCAGAGGTGGGGGGATGTGAAGCAGGAAGGAGTACATATAGCGAGTTAGCTCCATTTATAAACACTACTATAATAAATGATACGACAGGCGCTTTCTATCAGACATACAGCTGTGCATCTGGATATTCCGGTAGTGTGTTGGCATGTAGCACCCCAGTTTCAATCAAATCATCAATCACTACCGGCAAATGCGTGAGTAATCTGACATATGAGAAGACTATAACGACTTATAAGAGTGAAAACGGCACAACTCTCGGTGGGCTACCTAAAGGTTGTAAGCCGTTCTCCGCACAGAACTACTCCTCCCCTACGCTTACAACCGATTGCCAAGCTTACGGTAACCAAGTACAAGCAAGTACGAATTCCAGCTTCATTCTACAGTATGATAATTATTCTACAATCAGCTCAGCTTCGTATTCACGGTTTAATACGATTAATGAACGTCATGGTGGTGGGAAAATCAAGTCACCTCCCCCTCCACCCTCCACTCAGGCACTTAAAGTTACAGATCCATCCGGTTTTGGAGTCGGTCTTGCTCTGGTAGGTCAACCTGTCAGTTTGAATATTTACATTCCGAATGGATATAATTCATACATTACAAAAGATAGCTATATTACTTCTGTGTCAGTTTCGCAGAAAGAGATATCTAATATGTTTACAAATATCTATCCAACAAATCTTTTGCTTTCTAATTCACTTAGCAACGCCCTTTTCAAGTCGTCTTTATACTCATACGATATGCTTAATTTGTTGTTACTCCAGAACCCATACTTTGGTATATTTGGGATGCCAGGTTTCGTTAATGGGAGTACCATCGACTACGCGATGAATATATTTAGTGGGGGTACCTCTAATAATTGTGTTTCGAGCCAACTGCAGGGTAATTATGGGATATTTAAACTTGGAGAAGGAGAACTGTGTTCTGGTAATCAGCTTC
This sequence comes from Nanobdellota archaeon, assembly GCA_021810345.1. GTDB lineage: Archaea > Nanobdellota > Nanobdellia > Parvarchaeales > Parvarchaeaceae > Parvarchaeum. The sequence continues at coordinate 22,671 of JAJZIX010000003.1, read as the reverse complement.
CAAAAGGCTATGAGAATGGAGTATATCTCTCATTGGGCTCACTGAATGAGGGGCTGCATGCTGTCCAGTTCTATAGCGTGGCGGAGAATCAAAATCAATCACAGCCAACAATAAATGTAGCTGACAGCGTCGGGACAGCCTTGAATCTAAACTCGGCGTGTTCAAATGGCAATAGTAGGGTTTTCACCATGAAGTATCCGAATGGCGGTCCATTTGTAAACATAACCTCTGATGAGAATTGCAATCCTATAAACAACGAGCTTTATGGGTACGTTGTAAATTGTATGTATCAGTCCCCAGGCAACAAGACCTTCTCTGTCTCATCACAGTATTATCTAGCCTATAACCTACCTACTCTATGGAATATAAGCTACACAATACTTGTCTCGCCGAAGGCATATGGTGTCGTTCCTGTGCCCGTGTACCAGGTCGGTAATTCAGTTGGATCCATCCTGTCGCTTTATCCTCCAGCATCAACGCAGTTCAGCGAGACGGGGCTACCAAATGGTTATACATGGAAAGTAATCTATGACAACATACCGGAGTCTTCAAGCAGGCCTACGATAGATTACACACTGGAGAGCGGGACATATTCATTCTCAATACCGACTCTATCAAACTCTTCTTCAGTGCCTGACTGCACGAGCACATACACTCCTTCTCCTTCTTCCGGCGCACTGAAAACAGGATATTCAGTGTCAGTTATATTTTTGGCTTCTACTCAGTGTACCTCCGTGTTCTCAGAGACCGGTCTTCCAAATTCGACAAGTAATACGACATCTACAGTCAATAGCACAACGCCTCCAGGTGGAGGTTTAACTACTAATAAAACTAAGTCGCCACCACCTTCCTCGTTGCCTTCAAGCCAACAGTCAGATCCGCTTGAATATCAATGGACAGTAAACTACAACGGTTTTAATGAGAGTTCATCTACTCCGCATATAACGTTTACTGCGCCTTCTGGCTCGTACGTTTTCAAGGTCTACAACATAACTGTGTTGGCTTCTTCACCAGGATGCAGCTATGAGTATGTAGCCTCTCCATCGTCATCATCGTTGACGGCAGGAGACAATGAATCTATTTCATTCTCTGAAAAATATGTATGCGTTCCGGTAAATACTATATTTGATGAACAAAATCTGCCTTCTGGTGCTAGCTGGGATGTAACCTACAACGGCACAACGTTAAGCTCTACTTCTTCTTCAATTACTTTCAGCACTTTATACGGGAGCTACCAGTACACGGGATATTCGGTTGTTGCTGTAAACTCAAGTAACTGGCAATGCACATACACTCCTTCGCCTTCTTCCAGCGTACTGACAGCTGACAATACGTATACTATTACTTTTTCATCTTCAAGCTGCTCCTTGCCGTTAAAGACAACGTTTACCCAAAATTCGGGTGTAAGCCCTTGGAGTGTGACGTATGATGGTGATAAGAAGACCTCTTCTGGCTCAACTATAGTATTCAACGTATATCCGGGCACTTACTCATTCAGCGTAGCAACCGAAATTATAACTACTGGGGAGCAATGCTCTCTAAGTACAAATGTGAAGGGAACTTATTACTACACATACACTCCAAGCCCAAGCTCCGGTTCTCTTAAAGCGGGCGGTTCGCAATCAGTTTCTTATAAACTGACTTCCACGACATGTTCTGCATGAAAATGTCGGGGGGGAGATTTGAACTCCCGACCTCCGCCTCATGAGGGCGGCGTACTACCGCTGTACTACCCCGACCATACCTTAATTACAAGCTAACTTCATTTATACTTTTTTACTGCTATCCTCAACAAATTGATAGGCTCCCGCAGCTATTCGCCGCTGAGAGGATTTCTGTTTCTCATACGCTTGTTTTGTCTTCTCTGCTATTTATGTTTTCTATTTTTTGCATTCATTTTATCTAACTACTAAAACATGTGAGTTTTCTCGTTTACTACGATAGATTGCTTTTAAAGGCCAAAAGGCTTTATACATTCAAATCCATAAATCACTATGGCAAGCAGCTTGTTGATTGGATTTATTCTGGGCGCAGCCATATTCTTTGCTCTATCTATTCTATTCTCCATGTTATTTTTACGTAGGGCTGCAAAGAAGGCACTTGAAAAATGGAAGGAGGAAGAACTGAAAAAAGAGGTATCGAAATCACTTGATCTGCAGAGGCCTGTGATAAAAGGCAAGATAAGTGAGCAGCTTTTTCCATTACTGTATAATCAGTTTGGGAGCCTTTCAGATTTCCATTTTCTCGGTAATCCTGTAGATTATATAATTTTTGAGGGGCTTTCAGACTTCAGAGAAGGCAAGAACACCGATGTAAAGATAAAGTTTGTTGAGGTAAAGACTGGCGACTCTGGGCTTAGCAGGGCTGAGCAGGGAGTAAAGTCAGCTATCGAGAACAATCGAGTCTCGTGGGAAGAATTCAGGGCGAAATAAATTTTTTATTGTTTTTCCAGTATTTAATTCGTGTGGTTATACTATTTATATGTAGTTAATAAAATAGTAAATTCCTCCCAAAAAGATAGACATATAATATAGAAAAGTATATATATGACATATGGATCTGATAAAAACTTTAGAACCGAGGTCAATAGCAGTTATCGGTGCATCTAGAAACCCGAATAAAGTAGGAAGCGCGATACTAAAAAACTTAATTTTGGGTTTTAGAGGTCAGATTTACCCAATAAACAACCAAACGGATGAGCTCCAGAGCTTGAAGGCTTATAAATCAGTACTTAATGTCAAGGACAACATAGATATTGCAGTGATTTCTGTGCCTGCGGAGTCAGTTCTGAAGGTATTGAAGGAATGCGAGAGGAAGAAAATCGGCCTTGCAATAATAGTCAGCGCCGGCTTCTCGGAAGTTGGTGGAGAAGGCGCAAAGATGGAAAAAGAGATACGCTCGTTCCTTAACAAGGCAAAAATAAGGGTGGTTGGACCGAACTGCCTTGGAATAATAAACACTGATCCCCCGTTCAACGCAACGTTCATAGATCCTAGCTCCAAAGTTCTAAAGGGCGCAGCGGGCTTCATATCACAGAGTGGGGCGATTCTAAGTGCAGTAGTCGACGATGCTTCCGTGAACAATATAGGCTTTAGTAAGATATTCAGCATAGGCAACGCAATCGATCTGGATGAAGCGGATATAATGGATGCACTGAAGAACGATGAAAAAACAAAAATAATGGCCATTTATCTTGAGGGCCTTAAGGATGCCAAAAAGTTCATGAAATCCGTCACTGAATTCTCAAAAAATAAGCCGATATTGGCGCTTAAGGGGGGAAAATTCGATTCTACGGCTTCGGCTGTTGCTTCCCACACAGGTTCGCTGGCGGGTAATTACAAAGTATATGAGCTTGCATTCAACAAGGCAGGAGTCATCTCCGTCAACAACATAGACGACCTTTTCAACCTGATGCGCGATACACCGACATTGAAGATTGAAAGCAAGGAAATAATAATAATAACAAATGCCGGTGGAGGTGGCGTAGTAACTGCAGACCACATAAATCAGGCAGGATTGGAGCTTGCGCAGTTTGACCAGAAAACCACTTCAGATTTAAAGTCCGCTCTTCCGCCCGAAGCCAATATACACAATCCTGTGGATATAGTGGGGGACGCTACTCCAGACAGGTACAAGGACACCTTGAATATTCTTACAAAGTTGAAAAAACCGATAATAGTCATCTTCTCACCGCAGGAGATGTCGATGCCGATAGAAACTGCAAAAGAGATATACGAGGCACACCTGCGCAATCCAGCTATCCCCATCCTATCGGTTTTTCTCGGTGGAACGCGTGTGGAGAGAGCAAGGCGCTACCTTCTTGAGAAAGGGATGCCGATCTACTCCTATCCAAACGAAGCAGTTGACGTTATAAAAGGAGTATACACATACTACTCCCACAAAGAGCCGACTTTCAGGCTCTATGAATCGAAAAAGTATAAGATTAGGAAAGCGAATATAAGCAAAAATTTGTTTGGCATGCCAGCTAAGAAAATCTTTGAGGCTATGGATTTCTCGACGGCAGCAGGCGCAATCATAGAGAAGAAAAAAGACGTTTTGAAGGCCGCAGTGAAAATAGGCTACCCTTGCGTCCTCAAGGTATCCTCTGATAATATACCGCACAAAAGCAGGGTCGGTGGAGTGATACCCGCTATAATGAATCAGGATCAGCTTGTCAAGGCCGTGGGGCTTATGGATGCAAATATGGCGAGCGAAGGCGTAAAGAAGTACAGATATGAACTGTATGAGGATGCGAATAAATTCGGGGAAGCGCCACTTGAGATCCTTCTTGGTGCCCATAGGGACCCTCAATTTGGTCCGATGACGGGACTTGGACTTGGGGGCGTCTACGCGAACGATATAAATGAGACAGAGTTTGTCCTGTCGCCGATTTCTGACAAGGACATATCCAATCTTCGTGAATCAAAAATAGGCAAAATTCTATCGAAGGCAGTGGAGCCGGCAATTTTCAATGAGATAATCGATTATGTGCTGAAATTGTCGCACTTCATGGATGCAAATCCGCAGGTAAAGGATGTGGACTTGAACCCTCTGCTGGTATTCAAAAATAGGGTCATCGCAGTCGACTTTAAGATATTCGTTTGACTAAAATTTTGTCTGATAGATAGGTATTTAAGTAAAAAAAGACAGTTAGAATTATGGCATTGAAATTAAAAAATATAACTGACACTTACGGGCTTAAGGTTTACACCGACAGCGGAACATACTTTGGAGAGGTCGATGAGGCCATAATACAGGATAACAGGATAGTCAGCTGGAGGATACGCGCAAGCCCTTCATCCAACCTTTCAAAGATGATAAAAGGCGCAAGAGGTGCGATAATACAGCACAGCCTTGTGAGAGCAATAGGCGACATATTCATAATTTCAAGTATAGTTTCGGCGCAGTCAGAGGCCGAGACTCCACAGCAGGAAGAAGTATAAGTGCCTTCTTTGTGCTGATTAATATATAAATTGTCGGGTATATCATTTAGTGTATGGTGGAGAAGATTTTTAGTGCTGACTTTAAGTCTACAGATGAGATAAAGGTACCACAAAGGGTGGTGGACCAAGTGATTGGCCAGGAGAGGGCGGTAGAAATAATAAAGAAAGCCTCCATCCAGAGGAGAAATGTGCTTCTAGTCGGCAGTCCCGGAACCGGTAAAAGCATGCTTGGTCAAGCACTTTCCGAGCTTCTTCCATCGGAGAAGCTTGTCGATATCTTGTCTTTTCCAAACCCAAAGGATGAGAATGAGCCGATAATAAAGACAGTGCCAGCAGGAGAAGGCAAGAAAATAGTCAGCCAGGCCAAGGCAAAAAGCATGTCCTCCTTCAGCAATGGCAACAGTATGATAATATTCCTAGGTTTTCTTGTTGCATTTTTCATAGCAAGCTATATCGTCAGTATGCTTGTGTCAAGCCAAAAGAATGACGTCCTAGCCGCAGCAAACCAGATATCCGGGACTCTTTTCATCATAACCATGCTTATAGGCTTCCTTTTAGTGTTATTGATATACAGGGTCGGAAAGCCAAGAATGATGGTATCTCTGCCTAAGCTCCTTCTAGATAATTCAGGTGTAAAGCACGCTCCTTTTGTCGATTCCACAGGGGCGAAAGAAGGGGCCCTTTTAGGAGACGTGCAGCACGATCCATTTCAGTCTGGTGGGCTTGGAACTCCAGCCCATGAGAGAGTTGTACTTGGTGATATCCACAAGGCAAACGGTGGCGTGCTTTTCATAGATGAGATTGCTAACTTAACCCCGGAAACGCAGATACAGCTTTTGACCGCGATGCAGGACAAAAAAGTCAGTATAACCGGTAGGAGCGAGAGAAGCGCTGGAGCGATGGTAAAAACGAACCCGGTTCCATGCGACTTTATATTGGTGGGGGCAGGTAACCCGCAATCTATATCAAACATGAGTCCTGCTTTAAGGTCAAGGATAAGAGGATATGGTTATGAGATATATATGAACGAAACCATGCCAGATACGCTTGAGAACAGGGATAAGATTGCTCGTTTCATCGCCCAGGAAGTCAGCAAAGACAAGAAGATACCACACTTCTCAAGGGAAGCTGCAATCGAAATAGTTAACGAAGCAAGGAGAAAATCTGACAAGAAGAATTCATTGACGCTTAAACTGAGGGAGCTTGGCGGCATAGTCAGGGTTGCAGGCGATATTGCCGTAGAGCGAAAACACAAAGTAGTGACGAAGCAGGACGTCCTAGACGCGAAGAACTATGCCGTTTCATTCGAACAGCAGATCGCGTCCAAGTATATACAGGACAAGAAAGCATACGATGTGATACAGATAACTGGATCCCGCATAGGAAGGGTTAACGGGCTCGCCGTAATAGAAAATTCTGATTCAGGCCTTCTGCTCCCAATAGAAGCCATAACGACAAGGAGCATGAGAAAGGGCAGTGGGGAGATAATAGCGACCGGCAAGCTTGGGGAAATAGCACAGGAAGCAGTGAAGAACGTATCAGCTGTCATAAAATCTTACTCGAACAAGCCACTTACCGACTATGATATACACATCCAGTTTCTTCAAGCTTACTCGGGGGTTGAAGGCGACAGTGCAAGCATAAGTGTTGCTGTAAGCATCCTGTCTGCAATTACCGGCATACCTATAAAGCAATCGCTCGCTATGACGGGCTCGCTATCCATTTTGGGAGAGGTTCTGCCAGTGGGCGGGATAACCGCAAAGGTAGAAGCCGCCATAAACGCAGGAATAAAGGAGGTAATAATACCCTCCTCGAATGTAAACGATCTCATCCTATCGGATCCACATATAATCAAGGTCTTGCCGGTTTCAACGATAGCGGATGTGGTGAAGTACTCGATGCCAGACAGCGCGGCCAAGAAAAAGCTGATATCCTCAATAAACGCTGCGTTGTCGAAACATTATGCAAGAAAATAAGACATTTTTGCACGTATTCGACCAGCATACACTAAGGAACATAGTGAAGCTCACTAGTGACGGGCTGATAACAGAGCTAATAGGGCCCATAGGTACTGGAAAGGAATCTTATGTTTTCTACAGCAAGGATGTGCATGGGTATGAAGTGGCTGTGAAGATACACAGGCACAACATCCAGTCATTTAAGGAGATACCCTCATACCTGTCCCTTAGGGGCATAAAAAGCGGTGGATTCCTCAACACAATAGATGATTGGACCAGGTACGAATACAAATCGCTTGAAAGGGCTTTCAACTCTGGTGTCAGGGCGCCAAAACCAATAGGGCTCTACAAAAATCTGATAGTAATGGGATTCGTCGGCTTCAATAGTGTGCCGGCTGCCTCTGCTATAAAGGATTCGAATTTTGACCTGGAAGAATGGTATAAGGACATAATCGGCTTCATAATAAAGATGGGAAAAAGTGGCATGATACACGGCGACCTGAGCCCATACAATATCCTGAATTTTGATTCCAAGCCATATCTTATAGACTTCTCACAGTCACTCAAGCTTACCAGCTTGACGAAGGAATATCTTACAAGGGATATAAATAACATAAACAACTGGTTCCTAAAATTGGGAAAACAGGATCTTCTAACAGAGCAGGAGGTCCTAGACAGTGTATATGGCGAAAAAAAGTAAAGATCCATACAAAGATGTTTACAGAATACTGAGAAAAATACCAAATGGCAAAGTAGTGACCTACGGGGCCATATCCAGAAAACTGGGGATCAGCCCGAGATACGTCGGCTTCATACTTAGCAGAAACGACCATCCGGAAAAATACCCCTGCTTCAGAGTGGTCAGATCAGATGGGTCGGTCGGTGGATATACCATCAATGGCAAAAGCAACAGCAGGACTTCTGCGCAGAAAAGGATGAAGCTGTCAAGGGCAGGAGTGATATTCGAGGGGCTAAGGGTTTCGCGCAAAAGTATATTGGACGATATCTGATTCTTAGATAGGATAAACTCGCTGGGTGCAGGATTCGAACCTGCGGAGGCTTTCGCCAACCGGTTTTCAAGACCGGCGCCGTCGACCGCTTGGCTAACCCAGCAATTCATTAATAAAGTACTCAGTTAATAAAAACTTTCCCCGGTCTTTTTCTCCAATTTTTTAATCGCAATATAAGCGCCGGTGATGTAAAGCCCGATAAAAGCTTTCTCAAGCGAGAACTTTTTGTTAAGCTTGTAGAGCTGCGGCACTGGGGAGAAGTATGAGTAATCATCCGACATTATCACATCGTGTATGAATTTTGGTACTTTAAATTCGTTTAATTTTTCATTGAATTCATCTTCGTCCTTTAAAATGTGCTTTAGTGCACCCACAGCGAAGGCAAGTCCGTTTGAAAGCATGAATAGGTCATACCCTTGCATTGGGTATTCCTCATTGAGGTGTTTCATTGACCTCATGGCGTAGGCATTCGCCATAGATTCAGTCAAATGACCCGAAGCATGCGCCAGTTCGTGCGCAACTGGAAAATCATAGTTTGGTGCTGCATATGCACGCAGCTTGTTCACAAATACAAAGTTATAAATGTGCTTTCTCATAAAATAACCCAAAGCGCCCATAGGGATGATTGTGGCGCCGCCGATTGAAGCCGGGCAGTGGTGTATTATGCTGTCCGGATATGCGGTTTTTCCAATGGCTTTAGATATTGATGGTATTATATCGTAGTCATGGTCTTTTATGTCGACAGCTGGCAGACTCATTTTGGATGTTACCATGGAGTAGACCGCATCAAGCATATTTATGTCAACATCCTCTATGTTGTAGTTCGATACAAGAGCCTCATATTTTCTCCATGAGGAATAAAATTTATTAGTCAAGTCTCTTATATCATTCTCTAACTCATCTTGGTTTATCTTTTTTGTCCTAAACATTAGCTTCTGCAGGCCCACAAGCCCGAGTGATAACAGTGAAGATGCTGCCCCTGTTACAGCAGCGGCCGCGAATACATATGGAAGACCGCTCTCCATAGAGTCGATGAATATTGATGAGAACGCACTGGAGGTATAAACTGGAGCAGATAGGTAAGAATAAGCGTCAAGCAGGTAAAAATCCAATGAGAAGGCCAGGCTAGATGTCGCAGTCGCGCTTGCAGCAAGATGGTTGTTTGTTTTTCTTAGGACGTAATCATACGTTTTTGAAAACAGCTTAAGAGGCAGGAAAACCGTCCAGTTTATGAGGCTGCTGAGGCCCCTCTTGATTGGTGAGAGAATCTCGTGTTTATTTTTTGGTTTTAAGTCTATATAATCTAGATCTATGTTCAGTGCTTCGGCATAATAGCGCTTCAGACCATATTTTCCGTAGTGTTTGGCTGCTTTCTTTGGATTTATATACGATAGATAGCTCTCAAGATAGCCGTATTCCTGGTCCAAAGAGGACGTGTTGATAGAACCGTCTAAAATCCCCTCAAGTAGAGACTGTTTGTCTATAGTCGAGTCTCCAGAAGCCATTAATATACGGAAATTTCATCATATTTATACATTTTAAAGGCGCGGCATGGAACTTAAAACCACTGGATTTTTGCTGGATAAGACCCTGCTGGCCGGTCAGACGTTCGGCTGGTCAAAAGTAAATGGATCCTGGTGCTCCTTTTTCAAGAAACCAATCCTTCTAAAACAGAAACCAAGCGGAGAAATCGAATTTTCTGGTGCATCTGAGATGGAGGTCAAGCAAATGCTCGGTCTAGATGATGATATTGAGGGGATAAAGGCAGAGATAGACAAGGACGACTTTATTGACAGAGCGATTTCATACTCATACGGCCTGCGTGTAGTAAAAGACGGGCTTTGGCCATCCACTCTGAGTTTTATACTGTCAATCCAGTCCAACATCCCGCTGATCACTAAAAGGATAAAGACATTATCAAAGCTGTATGGATCTGGATCGTCTGTAAGTGGGATAGAGCTGAACAGCTTCCCGAGCTACCAATCAGTACATGACGGTGGGAAGGACAAGCTTGAGCGGGTCAAGCTGGGATTCAGGTCACGCTTTGTTCTTTCAGCGGCCGATTACTTTTATTCTCATGAGATTTCGGAGGACATGTCTGTGGATGAGCTTCGGGAGAGTCTCTCGAATATACTTGGGGTGGGCGATAAAGTGCTAGACTGCACAATGCTCTATGGTCTGCACGATCTCTCAGCCTTCCCGATGGATGTGTGGATACTGAGGGCGCTGAGCAACAATTATCCACACCTTTTGAAAGGACTAAAAAGCTACAAAAGCAAGCGCAAGGCGATGTCAGATTACTTCGGCAGGTACGCAGGGTACGCTCAGCTGTTCATCTATGATTATGTGAGGCATCTCTAATAAGTGGATTAGTAGGTTTTTACGTTTATTTTCTCGATGCTCTTCTCCACTATCGCGTCCATATCGACCTTTTTCTCGATTTCCTCCAGCTTCTCTCTTTTAGCTGATGTGGCGGGGTTCCTTGATGTTATCGAGCAGCAGTCCTTGTAATCTTCTATGGAGATATCATACGTGCCATAACGCTTTGCTTTCAGTATTATCTCTTCCTTGTTATAGCCAATCAACGGCCTCAGCACAGGAGTGTCTATACCATAGCTTACTGCATTTATATTGTCAAGGGTCTGCGAGGCGACCTGGGACAGTGCATCGCCGGAGCATATCGCTTTGTATCCGTAGTTGCGCGCTATTGAATCTGCAAGCTTCAGCAGGAATCTCTTGAACAGCACCAGCTCATACCTTGAATTCACATCGATGGTTTTCATGCTGAAAACGTGGAAAGGAACTAGGTAAAGGTCCAGGCCACCGACTTCTGCAATCCTGCTTGCAAGCCTGTTTATCTTCTGGTTTAACGCTGCTTCGTGCGAGGGTAGCGCGTAGACATGAAGCAAGTCCACTTTCGCCCCTCTTTTCATTATCTCTATTGGTGCTACTGCCGAGTCTATCCCGCCGGAGAAAAGCGATATTACCTTCCCGGCCGTGCCGACTGGCAGGCCACCGATTCCCCTCTCTATATCATAATTTATTATAAACAGGTCGTGCATTATGTCCACTCTTACTTTCCTGGCGGATTTGTCCAGCTTTATTCTAAGGTTTTTACATAGCCGCCCCTTAAGCTCAAGCGATGTGTCCTCGAACCCTTTATCGGCCCTCTTAACATCCAGGTTAAGATTCCTTTCTGGTGACATGGACACTAAATCCTTTAAGACTTCCTCAAGTTTGTTGTAATCGCGCTCCATAACGAGTCCCTTCGCATACCATGAGACTCCTGGTGTAAGCCTGAGCTTCTCATACGCCTCTGCATCTGCATTATGGATGATTAGCCTGCTCTCTCTCAGCTCAGTTTTCGCGCCCACCTTCTCGACTATGTTGTCTATAAGCTTTCTCTGGAAAACAGGCCTGTTTTTGCCCTTTAAGGCGATCTCGTCATAGTGCACTGTTATAACTTCTTCCATTATACATCAAATACAGCAGTCATGCTCCACTTCCCTTTTTTCCTAGCTACAGAGAATTTGTGCATCGTAACAGCCTTTATGTCCACAACCGGCTTGATCTTTTCTGGATCTATCCTGCCTCCGCGTGCTTCTATCACCATATGACCTTTTGTTTTGGTTACTTGGAACCTCCTGAACAGGAGGTTGTTGACATCTTTGTAGTATACCAGCTTATTTAAAAATTTGAACATCAGCTCCTCCTCAGTCTTGAAATATATTGAAAATTTCTTGGTATTATCCGATGGAAGCGAGCCAGGCTTCATGATCATTGTTCTGTTGAACGCAGCGCCTGCCTGGCTTATAAGCCCGCTGAGTGTAGCCGAAGTTACTCTTACGGCTACGTCTGACCTGCTTATATCCTTCAGAAATCTATAACCCATCACTACCCCTTTATGTTGCCCAATGGCAGCAGTTTGCACACTTTTCTTGAGATGTTGGCCGAATTTATTATGTCAACGACCCTGTCTATATTCTTATAGCTGTCTCCACTCTCCTCAGCCAGGCCAGACCATGATGCGCTTTTGACGTATATCCCTCTCTTGAGCATGCTGTTGAATAGCTTCTCGCCATCCGTGCTTTTTCTGGCCTGCGATCTGCTTTTAGTCCTGCCGCTTCCGTGGCACGTGCTTGAGAAGGCCTCTTCTGAGTTATCACTCCCGACAAGCAGGTAAGACCCAGTTTCCATGCTGCCTCCTATTATAACGGGCGAGCCGTCTTTTCGGTATTTGAGCGGGATTTCTCTCCTTCCGGGAGCATATGCGCCGGTGCTGCCTTTTCTGTGGATAAGCAATTCCCTCTCTTTTTTTCCGATAGCATGCTTCTCGATTGATGCTCTGTTATGTGCTACGTCGAACAGTAGCTCCATCCCCAATTTTTCCGGATCCTTCTTGAAGACCTTTGAGAACGCCTGCCTAAGCTGATGGGTTATTACCTGTCTGTTAGCAAACGATATGTTAACCCCACATCCCATTGCTTTGTAATAATCCTGGCCAGGTTCGGATAGGAAGGTGGCGCAGGCAAGCTCCTTATCATTTACCTTTATCCCCTTCCCGGATTCAGCGAGCCTTGAAAACTTTTCTATGTAGTCTGTCGCTATCTGGTGGCCCGCTCCCCTAGACCCGGTATGCAGCATTATGACAATCTGATTCGGGAAGAGCCCCCACCTTTTCGCGATTTTCTCATCAATAATGTTTTCTGGCTTTACGTACTGCACCTCAAGATAGTGGTTTCCGGAGCCGAGCGTGCCAATCTGCTTCAAACCCCTCGCTATAGCTTTATCGGATATTTTTGACGGATCCGCCCAGTCCGCGCTGCCGCCAAGCTCCGTTGTCTTCAAATCACTCTCATATGCGAATCCCTTTTTGACCGCCCACTTGCTTCCTTCAGCTGCTAGCATCTTGAAGTCATCCTTGCTTATGTTCAACTTGCTGGAGTTGCCTACACCTGTCGGGATGCGGCTGAAAAGAAGATCAACCAGCTCCTTTATTTTCGGTTTTACCTCATCAAGCGTAAGGTTGGTTAGAACCAGCCTCATGCCGCAGTTTATATCAAATCCTATACCCCCAGGAGATATAATCCCCCCATCATCTGGATCAAAAGCAGCTACCCCGCCTATAGGGAAGCCATACCCACTGTGGCCATCCGGCATTACGAGAGAATGCTCCACTATTCCTGGCAGAGATGATACATTTGCAATCTGCTCGAATACTCTGGTATCCATCTCCTTGAGCAGAGTTTTGTCTGCGTATACCCTGGCTGGCACACGCATCCCGCGCATGTATGAAACAGGCATATCAAATGAATAATCCGATACTTGGGAGAATGCGGGTCTCTTTGAAACTTCTTTTTCCATGTTACTTCTCAGACATATCTAAGTAAGCATTCAATATATGCTTAGCTTCCGGGACTGAGCTAAACCTTGAACCGACAAGAGACTGGATCTCCTTTTTGTCCATGTTTTTTGAGCATAATATCATTATGTTGCCGCTCTCCATACCAAAGCTCACCTTATAAACCGAACCAAACAGCTTTTTCAGCCTACTGATGAATGAGCCGAGTATTATAGTCGATTTTATCAGCAGCGCATAGTTTATAGCTAATACTCCTTTGTTTTTTAGCGCATTGTACGCATCATTGATGAAGTCTTGCTCCAAGAATACTTTTGGTATCTCTATCTTATCATAAGCATCCAGAATTATGATGTCGTATTGGGGGGTTTTGTCCTCTATGAATTTTGCGCCGTCTCCATTAATCACGTTTACCTCGGGAGGGAAGTCTCCGAAATATTTTCTGGATAGATCTATCACCTTTTGGCTTATCTCCACCACATCCATCTTAAAACTAGGACCATATATTGCATTTAACTGTCTTATTATTGTCCCCCCACCAAGGCCTATCATCAGCATATTTGGATCTTTAAAGAGTGAGGGCAGTGGTATAAAATAATCCCAGTAAGAGAAAGTGTATATTTTCTTTTTGTCGAACCTGGAGTAAGTCCACCCATCTAACTTCATTGACTTGCTCTCGCCATTGTCTGTGATTGAAATTATGCTGTCTTTATCATTGACCACCGCGATGGTTTTCTCCCCTTTAATCCTGCTTAGTATGTCTTTTAATACGCCCATGCTTGTTGCCCGGCCACCAATTATACTTATCCAATAAATACATTATAGACGGTACTAAAATAGTTATCGATATGATCGAATCTAGCAGTATGCCTGCTCCCACTATAAATCCTACCTCCGCTATTATAGGTACTCCACTGCCTGTAAGCGAGAAAAACACCATGGAGAAGATAGCACCTATACTTATTATTATAGGTCCGCTCTTTGAAAGCCCCTCCTTTATCGCCTTTGAGTCCTCCATTCCTTCTCTAGTACTTTCCCGTATCCTCATCACTAGGAATATATCGTAATCAACTCCGACTCCCATCATATTGGTTATCAAGAATACCTGTGCTATTGCTATGAACGGCAGCGAGAATACAAATGAAAATAAGAATACTGTAAGCGCGTTTGCGGCTATTATCATCGATATCAACAGAAGCACAAGCCTTATAGGAGTGTATAAAGAGAACAGTATAATAGAGAGGAGCGCAAATATAACCAGGCCAAGCACTATTATGAGCGTCGGCGTTGTGGAATTAATCGAGTCCAGTGCAGAGCCTAGGAAAACCTGGGTGCCGCTTATAGTGTAGTTTAGTCCGCTGGTGCTCAAATATGAATTTATATTGTTGTAAGCCGAGAGCGCAGGCCTTGAAAACGCTATTGGATTTAAGTAAACTAGAAGGTCTGGCTGGCTTGCCGAAGATTGAATTACTGAATGTACGTTTTGTATGGATTCTATATGGCTGGCTATTGTCGCAATGCTGGCGTTCTGGCTCGAGAAGCTAATAGAAATAGGGTCAATTGGATCGTACCCAAAGTTGTTTGTGGCCACATAGAAAGCCTGTTTGGCTTGTGAGTTTGGCAATAAGCCAAGAAAATTCAGCCCCGGCGGAATTGTCACAAATACATAGAGGCAGACTGCTATTATAACGACAAATATTGCTATGATTTTCTTGCGGTTTGTATACTCGAAGTCCGCGAGTCTGCGGAACTTCCCCTCATATTTTGCATAATATTTTCTGTTTGGGTACAATAGTCTGTCGCCAAGCAGGAACATCATCGCAGGAAGAAATGTTATCGCGGATAGCAGGACTATGAAAACCCCTATTGCGTTTAATTCGCCCGTTGCTCCAAGAAATGTGAGCTTGAACGAGGAAAGAACCGCATATGCCACTATTATTGTGGTGCCGCTGACTGCTATTGCCGCTCCGGCACCCTTTATCGTCCTGCCTATTGTCTTTCCGTTAGGATTGTTTTTCTCTTGTCTGTACCTGTACAGCATATAAACAAGGTAATCCGTCGAGACTCCGAGCATCAGTATCGATGTAAGGGCTGGATCAAAGAATGAGATCGTTGTATGGAGCAATGAGTGGAAAACGATGTAGAATAGCGAATAGGCTATAGTGACATCAACGCCGAATATCGCTATCGGCACAAAAGCAGCAACCGGAGAGCGGAATATCAGCCCGGTTATTATTATAACAGCAATTATCCCAAGTAATATAGCCAGAAGCGTCCCTGTCTGGGTTTCGGTCTCTATGTTCTTGGTGAGCCCTGCTCCTCCCGTCACATAAGATGTCAGGTTCCTGCCTGCAGACTGGTTGCTTATGTACGATGACAGGTAACTGTAGCTTGTGTCGCTTACAGCGAACAGAGTAGTGTTATGATCGCCGTTTACCAGCGTTGATAGTGTAGTCTGGGGGGGAAGCAGGGGATAGGTGCTGAAGTTCTCGTTTGAAAGAACATAAGAGGGGGTTGAATTGGAGTATCCTTTTATAACCCCGATGACAAACCCATACACATTCGCACCAGTCCTGATTTCTGTCGAGTTCTCAAGCCTGCTGGATATGCCGCTGGCGACAGCGCTTATTATGCTGTCATTCAGTGTGCTGCTGATCGTACTCCCCGTTACGTTGTACTCTCTGTAAGCAGCGAGAATCTGCGGGTATGACAGTTGTTTTATCAGGGTATAGCTGGAGTTAATCACCGAATACTCTACTGTGTATATAGAGTCCACATTTCCTTCACCAAACTTGCCGCTTACATTGAAAAGCAGCTGCTTTACCTGTGGCGAGTACACGTTGCTGCTGACAGTGACCACAAGCTGGGTGCTGTTGAAGCTGCTGTTATTTGATGCAGACCCACCGGTTATATTGTATGAGACTATACTAAACAAGTGTACTGCGAGCGGTATCGAAGCAACAAAAGCAACTAGCCAAATTATGATTATGATTTTGTGGTATCTCCTAATAAATCCCTCAAACCTATCAAAATTCAAGCTCATGCAGATTATTAAAGCCTGCCGCTATTTAATCATTCCTGTTTTACCAGTGTGACCTGGCCAGCCTTTCCAGGCCTGTTGACTACGACTGCTTTTCCCTCGGAGGTTTCAATGACGCTGCCCTTATTTATTATGTTTCTCCTTGCATAAGCGCGGTTTGCTTTGTTTTCAACCACATTAATAAGCTTGACTTTTGAGAATTTTTTCGTCTTTGGATCGAACATGTTGCCTTCATTTACCTGCAGTGCAACAGTCCTGATTGAACCGCCAAGCCCCCTATGGGTCTTTATCTTCTTGTCGCCTATCTGTATGGGTACTGCGGCACCTATTGACTCGCTTTTTCTCTTGCTCTTCCTTATCCCCTTAAGGCCTCCACCCTTTTTCCTGAGAGACGGCGCAGTTGTTTTTGACATATTGCTTATTTATTGTAAGGCAGGTATATAAATCTTTCAGAATACCGCTGCTTCAGCCGTTTATGAGGTCAAACAGAGTCTCAAGCTGCGCTTTCTTCGCTTCTATCGATGATTTTAGGCTCTTGTACTGATCCTCGCTTATCTTGCCAGCGACAAAGTTCCTCTCAAGGTCGGCGGATTCTTTCTCTGCGTCCCTCAGCTTCGAGTTTAGGTTGTGGAGGCTGCCGGCTCCAAGGGTACTTGTTACGCTCTGGGAGATCTGCCTCTTGTCCAGCTTGTTGCCATATTTTCTAGAGAGCTCGCTGTAAAGCTCCGTCATGTCGCTCTCCAGCTTTGCGTATGAGTCCTTATCCTTGAACTTGCAATCTCCTGCGATGACAATGCGCACGTTTGCGGATTGTTCGGTAGGGTCATATACCCCGATTATCTTGGCCCACAGATACATCGGTACTACCTTCTTTATCATGAAGAATATGAATGCCAGCACAAATAGCCCTATCGTCGAATAAAGAAGGAAATTGGATGGCTGATACGATACCGAAGTAAAATCATTGTATATGTAGTTTCTGTAGGAAGCAAACAGTATCACAAGCGCTATTATACCGAGTATCAGGCAGGTTTTCCAAAGAAGAGGATATTTGGATCCTTTCTTGTTATCCTTTGCGCTTTTTATCAGCACCCTTATCGGTTTTGCATTGCCTCCTCTGAATGTTTCCTCGAGCTCCTTGTCCTCAAATTTGGACATCTCATTCAGCAATATCTTGTAATCAAAGTCTGTTATTGCCTCAGACATCTCATTTCTGAGCTGCTGCGGGTCCTCGCTTTTTATATAAAGGTCATAGAAAACATGCTTCTTTTCAAGCACGTCCGTTTCGAACTCTTTCTCATAGTTTTTTATAGTGAATCCAAACATATTAACTATTGGCAGCAAGTAAATAAATATGTTACTTGTGGCCCTGCTGGGTAAAAAATCGGTAAAAAAGTATATAACTCTTTTGAAGCATAATAGAATATGGATATATCCACAGTAGGCTTTTTCGCGTTATCAGCGGTGCTTATCCTATTTGCCATCCTTATAGTAATGAGCAAAAAGCTAGTTCATTCACTCGTGTTTTTGTTCATGTTCATAATCTCCATGGCCTCGATGTTCATATATCTGAATGCCGTCTTTCTGAGCATCGCCGAGCTTATAATATACAATGGAGGCATAGTCCTTCTTCTGGCGATTGGTATAAGCCTGATGCCAGAAGGGTCGATGGGCAGAAAAGGAATGAAATACCTGATATTTATACCAGTGGCTGTGATAGTGCTTTTGTCTTTCTTGGCCTCGAGATATCCGGCGAGCCAGGCCTCATCTCCGATGAATTACTCAAATTTAGGCATGATCCTTTTCCAGAACTATGGCATAATATTAGTTGTTTTGGCTATAGCCGGTGTGGCCAGCCTGTTATCCGCATTGTATATTGTAGGTGAGCGTTCCTGATGGTGCCATTAAGCTATATTCTATTCCTGTCGGTGGTTCTGTTTGCGATAGGCGTTTACGGGGTGCTGTCAAGAAAAAACGGCTTTGGAATGCTAATCTCTGCAGAGATAATAATAAATGCCGCTCTTCTGAATTTCGTAGGCGCATCAGCAAGCCTTTCCTCACTCAGTGGTGCCAGCTATGCACTTATAATACTTGTAATGGCGGTTTTAGAGGCAGTAGTCTTTGTGGGGATGCTGATTGCCTACTCAAAGAAAACAAGTTCCGTTCTCTTGTCAAAGCTGAGGAGGTTTAGGGGGTAAGCATGATATACCTAATAGTGATACCGATGCTTTTGGCCGTTCTATTGATTCCATTTGTTTCGGGCAAGAAGAGCTTTTTGATCTCCTCGGTGGCAGCTGCTATCTCGCTTGCTCTTTCCTCTTTCTTCTTTTTTGAGTATTTCAACAGGCCGGCTATTGAATCCGTAACATGGTTCACTTCCGGCAGCATAAAGTTCACGCTGTCGATGTCAGCTTCCAACCTTACGCTTTTCATGGCAATTCTCGTGTCATTTATCTCGCTTCTAGTACTGGTTTTCTCCAATTTCTACATGAGAGATGAGCCACAGCGCAGGTACTATTCGGAAATGTCCCTTTTCATCTTTTCAATGCTAGGACTTGTGCTGTCGAACAGCCTTCTTCTGTTCTACGTTTTTTGGGAGCTGGTAGGAGTAACTTCTTACCTCCTGATAGGCTTTTGGTATGGGAGGGAAGCACCGGCTTCAGCCGGCAAGAAAGCGCTTCTGCTTACAAGGATAGGCGATATAGCATTCTTCGCCGCCTTAGTTGTGCTTTTTGTCACGCTCAGGACATTCTCGATAAGCACTATACTAGCCGATGTAAGTGCAATTGGCCCGGCAACTCTATCTATCGTGGCTTCACTCCTTTTCATAGCTGTAATATCAAAATCTGCGCAGTTCCCGTTCTACACGTGGCTTGTCGACGCAATGGAGGGCCCAACTCCGGTCAGTGCCCTGCTTCATTCTGCGACCATGGTCGCTGCAGGTGCTTTCCTATTGGTTCTGATGCTGCCTCTTTTTATAGAAGCAGGCTTCGGTATCGTAATACTGTCATTTGGGTTTTTCACCGCTTTCCTTGCCGCGCTGCTTGCGCTTAAGGAAGTACATCTCAAACGCATACTTGCATATTCGACTATAGAAAGCCTTTCATTCATGTTTATAGCAGCTGCAACCGCGAACGCTGGCGGCGCAATCTTCTACCTGTTTACCCATGCTATATTCAAGTCTTTGTTGTTTTTCATAGCTGGCGCGCTAATGGTCCTTTTTGGAAGCTATGATATCTACAAGCTAAAATCTTCAAAGAAGAACAAGGGCTGGCTTTTCGTGCCTGCGATCATTGGTTTCTCGTCTATAGCTGGTCTTCCGCCGTTCATGAGCTTTTTTGCTCACTTAGGGGTTTCTGCGAATTTCACCCTCGCGGACAGCTTAATCTTCCTGCTATTGTCCTTTTTGACCGCCTTGTTCTCATTCAGGGCGCTGTTTGTGGCATTTGGGAAAGGATCGGGGCCGAGGCCTATCAAAAACATGTATGCTTATATCCCAATAATAATCTTGTCGGCCATATCAATCCTGGGCGGGGTGCTGTTGTTCTATTTTAGTGGAGTCATATTAATCAACTATTCGTTTGATGCGTTTTCTGTGATATCCGTGATCGCCTCGCTTCTTGGAGTATACGTTGCGTTTGAATTGTTCTCAAGAAGCAGGCTGCCTTCGGCAGTGTCAAGGTCGAAAGCAGCTTCGGTTAATTTGTCAAAATACGGATGGGATAAGATTATCACTGCCTTTGGGGGTTCATTTATGTTGTTCGCGGTGTGGATCGGGCGCGTTGATGACGCTTTTATAAGGCTGTTTTCAAGGCTTGGTGAGGGCTTCATCTCATTAGCCTCAGCTTCAAGGGCAATAGAGAATGGAGATGCTACCGCCTACGTTGCAGCGGTTCTGCTCGGGCTGGTGATAATAATTGCTGTTGCGGTGGTCTTTGTATGATATACCTATTCTCATTTTTGCTCATGGCGCTGATTGGGGTAATAGCGCTAATAGTAAACACCTTCCTGAAGTGCAGGCTCAGCGAAGAAAAAATAGTAGCATCCGTTATATTAGCGTCCGTCGTTCTGTTCTTTTCCGGACTGGTGTTTGGTTTCAAAAGCATATCCGTTCAGCTTGTAAGCAGCATAGACTTCTCGTTTTCTCTGCAACTGAATGGATTCAGCCTGCCTTTTATGCTGATAGCCGTCGTCGTGCCGGCTGCGGTTCTCTGGACTGCTCACAAGGAAATAAAGCAGAACAAGACGTTGTTTTACATATTTTATCTCCTGGCTTATGCCTCGTTGATCTCAGTGTTCATATCCTACAATCTTATCCTCCTTTTCATCTTTTGGGAGGCGGCAGTCCTCTCGCTTTTCTTTATAATAGCATTTTGGGGTGATCAAAAAACAAGAAAGGGCGCAAGCATAAAATTCCTTGTCTTTACCCAGCTTAGCAGCCTTACCCTGCTGGCCGTGTTCATACTTTTCTTCAGCTACACGGGCAGCTTTAATCTAGGAGTGATACAACAGCTTTCTGCGCTGATTCCCATAGGTATACAATACATTATATTATCCCTGTTGCTTGTGACGGTCCTGATAAAGATGCCGCTTTTCCCACTGCATGCATGGCTGCCGGATGCGTATACCTCCGCCCCAACGTCGGGAACAATACTGCTCTCAAGCCTTCTTTCAAAGATGGGGGGGTTCGCGCTGATAATCTTCGGCTTTGAGATGATACCATCAGCGATGTCGGGTGCACAGCCCTTCCTGATTGCGATAGGCTTACTCACTGTGATTTACATATCAATAGTCGCAACCGCCCAGCGCGATCTAAAAAGGCTTTTTTCGTATTCGAGTATGATATACATGGCCTTGATATTCATAGGGATATCCAGCCTCACTACTTTTGGAGTGGATGGAGCGGTGCTTCTGATAGTAAGCCATTCATTCATAATAGCCTTGCTGTTCATATTGTCCGCGGAGCTGTATGACAGGACGGGTACATACGATATGAGCAAGATGGGCGGCCTTGCGTCGAAGATGCCGGTCTTGTCGTTCTTTTTCGTTTTTTCAGTCCTTGCGGTTATGGGTGTGCCGGGACTTTCGAACTTCGTAGGGGAGCTTCTAGTGTTTTTGGGTGCATACAGCGTCTTGCCGATATCGTTGATCGGGCTTATTGGCGTAATAATCTCCACAAACTATTATCTAAAGGCCATAAAGAGTACTTTGTTTGGTCAGATCAGAGCCACCTTTTCAAAACTGGGTGATGTAAGCCGCCTTGATACCCTGCAGCTGCTACTGCTGTCTGCCTTTGTCGTGCTGGCGGGAGTCTTGCCTGGTTTAATACTGTCCTTGGTCGGTGCAACCATATGATGAACGCTGAAATCGCAATAGTTGTCGGGATATTGGGGTTGATTCTATTTGACCTGCTAAGGAGCTATGTAAAGTCAATAGATGAGAAGTGGGTGCATTACCTCACTATTGTAATCTTTGCGGCAGCGTTTTTGTCCGAGATTTTCTTTGGAAACATTGATGTAAAGTTCTTCTCAGAGACACAATACTCCTATTTCGTCGCCTCATTCGTGATCTTTTTATCGGCAGCGATATACAGCTTTTTCCTTTTAGATAAAAAGTCATTCAGTACCTTAGTTGACATGCTGTTCTTGCTGTCGACTCTTGGTGCAGTATTGGTTGTTCTTTCAAGCAATGTGATCTCGCTTATACTCTCAATAGAGATCCTATCGCTTTCGTCATATGGGCTTGTGTACTTCGGCAAGAGCCAGAACACGCTTGAAGGCGCAGTAAAGTATATGTCGACGAGCATGGTGTCATTCGTGGTGCTGCTTTTTGGGGCGTCTTTAATCTACGCTGGCGCGGGAACCCTGTCATTCTCCAACCTCTCTACTGTTAATTACATTCCATTTATCGCTGGACTTGCCGTGCTGATAGCAGGGCTGGCCTTTAAGTCGACCCTAGTGCCGTTCCATATGTGGGCGCCAGATGTATACGACTCCTCCGACAGCACCGTCACTGCGTTCATCTCATCCGTTGCAAAGGCTGCCGGATTAATAGCCATGATAAGGCTGTTCTTCTTCGGGTTCCCAGTCTCATCGAGCTTTGTTGGGGCTGTTTTCCTGTGGCTTGCGCTTTTCACAATATTCCTCGCAGGTTTACTTGCGATTGTTCAGGATAGGGTCAAGAGAATACTGGCTTACTCGAGCATCGCGCAGGCTGGTTTTGCTTTTCTGGGGGTATCTTTACTGAATTCGCAGGGCGTCTCCGCTGCGGTATTCTATATCTTCTCGTTTGCCATAGCCGATGCGCTGGCATTCCTTTCGTTTAGGCTGATGGAAGAAAGGGGCGTAAAGTACAAGAAGGA
>JAJZIX010000013.1 GCA_021810345.1 Nanobdellota archaeon | reverse complement strand
ATCAAGCTCTCAACGCCCGTGTATTCCGATACTATCGTCGGCAGGCCAGCCAGGCACGCTTCCACAACGGAAACGGGAAAAGGGTCTCCATTTGCGATTGAGACGTAAAGAGATGAGTCTTCCATGGCTTTGTTTTTCTCCCCTTCTGTTACGTTTCCAAGCCAGTGTACACCATCGCTTGTGTATTCATTGATTACATCTTGGGGCCATTTTCCGACTATAATCAGTTTCAAATCTTTTATCTTTGGCCTTGCCTTTTTGAATGCTTCTATCGTTAATGCTAGACCTTTCGAGTCTATCCTTTCTTTTATCCGTTTTCTCTGACCAGCGGCTATAAAAAGTATGTTGTTTGACTTGAGTTTTGGCTTTATTTTTATCTGCGAGTTATACATGCTCTTGCTTGGCACCGGATTAACCGTCTTGACCAGGTTCTCATCGAAGCCCAGCGTTTCTATTATCAGTCTACGAATCATGTCACTCACAGATATGTATGCATCAACCTTATTGGCGAGGTATCTTATGATTGGATTCAAGGGCCTTCTCTTGAATTTCAGATAAAAAGGCCATGGCGTCGCAACCAGCATTATCAGTTTTTTTCCTTTCATAAGCCCTAATATTTTAGGGATAACCGGCAGAAAGCTGTCTATCAATACGAATTTTGAATCCTCCGGGATTTTCCTAGCTGCCAAAATAGCCCTAATGGGGTTTAATATGTATTTTGACTTGCCCATGCTTCTGCTGATTGGTATCGATTTTGCATTTATCGCTTCAGCGAATTGGGCATGCGCTTGAGGCATATTTGTATACAAGAATGTGACATTTTTCTTGCTTTCCATGAAAAATTGATACTTACGCATTATAAATAACTTACAATTCGGTGAGATTGCTATATTTTATTATAGTATTAAAATGCGCGGCTGCTTAAAGTTTATATGGACAGTAAAGTTACGTTAGTCGCTGAAACTCTTAATCCTGACAAAGGTGGGATACCAAGATACAGCTATGAAATAAGCAAAACAAAGGGGATAAAAAATGTAATAGAGTTCTCCAAATCCATCAGCAACGACGGGATTGTGAACAAGTACCTAAACAAGCTATACCGCAGGAAAAAGGCCATAGAGACCCGCATAAATGATATTGAGAAAGTGGTGCACTTCACGCAGCCGGAGGTCATGTTCAAAAGCAAAATACTGAAAGGCAGAAAGACTGTCCTAACAGTCCACGACTTGGCGGTTTTCGGCACTATGAAAGTCAAGGGACTTTACGGGGTTGTGCGCGGGGTCGCATTCAGGTCACAGTTTAGGTTCGATGTGAACAAAGCAGATATCATAATTGCGAACAGCACGCAGACTGCTGAAGAGCTGGTAAGCGTGCTGAATGTGGATAGAAGAAAGATTGTCGTGGACGACCTCGGTATAGACTCAAAATTCAGGAAGATGAATGTCAAGAAAATCAATGCAATCGGTTACTTCGGCGGGTTCAACCGCAGGAAACGGGTGGAAAAGCTGATACTTGACTTCCTTGGGTCTGAAATCGGCAATAAAATCCCCCTGGTTATTTACGGAGACAGCGAGGATTACCCTGGGCTTAAGGCAGAATATGGGGGGTCGCCCAATATAATATTCAAAGGAAAAATACCTGAAAGCGAGATTGTTAAGACCATAAACTCGTTCAATTATTTTGTCTATCCTTCTTCTTATGAAGGGTTCGGCCTTCCGCTGCTGGAAGCTGTGGCATGTGGTGTGCCATCGTTCGTTTACAAGGATGCGATTATCCCGAAAGAAGTGAAAAAATACGCTGTAGAGATAGAAAAGATAGACGACCTGCTTGGATACGATTACAAAAAGCTGGCGGGGGACTTCAACAAGCTCGCCAACAAGGCAAAAAAAGAGTTTTCCTGGGAGAGAAACAGAAAAATCCTGTCAGAGCAGTACTTGAAGCTGTCTAGATGAAGCTTGGGCAATCATCTTCCGCCCAGAACACCAGAAAACAGCTCTCCCAATTGTTTGACGCGCCTTTCCATCGAGAATTTTCCGGTCTTTATCAGCTCTATGTTCCTTCTGCCCATAATTTCCCTTAGTTTTTTGTCTTTTGCCAGTCTCTCTATCCTGCCAAAAAGCGCTTTTGATACGGCCCCATTCGAGTAATCTGCAAAATCCGTCTCTGTTTTTACTCTCATATTATCCTTGTCCCAAAACAAAGGCGGGAGGTGGATCAAGAACCCATTATGTCCATTTTTTATCTTTTCTTTTCCTGAGAAAGTGTCCTGGGCTATTATCGGGAGCCCTGCACGCATAGCCTCGTACATTATGTTCGAATTTGTATCAACAAACGACAGGTTTATGAAGATATCCGCCCTTGAAAAAAGAGAGCTGAGCTGGTCCTCGTTAAAGTTACCTGGGATGAGCTCAACACCATACTTCTTTATGAACTCGTTGTCCCTGTCCAGCAGCGTCTGGTTTGTCTTTAGCAGCCATTTTATTCTGTATTTTTTCTGCAGCTCCGGATATATCTCCTGTAGGAATCTGAAGCCCCTGCTGTAGACATCTGCGTTTGCTATCGTGAGTATGTTTATTCCTTTATGTTTTTTCTTTGGGATTTTCTTGTAAGCGACAGTCGTGTATATTACCGACAGCTTTTTGCGTATTTCCGGGTCTGGAAACTCCTTTTCCATCGCCTTTTTGGCCGCATCTGTCACCAAAACCACGCCCTTGCAGTACCTGCTTTTGAGGAAACGCCTGACCACTGCTTTTTGCCTTCGGCCCCAGAGCCGGTAGTCCATGCCAACAAAACCGTATGGATGCTCTACTTCGACTATCCAAGGTTTCCTGTTCAGGGGCAGGATTCCCCTGGTCGAGTATATCAAATCCGCATCTGTCCTGTAGTATGCCATCCTCGGAAACCCGAATATCCTGGTTATAATCGTCGATGCAAAGCGGAGTGAAAATACCTTTTTCCATGTTCCTCCAGTCCTGACAGGGCTGTAGTACTTGTTCACATCCGGGTTGCCGGAGATTTCATACTCAAAGCCTTTCGGCAGGTAGTCTATGAACCTCCTGTACCTGGGATGAACCCCTACCGCTATGAAAACCTTCATAGTAGACTGATACATCACCATTTTAAATGGATTCTGACATTATTCGTTTATTTATACCAAAAGTATGTTTAATATGATTTAGAGGGGTGGTGATCTAACTTGGCTATGATACCTGACTTGGGCTCAGGTTGTTCCGGGTTCAAATCCCGGCTGCCCCATAGTTTATAGGGGATAGTGTTATCTATCAAAAAGTGTACGCTAACAGAAGGTTTAAATATAAGTTGTTTTCTTACTTAGAATAAACGTATGCTAAAAAAGAAAAATAAACCCATAAAAAAAGAATTTCTTAAAAAGATACTATATAGGTTAGAGATTAATTATCCCTACTTGACACCAGTTTGTAATTTACAAAGCGCATGCGGTGTTGAAAACTTAGCCTATAATAATATCGATAAACTTTCAGTAAATAGTATAATAACAGACTTAATAAAAGATTCACTAGTCCTAGTTGAACCAGAAGCCACATTTAAAGAATTAAATTCTAAAAATGCTCCCCTAACAGAAGAAGATTCATTAACATTTAGTGGCCTCGGCTGTAAATTAAAAACAACAGGATTCGAGCTTTTACACTCATATATGTCACTTTCATCTTCTAAAAATTTAGAATATTTAACATCGGCATTAATTATATTTACAGTCATACTGGCTATGGTTAGTCTTCCAATGATGTATATCTCACTTGTAAAGATGAGTTGGTACCTGCAATTGATATTTGTTATTATTTTTCTTGTATTAGGCCTTTCTCTTGTATGTGCCTTGAGAAACTTAAATAGTCATTATAAACCTCTATAGTATCATGAAAAGTGTACGCTCTTAGGATCATTGCAATTGCTAATAAGTCTGCTGATATTTACCTATATATAGATTTGTAACTTTAGTATATCTATATGACACAGAATTTTGATATCGATGAAGAATTTTTTATTAGGCTTGATAGAATTTCACACGAACAACCACTAGATATTGATTTTATATTCGATTTTCTGTTCGATACACAATTTGCAGTAAAAAAGAATAAGAATAAACTCCCTATTTTAGAACTTAGTGATATGGATAAATATAATTTAAGTGTTGCGGCCGAGGCTATTATAGAAAAGGTATTTTACCTTAATTATCATTTAACTAAATTTCTTGAGGACAAGAAGATCTCTAATGAAGCTTATAATCAATTAAATGATTCATATAGTGAAACTGTAATAGAATTATTACATTCTCTTATTCTAGCTAGATTCGGTCTGCTTAAACAAGCGTACCAACCATTGAGAAGAGTTATAGATAGTATTTTTTATGGTAGCTTTACTTCTTTAACATCAATAGATCTTAAAGAAAACCCATTCAGTTTTATGTTAAATTTAGTCGTTTCTTCAGAGAATGCATGGAATAAGATTAGTAAGGAATCTATAAATATTGATCAGAAAGTCTGGTCTAAAAATAAGCGTGAAGAAATAGGAAAAACAAACTATGAACAATTTTATAGGTCATATTTTTTTGCTAAATCAAATAAACAATATTGCAATCTTCATCATACTCATAAAAATTATAAAAATGAAATAGGAGGATCATCGTCTACAACCAATAATCCTTTGTTTTGTGAGGACAAAGACGGTAAAAATTTCATTTGTTATAAATTAAGCTCAAGAATATCCTCTGATGATGAAGTTAAATGTACTGATAATGAAACAAATTCAAAACAACAATGTAAATATATATATTTTGTACATATAACTTGCCCGCCGTCTATGTCTGCAGTTAGTACGTTTTTAAATTATAGGTTAGGAACTAAAAAAGACAGTTTAGATGATTTTTTTAAGACTTGGCTAAAAAATGATACTAATATACTAACAAAATTAGGCGTATCATTGAATAAAGATAACATCTTAAAACAACTGTGGAGTGGGCTTAGTTTGTATGTACATGCAAATCCCCTAACTAATCAACATACACTTGATTTTAATACAAAAGACCTTGCTGAATTAGCAGGAACAATAGAGATGATTTGTGATATAACCTCGATTTTGTTTTTGTCTAGCAGTATTGCCAACCCTAAAATCAATAAACTGTTGAATACGTTTATAAAAAATATTAAAACTAAGAATAAAAGCTTTGTTAAAAAATATGCACCTAATAAATATGTAACTAAATTACTATCGGGCA
The DNA here is from genome assembly GCA_021810345.1 of Nanobdellota archaeon. GTDB lineage: Archaea > Nanobdellota > Nanobdellia > Parvarchaeales > Parvarchaeaceae > Parvarchaeum. The sequence continues at coordinate 13,721 of JAJZIX010000013.1, read as the reverse complement.
TGTATCCATCTATTTGAGTTTATTATCTTATCTTTCATCTTCTTCAGCGTACTCCTGTACTTTATCCCAAACTCTTCTTTAGCCTCTTTCGGTGTAATCTTCAATAGTCTCTTGTTTAATGCTTCTTGATCCGTGTATTCCGCATAACTAGGTTTATCTAAGGCACCTGTTCTTTCCAGATTGCTGACTTCCTTACCAATGTATACGAAGTCACTTACGTTTAGATGCCTGCGTTCGAGTATACCTGTGCTGCCCTCCATCTTCGATTCTTTGTGGTTTATATATGAAACTAGGACATCACCCAATCTTTTCCAGTATTTTATCCCTTGTAGTATCTCGCCTCTTTCAGTAAATAGAAAAAATCCACAAAAAACGAAAAGCTGCTCGTTATTCCAAATTCTTCTCGTTCGGTTTTTACACCTTAATACCTTCGACTATCATTAACACTATTCCTATAAGTATCATATTAACTCCAGTAACAACAATACCCATCAAAATGCCACTGAGAAATGAAACGCCCAAACCAGCCGCTAAGAGAATAAAAACCCCAATCAGAAACAAAAGGGCCCCCGCATACCCTATATCGCCAAATTTCTCCTTTTCCATTTTTACGCCACTTTTTTTAATATAACTCAATCTTATAACCGCTATCCAATAACTATCAATATAGTTTTGCATCTTCCCCTTGTTTTTTAAATTCTTTCGTTTTCACATTTTATCCTCTAAAGCCCCTCATATTTTATATGGCTTCGGTGAGCATTCGAAAGGTCTGATCCGTAAATGTTTGCTTTAGATAGATCAACTCCGGAAAGATTTGCTTTGGAAAGGTTTGTCTTAGAAAGATCTGTTTTGTGTAGATATGCGCCGGAAAGATCTGCTCTGGTGAGATTAGATTCTGAAAAATTAGCTTCGGAAAGATCTGCTCCGGTGAGATTAGCCCCAGAAAGATCTGTTCTGTAAAGATGCGCACCGGAGAGGTTAGCTCCATAGAGGTTTGCTTTAGAAAGATCTGCTCCATAAAAAATAGTCCCAGAAAGATCTGCTCCATAGAGGTTTGCTTTAGAGAGATCTGCTCCATAAAAAATAGCTCCGTAAAGGTTTGCTTTAGAGAGGTCTGCTCCGGTGAGATTAGCCCCAGAAAGATCTGCTCCATAGAGGTTTGCTTTAGAAAGATCTGCTCCATAAAAAATAGTCCCAGAAAGATCTGCTCCATAGAGGTTTGCTTTAGAGAGGTCTGCTCCATAGAGGTTTGCTTTAGAGAGGTCTGCTCCATAGAGGTTTGCTTTAGAAAGGAATGTTCCGGAAAGGTTCGCACCGGAAAGATCTGCTCCGGTGAGATTAGCTTCATAAAGGTACATTCCGGAAAAGCCTTTTTTGTCTTCCCCAAGCAAATCATTCAAACTCAAGGGCTGTGCAGATATCTTAACTCTTTTATATCGTGTTCCTGTAATGCCTTCTCCAAGTAATTGCTCTACTTCTTCTACCGAATATGTGTGATCAAACACATATGGTATGAGGTGATAATCTGGTTTGTTCATCCACACGGATAACCCGCTCTTATCTGGTCCTTCGTTCCACCGCCCTGGCTTAAAGCGGAATCCATTGTATGTCATCAATTCTTTGCTGAGAACCACATACATTTTTATATTCGATTCATTGCCATCTATCTTAACTCTAGATCCCTTGTACACTTTTTCGATTTCATTTCTTGCCTTAGGATTCATAGCAATCTCCCTTTGTCAGAATCATTAGAAAAGGCCTGATATAAATAGTTTTTACCCTGCAAATTAGAAAATAGAAAAGCTTAGTTTCTTTTCAAAAAACCTAAATACTCTTTTCTTAATTTTGCTATCTTTGGCTTTATGACTGAAAAGCAATATGAATTTGATGGGTTCTTTTTGTAATAATCCTGGTGATAGTCCTCGGCGATGTAAAATTCCTTTAAAGGCTCTAAAACAGTAACTATAGGATTGTCCCACAGTTTTTCTTCGGTGATTTCTTTTATTACCTGTTCAGCGGTTTCTTTCTGATTTTCGTCTACATAGAATATCCCAGACCTATACTGGCTGCCTACATCATCGCCCTGTCTGTTTAGGCTTGTTGGGTCATGAAGTGTGAAGAAAATCCTAAGAAGCTGTTTGTATGATATAACAGTAGGGTCGAAAGTAATCCTTACAGACTCGGCATGCCCCGTCTTTCCAGTACGCACTTCTTCGTATGAGGGATTTTTCACACTGCCACCGCAGTAACCTGACTCTACCTTTTCTACCCCCCTTAACTGCGTGAAAACTGCCTCCATGCACCAAAAGCATCCGCCTGCAAGAATGGCCCTCTCAAGAGGTTTTATCATATAGAGGGTTATACTTCTTTCGGTTTAATAAAGTTTTCCAACTTTATTTAGAGTAATCTTATACCATTAAATGATTGTATAAGATATAGCAAACGGGCTCAATATGCGTAATATTTAAGGGTGTCCATAAGCTCAAGTTTTTTGGTGCATGCTCCGGATAAACGATTATGGATAACGCTATCTAAAAGAAATGCCACCGATCAGCACAACTTTTATTGATTTTTCTTTTTTTGTATAAATTTCTTGATGTCTACGATGAATCTTTCCAGGTCTTTCAGGTTGCTGGCGAGTTCGAAGACATCCTTATCATTCGCGTCTTTATAGGCGTGCACTAGTTCATTGCGCAGATTCCTCCTGGCTTTTATCTTTTCGACCAAGTCTTTGTCCATCACTTTCTCCATGGCGGTTATTATAGACTTTTCCTCTCCCGGCGCTGCCAGGTTAAGCGACTTGTACACTTGGATTATGATATCTAATTGCACTTCGCTGATTAGCTGCATGTCTCTTTCGATTGTGCGTTTAACGATATAGTTTTCTTTTGCGTACTCTGCAGCGCTCTTCGTCTTCAGAGTACCTCTAATTTCTTCCATCAGTGATGCCAAGTCCATTAATTTTGAATTTATTCTTTCTGTGTCCATATCACTGTGCTGTCACCTTCTCCAGAATAGGCTTGAAATCGGCCCACTCCAACATGGTTTTAATCGCTATCCTGTACAGCTCTTCTTTATCAGATACATATATCATCTTCCCCTCTGCAAAGACCTTATGCTTTACGTTCAGTGGGAGTTCATTGAAGATGGACAAATCAAAAAGAGGATCGATATTCGCGAACCTGTCCTCCAAAAGCGTTGAGTATTTGTTATATTTAGCAAAAAAGTCGGCTCCATCTTTAAATATCAGCGTTATATCCACGTCATTGTATGCAGGATCCATTCTGGCATAGCTTCCGAACACTGCTACGGCGATTACATCCGCATCCGAACTTGCAGAGGACACTAGAGAGTTGAGTTTAGATTCTATTTTTTTCTCCTTTTTAAGCCACTGGGTCAGTGCTTCTCCGACCGCGTTGCTGAGCGAGCCCTTTCTGAATCCGAACCGCCTCATTGCGAGCTCCCTGGCTTCGATGTCCAGCTCATCTGGGATGTATATCTTCAAGCCTTTCATGCTTATTTATTGTATCTTAAGATATAAATGCCTTTAGATACTAGTAAGCTGTTGCACAATTCAGTTTAAACAGCTCAAATGGACTCTCCTCTTAATGCTTATTCCCCGCTCTGCCTTATCTCCTTTAGGGCTTCTGAATCCCTCGAGTAAATATAAGGTGTCAGGTCAAGCGACTCCGGGCTTCTTTCTACCTTTAATTTATATGTGTTCCTGAGGTTCTTGTCGACCTCCTCGCAGTACCGCTCCCAGCTGACTCCCAATGATTCAACATACTGCCTCTCTATCTTTGTGGCTATCATGTGGGCATAGGGATATTCATAAGCATCGTCCACAAGCCACTTCTCCACTAGCTCATGTCTCCTGCCTATGCTCTCGCGGGTGTCGACGGTTTTCCCATCGATTTCCAGTGTCTTTGGGAAATGCTCGTCCAGATAGACCTTTTTTCCGTCTATGGAATAGCCTCCGGTGTACTTTATGTCATGGTTTGTGTCTATCTTCACGTCCTTTCCGGTCCTTAAGCTGGTTAGAAAGCCTATCTCCTGCTTGTTTAGAAAGACCTTGTTAGACTGGAGGTCTACCTGCAGCAACGTACCTACTTTTACATCCTGGTTTGATTCTATCTTTGCGTATGACGGCTCTTTGTAGTTCAGAGCGACTACCCTGAACTTGTCCGGCTGGGTTGATTTCTCCTTTATATGTTCTATTACTTCATAATCTTCCATTCAATATTTAATGGACTGGCGCAAATTTATGCGTTCAAAGCAGGTCAGAAACCTCTTTTATTGATTTTATGGTGAAAGTCGGCTTATAGTGTGATTTTTCAACTTTTCTGCCCTTTGTGAGGAGAATAGAGTCCATACCATTCTCGTTTGCCATCCTTATGTCAGTGTTGATTCGGTCGCCTATTATTACTGAGTCTTTTTTGCTTGAATTTCTGCTGGATAAAGCATACCTTATTATGTCTTTGTACGGCTTTCCGAACGTTTTTACTGGCTCCTTTGAGGTCGCTTTCTCTACCAAAGATATTATCGAGCCTGCATCCGGTATTTCACCACCGTTTTTGTATGGACACAAAGGATCAATATGAGTTAGGATGAACTTTACTCCAGACCTGATTAGAAGTATCGCTGTTTTCAGCTTTTCGTACGTCAATTCTGTGTCAAACCCTATTATCATTATTGACGGAGACTTGCTGTCATAGACAAAGCCTTCCTTCTGCAGCTCTTTCCTGAAGCTTGCCGTTATGAGCCCATAAAATCTCCTGATTTTCTCTTTTTTGAGGTAGGCTATCACCTGCTCGTTCGGCAGCAGGAGGTTTCTTTGATTAAGATTGAAATTTAACATGCGCCTTAATTCCTTTAGCCTGGTTACCTTGGATTTAGAGTCATTGTTGCTTATTACTACGAAATCTTTTCCGTTCTTTTTCAGCTTTTTTAACAGCTCGTTTGCGCCGGGTAAAGGCTTGTCCCACAGATACATCGTCCCATCCCCGTCTAAGATGAAAAATCGCTTCTTTAACAGAAAGTTTTCTGGTTCCTTTTTATTTGACATATATATGATTGGATGGTCTTATCTGATTTAATAGTTTACTTGTTGCATTTATTTAGACTCAGGAAACACTTCCGAAAGTCACAGAAGGCATTACTCCGTTTGGTGGATAGGCACGAACAAACATATATCTATAATAATTGTATCCACTAAAACCTGATTCACCAATTCCAACATAACCAGAAGTATATGTTGTATCACTTGCACTTGCGGTGTAGCTGAAACTCTGCGGAGCATTACCCCCACTAATAATAATATCTCCATCATTATAGCTCACTTGAACATATTCCCAAGAGTTCTCATTTTCTGGTCCTGTATCTGCTAAACCAGTAAGAGCATCGCTATTAGACATAGTAATACTAACATATGTATCTCCAGCACCAGTCCCCCCTCCAAATAAGTAACCGCTGTCGGAAGATGTTTGAGCTTGACCTACAAATCCGACCATAGAGGTTGTTTGAGTGGTATAAATCCAACCATCTATAATGAAGGATAAAGGAATTGGATTTGAGAAACCCGCCCATCCATAAGCAGAATTCGCACTGAAAGAAATCACTGGTTCACCGTTTAAAGTAGTTTGTGAAAGTGTTGATACATCATACTGTGTAAAGCTAGATAAAGAAGTATTTGCATTGAAATATACATAAAAAACATTAGCACCATTGTCATATCCCGCATATGTTGAAGAAAGCTGCGTGGCTTCGCCTGTTGTCTTATTGTTGAAAAGATTTGTCGATGAGGAAGCGAAGCCCATGTAGATTGTTATTGAAGAGGAAGCAGGGATGCTGCCCACTTTTACCCACCATAAGGCGTGGGAGGAAGTGTAGTTCTCAAGCCATGAAGGAATTACTGTCCCGTTTGGATAGAAAAACTCGACATTCTGGCCGAAATCCTGGGAGATATAAGCCCAGCCCGGGCTGGTGCTTGTTATGTTGATCATCTGCTGAAAAGGAGAGGGGGTGGCTGTAGTCTGGGAGTTGGTTATTGTAAGCTTAGAGACTGCGGCAAACGTCTGATTTGTGGGGAAAAACAGAGTTGGGGTGGTGCCTGATACAGTTCCTGTTGATGTATAAGGGCCTGGAAACACCTGGCCAGGCTCTGTATAGGTTATTGTCAATGATACCGATTCATGGGATCCCTGGGTTGATGAGGAGAAGGCCTTTGGGATTATTATTACCTTAGTCTGGCTAGGGGAGACTGTGATATTGGGTAGAATCGTTATTTTGCTGCCACTTGCCGTTATTTCTGTGACATTGGTTATTTCTATGGGATACCCTACCAAATCTCCTACGGAAAAGGCCAATCCGCCGTTGTTTGTGAATGCTGCCGATGAAACGGGAGTGTTTGCAAAGCCTGTGACTGTTGTTGATAAGGATGAGGAAGGAGAAAAGATACCCAGACTGTATAAGACTGCTGCGACGATGACGATTACCAGTATTGCCCAGCCATAGGTCATCATATACTCCAATGCCGATTGGGATCTTAGTGGGAGGCTCATATAAGAGAGATAAGGGGAGTGAATAAATAGTTTTCATAGCCTGGTGCTAAACCGGCTGCTGATAACAATCATACTGCTTAGCCAGGACACACAGAAAAGGTTAAATACACTCAGTATTTATTGAAGTAAATGAAATTACCCGGAGAAGTGAGAAGGTACTGCAAGTTCTGTAAGGAGCACACTCTGCAGAAGGTCGTGCAGGTCAAAGGCGGCCACAGGGGAGTGCTCACAGCAGGCAGCCGCAGGAAGCTCTACAATATTGAGCATGGATACGGATCGACTCCTTACCCGATGTTTGAGCATGCAAAAAGAATGGGTGTCAAGCAGACTAAAAGATATGATATAAGATATAAATGCACTAAATGCGGTAAAATGACAACACAGCGCAGGGGCAAAAGAGCCAAAAAGCTGGAGATCAAATGATTATGGAAGAGATTGTTTTCAAGCCGGTAGAAAGCGAATTCGTCAAGGTAAAATGCCCTAAGTGCAACAATGAGCAGGTCATATTCGTAAAGGCCTCGACCGATGTTGAATGCCTTGTATGCGGCGAAAAGCTTGCGAAATCAACCGGTGGAAAGGCCGAAATAACCGCGGAAATAATAGAGAAGTACTCCTAAAAGTAGAAGATTAAAGCTATAAATTTGCTTTTCTTCATAGATATTAATGGATGTGTATCAGGCGATAACCAAAAGGAGTACTGTTTATTCTTTTCTGGACAAACAGATAAAAGAAGAGATACTGGTCAAACTGCTTGACGCGGCAAGGATGTCACCTGCCGCTGGCAGTATACACGAGTACGAATTCATAATAGTCGGAAACAAGGCAAAAAAGACAGAAATAAGCAAGATATGCCTGACTCCGAAGATAGATTCCGCGCCTTACATGATCGTGGTTATATGCGATCCGGAAAAGCTCAAATCAATATTCGGGCTGGATGGTGAGGAAGTATTCTGCGTTGAGAACGTTTCTCTGGCCATAGAGAACCTGCTTCTCGCCGCCACTAACGAGGGATTGGGCAGCGCATGGATAGCAACGGTGAAGCAGGAGCCAATAAAGCAGCTCCTAAAGATACCTGACAAGTACATCGTCAGGGGGGTTATACCCCTTGGTTACCCATCAGAGGAGCCAAGCAAGCAGACACAGCTTCTGCCCAAGCTCAGCGAGATAACGCATGTGGAAAGCTTTAATAATGAATAGAATAATACTTGATATGAAAAAATTAAACAAGAAAGCGCAGGCCAGGATGCCGTTGTCCTTCGGTGGGTTGGTCCAGTACTATGCAGATTACAAAAGCAAGATAACGATAAAGCCCAGGACAGTGATAATAATAGGGATGGTGTTGATAATAATAGTGGTCGGACTGAAAGTAGCATTTGGATAAAAAAAGAGGAAGGCGGCTTTAGAGTCCGAGTAAATTTCCGCCCCCAAAACTAAAAAAACTATACTTATGATAAAAACATGGGGCTATTAAAAAACTCCCCTGAAACTAACGGAAACTGTTTCTTTGCGGCTCAGCTGTGGGTTTCTAAGTACTTCTGCAGGTCTTCGCCGTCGGACGGCGAAACAGTATGCGACGGATTCAGTATCCGCACCGAGCCGCGCCCGAAGTCTACAACCAGCTTGAACGGAAACCCCGCATATTTGCTGTCCATATAACCATAATAGTAAAATCTGCCCTTTCTTGTAGATTTTATCTGCATGAATATGCACCTGCCTGCCTTGAAAGCTATCAGATCGTACTCTCCAAGGCTGCCGCCGGCCCTCACCACTTTCCATCCGTGCTTGATGAAGTCCAGTTTTACCTTCCTCTCCACCCTGTACCCTTTCATTTTATTCAGCATAATCACATTCTCTTGATCCTATTGAACTTTCCGTCTGGCTTTACTTTTACAAGCCTGTACTTCGACATCTTTGATATCATCTTGCTCACTTTCGCCTTGGAGAAGCCGCTAAGTTCCGCCAGCTCCTTCTGCGTCATGAACTCGCCCCTTTTCATAAACCCAAGCAGCTTCTTCTCATCCGTCGTGAGTATGCTGAAGAACGGGTTCAGTCTGTGCTTCCTCATCTTCCTGACAGGCGGGGTTTTTCTCCTTCTATAGATGAAATAAACGATGACAAGCGCTGCTGCTATGATGATGATATAGCCATACAAAGGAAAGCTGTATTCCGCTGGGAAGGATTTCTGGTACCTGAATGCGAATACAAACTCTGGGTATGTCCCCTCGTAGCGGTAGTAGGTCACGTTGTAAAGCTGCCAGTAAAGCTGTGTCCTGCCGTTTGAAACGAGTATCTGCGGCGGGAGGGAATACGACATATTGACGGGTATAAACGAGTTGGATGGGAGGATGATGGACACCGACAGTGTGTCCACATAAGCAGGGGGGATGAAACCAAAGCTGGAATTGAACATGTTGCTGTTTCCGCTGAAGGTCTCTTTGTAATAGTACTCCAAGCGTATCATCTCGCCGTTTGACACGCCCGAAAGCTGGTAGGTTTCGCAGCCCAACGATGACGCGAATATTGCGCAGCTTGAGAACGGCTTCACTGAAACGTTAGCATTAAGGACCTTGAAGCCGTAGGATCCATACGGCAGGCTTATGTTTATTGAGTTGCTGTTGTTGAAGTACGCGACGGTATAGTGCACAGTGTATATTGAATAGGATGGTGAAGTCTGGTTTATCGACGCGTTTATAGTTATGCTGGAGTAAGTATAAGCATGAGTAGTCCCTACCAGCAAAAGACAGACGGCCAGGAAAACCAGCAAAATCGAACTTTTCATACTATTGCTTATATCCTCAAACATTAATATATGTTAACTTGTCCGTGAAGAAAGCTTAAATACTATAATGCACCAATCATAAAAGTTATGAGAACTGCTAAGTATGGAGTCGGCGTGAGAAAGCGCGTCGATGCGGTGATAAAGCTAAGGGCTAAGAAGTACAAATGCCCTAGGTGCAAGAAGCCGGCCATGGCCCGCGTTGCAAGCGGCATATGGCGCTGCAAGCGCTGCGGATTGGAGATAGCAGACGGCGCTTATTCGATGAGCACAAAGGAGATCTGAATGGTAAAGTACAAGTGTTTTTCGTGCGGTGCGACAATAGACTCGTCCGAGCTGGGTGAGCTGATAAGATGCCCCTACTGTGGTGGAAGGATTCTTATAAAGAAGAAGCCTGAAGGCGGACACCATGTCAAAGCAAGCTGATTGGAAGTTTCAGCTGAGACTGTCGGTAAACTCAAACGATCCAAAGCCGTTATTATCGGCCCTTAAGGTGCATGAAACCAGTGACGAACGGGTTGTTATCAGAGTAAGCCAAAAGGCAAATTCCATAGTGATCGACATAAATGCGGCCGATGCGAACATATTAATGTCGGCGGGAAATAATATATTTAACAGCATAAAGACATTAAGAGAGGTTGATAAGATTGTATGAAAGAATCGGAATATGAGGAATTGAGGCAGAAGCTACAGATAGACACGTCGCAGAAACAGGCCTTGCAGCTGCAGTACAATGAAGCCAATAGGACGCTCGAGGAGCTGGAGAAGGCAAAGGAAGGCGAGAGCTTGTTCGAGATGGCAGGGCAGATACTTGTGAAGCGCAGCAAAGAGGAGGTTCTAAAATCGCTTAAAGACAAGAAGGAAATACTGGAATACAGGATAAAAACGCTGGACAAGTCGATTGACGCTGTGACAAAGCAGCTCCAGGAGAACCAGGACAAGATAGAAAAGGACTGAAAACCGGCCCAAATCGACGATTAAAATGTTTTTATTTATTAGATAACTCAATATCTAATGTTTGATGTAGTCACCCTCGGTTCTGCGACAAAAGATGTGTTTTTGTTCTTGGATAATTCATCGCTAAAACCGGGTGTGAACAGACATTTTCTGGAGATCCCTTTTGACAAGAAAATTGAACTCAAGGACAGGATGGACTTCAGCGGTGGCAGTGCTACAAATGCGGCTGCGACGTTCGCTAGCTTCGGGAAGAAAGCCGCTGTGATTGCAAAGATAGGCTCTGATGAGGATGCCGAATTCATAGTCGACGACCTGAAAGCCAGAAAGATCTCGACTGAATACCTTATAAAAACCAGCGGAAAAACGCCAATATCCAACATACTGATATCCAGCAATAATGACGCAGTGATCCTTGTGTACCGCGGGATAGAAGCTCAACTGGATATGAGTGAGATCAGCCTTGACTTTGACTCAAAATGGATGTTTTTCGGGCCGCTGCCGGCTGGAAGTACGAACATCCTGCCAAAGCTCATCGACTACTGCAATGAGAAAAACATAAACACGGTAATGAACCCCGGCTCAACCGAATTGAACCTGAAGCTAAAGAAGATGGCCCCCATGCTGAAAGACATCGATATAATAAGCATGAACGATGAGGAAGCGAGGCGGTTCGTCGGATACTCAAACGACATAAAAAACGCGGTGAAGCTCGCCTCTGTCGTCAAAAAAATGGCGATAATAACAAAGGGGGACAAGGGCTCCCTGGTCGCTGACAAAGAATACATATACTCCGCATCGGCTTTCAAGGCCAAGCAGATAAATTTCGTCGGCGCGGGCGACGCTTATCTCTCTGGATTCGTAAATGCACTGATGGACGGCAAGGATATAGGGGGCGCAATTACATTGGGAAGCTACAATGCCAGCTCGGTGGTCAAAAAATATGGGGCAAAGGAAGGCATCGTAAACGACTATCCCGAGGAGAAAGAGATAACGATAAGAAAGTATAAGTACGAAGACGTCAAATAATAGATATTAACACAAAGAGGTGGGTAACATGTCAAAAAAATTTGCGATGAGGGGAGTATTCCTTGCGTACGACCATGGGCTTGAACACGGCCCGACTGACTTTACGGACGTAAACGTATCCCCTTCCTATATAATTGATATAGCCGAGAAAGCGGAAGTGGATGCATTGATACTGCTTAAGGGCGCGGCCAGGCATTACTATGAAAAGAAGGTAGGAATCCCGCTGATATTAAAACTGAACGGCAAGACGGCACTGTACGGCGGCGAGCCTTTCTCGACGCAGAACACGAGCGTCGATGAGGCAGTTAAACTAGGGGCATCTGCAGTGGGATACACCGTATACTTCGGAAGCAAATACGAGAAGTATATGATAAGGGAATTCGGGAGAATTGAGGAGCAGGCTCATTCAATGGGCCTGCCTGTTGTAATGTGGTCCTACCCAAGAGGTACTTCTATAAAGGATGATGAGGCGCCAGAGATAGTCGCATATGCGGCGAGAGCGGCCTTCGAGCTTGGCGCAGACATAGTCAAGCTGAAGTACCCAAACGACGATTCAAAGCTCAATTGGGTTGTGAAGTCCGCGGACAAGACAAAGGTATTCCTTGCCGGCGGCAAGAAGCTTGATGATAAAAACATAGAGGAGCACGTCAAAAAGGCAATCGATGCAGGATTCAGCGGTATAGCAGTCGGCCGCAATATATGGCAAAGCGATGACCCTGTGGAAAGGATAAGGAAGCTGAAGGAGACTATAAGATACTGATAAGATGGTCGACCAGAAATTCTGCATTGACATAGGCGGTACAAAAACTATATTCGCACTTGTAAACCAAAGGCTTGATATAATCAAAAGCGAGATCCTGCCTACGCCAAAGGACAGAAAAGATTTCATAAAGTTCATACGGGACAACTCTGAAAAGTACAAAGGGCTTTCCGATGACGTGTTCATTTCCATAGCCGGCAGATTCGACAAAAAAGGTAGGATTATTATGGCCCCTAACCTCCCGGCAGTAGGGCTGAACATGAGGAAGATCGCCGCGAATGGATTCAGAAAGGTCTACATCGAAAACGATGGGAACTGCTTTGGACTGTACAGCCTTTATAGGGGAAAACTCAATGGGGTCAAAAACGGGATTGCACTCGTGTGGGGCACAGGTATAGGCGGGGCTGTAGTATCTGATGGCAAGATAATGCGCGGAAACGGGACAGCCTCCGAGCTCGGGCATATTGCGCTGTTTGACAGGGATTCCGGTGACGTAGAATCGCTCATAGGGGGAAAAGCAATGAAAGCAAAATATGGAGTGGATGGGGAAGCTCTTCACATGCTGGCGGAGAAAGGAGACCTCTCAGCGATCAAGGCCTTCCAGGACATAGGCAGAGTATTCGGCAGGTACCTGTCATCGCTATCATACCTATTCGATCCTGAAGTGATCGTGGTTGGCGGAAGCTTCGCAAACTCGTGGAAATTCATCAAGAAAAGCGCGTATTCGCAGATAAGAACCGGAACGATACGCCACAGTATGAATATAAAAATAGAGAAAGGCAAGTATAATGTGATCAAAGGATGCTATTTCCTGGGCAGAACATGAAAATCTTCATAATAAACTACAAATCATATAAGGAAGCATTCACCAGGGGCGTGGACATAGCAAAATACGCCAAGAGCATAGAAAATAAATTGAGGGTGAACGTAATCGTTGCCCCTCCGTTTACAATGCTCAAAGATACTATGAGTATAGCAGATACGATAGCGCAGGGGGCTGATGAAGTTGATCCTGGCGCATTCACGGCACACGTCACATGGTTCGAACTCAAAAGCGCCGGCATCAAAGGAACCCTACTGAATCATTCTGAGAAAAGATACGCCCGGCCCGATGGTAGTATAGATTATGAGAGGCTCGGGGAGGCAGTGAAAAAATGTACATCCGCAGGACTTAAAACCTATGTATGCGTGCAGAACGCGGAGGAAGCCAAGCAAGTACTCAAAATGCAGCCGACCGCAATAGCATACGAGCCTCCTGAGCTGATAGGGGGCAACATCTCGGTGTCAAGTGCAAAGCCCGATATAGTGAAGGAATTCTGTGATATTGTAAAAGGCGGATCCAAATCGCTGCCGCTGATAGGCGCGGGGATAAAAAGCGCGGACGATGTGAAGAAAAGTGTCGACCTTGGGGCAGAAGGGATACTTGTTGCATCCGGGGTGATGAAGGCTGATGACCCAGCCGCTGAAATAGAAAAGCTTGCCCAGCCCTTGGCCTAAAATCAGATCTGATTTCTTATTGCTGTAGCCGCACTTGTGACAGACGAGCTTCTGCAGATCGGCTCCGAGTTATTTGTATAAGAACAGAGAACCGCATCAAGAAATGCCACACTTTGATCGAACATATCTCTCATAGTCGGATCTG
>JAJZIX010000012.1 GCA_021810345.1 Nanobdellota archaeon | reverse complement strand
GGCGGTGGCGGTGGCGGTGGCATTGTTATATTCGCTACAAGATCATCTGAAAATTTTGTTGGTAGTGATATTGTTACTTCGGGAGGAGCAGGCGGATCAAGCGGAGGCGGCAGCAGCAGCGCTGGGGGGTCCGGAGGTGGGGGTGGGTTCTACACATACCAATACTCAACTCCCCCAGTTCAAATACCTGTTGGAAACTGGAGTGCATCTAACAATGGGGCGCAAATTTCTGTTAACACCTCAACGCCACTAGTTTTTACTGATGATACCTTTTCTAATATCGCACCGACAAGCTTTTCGGTTCATAGTGACTCCCTTGCATGCGCAAACACGACTAGTGTTTACTCTGGTGGCTCGTCAACAGTGTCTCTTTGGAATTGTACTGACCAATACACAGAAGAAGGACTACCCTCAGGCGGCACTTGGAATGTTTCGTTTAGCGGTAAAAGTTATATGGCTTCTACGGGCACCCCAATAAAGATCTCTTCCGCGCTCGTCACTACCACATATGCTACTACTGGATTCAGGACAGCTAACGCACAAAGCGACAACCTAGACTGCCATGACAACGGTATCTTCCAAATATTCCAGGGCTCAAATTCCACCGTTAATCCGTGGTATTGCGTCACTTCTTTCAGCGAGTCTGGGATAGACTTCAATGCAGTGGGTTGGACAGTTTTCTTCAATAATAATAATATCTTCTCAACTTCATATCAGAGTTCTGGTTCGGTGAATCAGACAGGTATTGTAACTGTCTCACCTGAACCCATGTACTCTGACGTCAATGGGCTCAACTGCCACAGCGCCGACACCTTCCAGGTCACCCCCGGATCATCCGCGCCACAGTTTAATAGCTGGACCTGCATTACGACATTTTCTGGTTTTCCAGGCCAGTTTACTTTTAGTTATCCTAATCTCCCCCCACAGTCCTTTGAAAGCACCATCTACCCAACAAATACAAAGGTTGTCAATGCATACAGTCTCAGCACAACAAGCAGCACTTTAACTGTATCGAGCACCAATTCAGTTGTTGGCCCAAGCGTATACATGACAGGATCAGTGGCCCCACATTCAAACGCCACAGGTTTATCCTATTACACTCAATGGGAATCAAATGATGCCAGTTCTGGTAGTTATACTTTCGCTGCAGAGGGGTCAACGGCCATTTTTGCGATAAGTGTAGGTATCCCTTACTTTGATGTGGGGGTAAATATAGGTCTTCCTTCTGGTTGCTCTGCATTATCTTATCAAACTAATGCAATTGAAGAAGGCGCAGGGCTGGGTCATGAGGTTGTCTTTACCCAAGTGAATGAATGTAATACCACACCAGGGGATTTATACACATTTACTGCTAGCAATAGCGGTGGTTACCCAGAAGCGACTGTCGCTGATTTCACTAGTTATCCCTTCTCTTCTAATTTTTACCATTTTGCTTACAACCCAACCAACGCGGATCACCCTTCTGATTCTTCTTCCTCCTCCTGCGCATTTGAATATGGGAATTTTAGTTTCACCCCCTACACTTCGGGTAGTATCCCAGGAATGCTTATTGGGGCGATTACTACAGGGGGGCTCACTAATTATGATGAGAGCCAATGCACCGGGGCGATCTTTAATTCTACGTCTTCACCAACAGTTCTAACTTCGTACCCGCTATACTACGATGAGAGCAGCTTTTTCAATGTCCCTTCTGCACAAACCAACTATCAAAATTCTGTAAATGCTTCGGTTATTATACGAGATTATACCCCAAGTAACATTTGGAGCCATGTAGAAGATATATACTGGATCCCGATAACAGGTGATTACTACGCTTGGGGGACTGCAGCATCTATGGTAAGCGCATTGGCGATGCCTGAAAACCTTACTAGTGTGCATTCAGACATCGGGACTACTACCTCAGCGTTTAACATTAGCGCCGGCGGCACGGTAAATGTAGCCTACACTCCTTGGGGTTATAGTGCATTCAGTTAGTTATCTGTAAATAACTTTCAATACTTTTGTGGTAACCCGCCAGAGCGGGTCCTTAGTGTGGTGTATGCCTTGTAGACAGACTCAGAGAAATAATATAATGTAAGTCTGTATATTAAATAAAATAGCTTGTCAGTCCTTTTTAGGTGACTTGCTATCTTGTCGCGTATTATCTTGTAGGACACCTCATACTTGCCAACATCAAAGCGCAGGCTGTTAGTGCTTAGATAAGAAATATAAAGCGGCTTGTTGATAAATTTGAATTTATAGTGTTCTGCTATCCTAAGGTACATATCCCAGTCCTCAGCCGACTTGAGACTTTCATCAAAGCCCCCTACTTTTTCGAAACACTCTTTTTTTATAATTGCCGAGCTAGAATCCACCATCCCTCGAGTTACAATCTTTCTATATATGTTTTTAGAGTACCCTTGCTTTTCACACCTGAATCTTCCAGGGGTATAGTGCTGTTTTCCTCTCAGGTCAACATCAATGCGTGCGCAGTACACCACCCCTAAATCCTCTTCTCCTGCGAATTCATTCATTAGTGTTTCAAGTTTGTCTTTGAACATGATGGTATCATCATCATGAAACGTTATGTAGGACCCAGCCGACTCTTTC
The DNA here is from genome assembly GCA_021810345.1 of Nanobdellota archaeon. Lineage (GTDB taxonomy): Archaea > Nanobdellota > Nanobdellia > Parvarchaeales > Parvarchaeaceae > Parvarchaeum. Next base: position 18,834 of record JAJZIX010000012.1, on the reverse strand, counting down.
AGTCCGATATTCCTGGCCGCAGCAGGGGATTCACCTTTATCCCTAAAGTAATGGACTCTCTTGTCTTTTTCGCAATACTCTTTGATTATACTGTAGCTTCTTTCGTCTTTTGATCCATCAACCACAAGTAATTCAAAATCATCAAAAGTCTGGTTGAGCACGCTCTCTATGGAGTTTTTTAGCTTCTCTGGCCGGTTTTTGGTGGCTAAAATAACACTCAGCAGAGGCGATATCTGATCTTGTCTATCGCGTATACCATTTCTCCCATCAGCCATGTCTATTAAAGAGCTTATGTTAGTTTAATTGATCTTTTTTACAACGTAATTGTCTAAAGTTTCAGAATAGTGGCGCGGATAGTTTATCAAAAGCACATTGCCAATATCGGTTTTGCACTTATATGCGTAGAATGGCAGTTTTCCCGTCCATCCGCTATATTCTCTATCCTCTAATTTTACCTTTCCTGTCAATGCCAAAACGAGCTTCTGTTTTGGGGTCAGCTCTAGTTTCTCAAATGAGTGGGTATATGCATTGTACCCATACCTGTCTTTAGTCTCTCTTTTCTTAGTGTTTTCGGCTTTCAATATTTCTTCCAAGTCTTCAAAATATTTGCCTTCAACGTCTTCAGATTCGGTCATATTCATCACCTAAGTTTTATTGACAATAACTTATATAAATACTTTTCTTACTATAAAATAGTTTATAGTGTACAACAATTATGCACTAAGCAGCAGGCTTCAGAAATACCAGTAGATACGTTTGTTACAGGGCCCGTTAAGATATTTAAATTATTACTACAGTAAAGTATTTATATAGGTTAGATTCTTTAAATCGTTAGAAGGAGGTTAAAATGGCAAAAATAAATAAAAAGGATTTGAACTCTGTAATAGGTGGCGATGAAAAGCCAGCAAGCACAATAGTTGAAAAGTTGAAAGGTGCATCACCGTACTTTGGTTTTGCAGCCTTGTATGGTGGGGCGTCAGCATATGAATTCTCACAGGCTGGTACAAAAATCCCAGCGTACGTCAAGGAATTCATGTTAGTCGGGCCGGTGGAAGCAGGAATCATGGGCGCGGCTTTAAGTAGTTTATTCTTAGGGCTAAGCATTTACAGCATGTACTCTGTGGGTAAAAAATACAAAAAGAACAGCAGCGGCTACAAAACAGAGTAATCGGCCTTGAAGTGGGTTAATTGGTAAACAGTAGGTTAAGGTGGTTGGGATTAGTTGAGTGTTTTTAGGATCAATGGTCCCAACCCCTCTAAATCGACTACATCGAATCCTTTGTTCTTTATTTCGTCTCTGATTAGGTCTGCAGTGTTCCAGTCGCTTCTGCGGCGGGCTTCCTCGCGTTTGGCCAGCATTGCCTTCACGTCTGGCGGTACATCATTGACTCTTAGCAGCCCAAGGACTGAATCCATCTTGTTTATTGCGAGCTTAAGCTCATCCTTATACCTCTTGCTAACTGCCTTTTTCTTTATGGCCTCATTTGCCAAATCTACAAACTCAAAGAATCCAACAAGCGCAGAGTGCGTGTCCAAGTCATTGTCAAGTGCCGAGTCAAACCTGTCAACAGCCCTTTCTATCGCATTTAAGTCCTGGTCTTCTCCATCGTCTTTTACAAGATCAAGGCCATAAACAGCTATGTAGACCCTTTTGAGTGTATCAGCGTACTTTCCAAGACTTTCAAGGCTGAAATCCAGCCTGCTTCTGTAATGGCTGTCGAGCACAAGCAGCCTAAACGCAAGCGGATCAAACCCCATCTGCTCCAAATCCCTTAAAGTATAGAAATTCTTCAGGCTCTTGGACATCTTCTGGCCGTTAACCAGCAGATGCTCCGGGTGTAGCCAGTAGTTCACGAACTTCTTGCCCGTGTAGGCCTCGCTCTGGGCTATCTCATTCTCATGGTGCGGAAACATCAAGTCAACCCCTCCACTGTGTATGTCGATTGTTTCGCCCAAATACCTCATGCTCATTGCCGAGCATTCTATATGCCAGCCAGGGCGCCCTTTTGGAAGGCCGGGATCCCAGAAAATCTCTCCGTCCTCGGGAGACCACTTCTTCCATAGCGCGAAATCCGCGACGTTCTCCTTATCATATTCATCCTTTTTCACTCTAACTCCGTCAGTGCTGGGCTTTGCGCCGGAAAGTTTCCCGTAGTCTGCGAACTTCTCAATCGAATAGTAGATTCCATCGTCTTTTTCGTAGGCGTACCCTTTTTTGATAAGGCTTTTTATAATTGTGGCCATCTCATTTATGTTGTCGGTGGCTTTGGGATAGACATCCGCGCCCTCTATATTTAGCTTTTCCATGTCTTCAAAAAAGTATTTTGTGTATAGCTCTGTGTACTCTCTAAGAGTGACTCCCGTGGCCTTGGAGTTTTCTATCGTCTTGTCATCCACATCTGTGAGATTTATCACCTGGAATGGCTTGTAGCCTTTGTAGCGCAGAGCCCTTTTTAGGATGTCATAGAAAATGAAGGTCCTAAGGTTGCCAATGTGGACAAAGTTGTACACAGTTGGCCCGCAACAGTACAGCGTCGTCCTGCTAGCTTTAATCGGCTGGAATTTTTCGACTTTTCGCGAGAGTGTATTATAAATTTCCATTACTCCTCAATTCTAAGACTTTGTTCCATCTCTTGGCAAAAGTGTTTGGAGAGGGCCTCTTTCTGTTCTTTGATTGAGTACGGTTTAAATTTATATACTATCAACATATTGTTATTTTACTTCTCTCGCTATTTATGTTTTCCATTCGCTTTTACCCAGTGATTCGAATCGTGGGTTTTTTCTGCTAATGTCTTGTAAAAGCTTAATATTACAGAGAAAATATAGATATTATGGTTTTGAAGTCTCTGGCAAGATGGTTCGGCGGGATATTCCTATTCTTTGGACTGCTGTTCATAATCTACTTGTACTCCGCGGCATCCTCCGGTATACTCTCACCGCAGTTCACTCAAACCGCCATAAGCTCTATAATAAACTATTCCACTTCTTCATCAGCAAGCCTATTAAACTCCTCGGTAAACAATGCCAATCTCAGTGCCGCTGTCTCGGCAGCCCTGTCAAAGATAAGTAACCAACCCAACTGCAGCTTTCTGTGCGCTTTGTCATCGACTCTGTATAAAAGCACGGGAATAAACCTCCCATTGTCTAATTCAGACATAAGCATTTTTGAGATACTTGCGGACGCATTCGCAGTTGCAGGAGTTGTCCTAATATTCCTCTCCTACAAGGGCTACAAGAGGTTTCAGGCGGTGGGGAGGAACACGATCGCAGCAGCCATACTGTCCTTTATTTCCGTCTACGTGCCGTTCACTTTCATAATACCCTTTTTTGTGCAGTTTCCAGTGGCTGGCTACACAATAAGGATACCTCCTACGCTTTTTGCACCGTTTACCTCGGTGCTTTTGATGTTTGATATAATATTCGGTGTGATAGGCGCAGCGGTTCTTGTGGTCAGTTTAATTTTAGCCAGGAGGGAGACAAGATTTGCACCGAAACCTCCATTGGATCAGGGGCCAAAAACCACACAACCGAAATGATAAAACCATCATATCATAATTCCCGTTCGAGCTAGTTACACATAATCTAGAAGAAGTAATTTACGTAAAACGCAACGAGTACGCCTTTGTAAGCATTCTGTGAGGCAGATTTGCCAAAATCTACCTTCGGAGGTACTGAAAGAGGTGAGCGCGGGAGTCGAACCCGCCTACTCCGTTGACAGCTATGTTACGGAAACGCTTTGACAGCATTTGTCATTTGCAGACGGATACATAGCTGCTCTGTCAGCTCACCAATACAAAGGTATAAAGAATTATTATAGATATAACTTTATGTCTTATCAGGATTTTCGCCTTTTGAGCCGATAGGCCATAAACTTAAGAGATCTTCTTCCCCAGGGCCACTTCCCTCTCTGTCGTAAGTAGAACAACACCCTCTTCTGTGTCGACTCCAAGAACTAGGACTTCAGAGATAAAATCGGCCACCTGTTTTTGGCCGAGGTTTACCACTGCCAGAATTTCCATACCGACCAGGTCCTCTTTTTTGTACAGCTTCGTAATCTGGGCGCTGCTATTTTTAACTCCAAGTGGTCCAAAATCAATCGTTAATTTATAAGCCGGTTTGTTGGCACTTGGGAAGTCTTCAACTTTTATTATCTTCCCAGTGCGTATATCCACTTTACTGAAATCATTTGGATTTATTGTTTCCATTTTCTTGTGAAGATTCCGGCGAGCTTCTTCCTGAATATGTATAATAAAAAGAACAGAATGAACGCGCCTGCAACGTAAACAGCCGATTTCTCAAAGATGCTTGCTATAGATTCCCAGTTGCTTGATAAGTAATACCCCAAATAAATCAGGAAGCCGGACCATATCAGGATGCCCGCCGAAGAATAGGCTACGAACTTTTTCATGTCCATTTTGAAAGCCCCGCATATTATGCTTGCGATGGACCTCACAGCCGGAAGCAGTTTTGTTATGAAAGCGAAGTAGTTGCCGTATCTCTTTATCCACACTATACCTTTTTTGTACTCTTCCTCGCCGAAGCCAATCCTCTTTGAATAGCGCAAGAATATATCGACACCGAGAAAATACCCCAATAAGTACCCAACAAGACTTCCAAGTAGAGAAGCGACAACAGCGTCCCCGAAACCGAGCACGGGGTTCATCTTATTTATTGCTATAAGGAACCCAGTGAACGGCAGGACAACTTCGCTTGGTATGGGCAGTATCACAGACTCAAGAAACATCAGTACAAAAATTGCAATGTAGCTGTAGTTTGCGATGAAAAGTATTATCTGGTCAAGGCCGAACAGCATGTCAACCCTTCTTTATGAACTCTCTTGGATCCTTGTTGTCTACCTTTAACCCTAGACTTAGACAGCTGCCAAGGACTTCGTTCACGAGGCCTTCTTCGGTTTTCGCCAGCGAGTACTTTGCATGGTCAAGCGCAATTTTCCTAACTTTATCAAAAGCTATCGAGGTAGTCTCCTTCCTGTCGCCGAATCCTTTCTCTAGGCCAGCTTCCTTTATGAGCAGCTGCGACACCGGGGGCATAAGTGCCTCTATCTTGTATTCCTTTGTCTTCTTGTCTACCTCTATTTTCACTGGTAGCTTCATTCCCTCGAAGCTCTTTGTTGCGTCGTTTATCTTTTTTATGACTTCGGGAGCTTTGAGCCCCAAAGCAGTGATCTGGGGGCCCAATGGCGGCGCCGGGGTCGCTTTGCCTCCTTCAACTACAATCTTGACCGTGCTTTTCATTCGTTGTCGCCCCCACTTTTAACCGTGCTGATATCCGATATCTTTATGTTCACGCTTATCGGAACTGCAGAGTCTAAAAACATGACAGCAACTTCTTGTTTTTCCTTATTTATAGACTTTACGGTCGCGTTTTCGCCCTTGAATGGCCCAGAGAGCACCTTGACAGTGTCGCCGACTGCGATGTTTATGACCTGCTTCTTGCTCTCCATTGACTTGAGGGCATCGGCTACGGTCAACTCCTTCTTCATAACGCCGCGTATGTGCTTTATGTTGTATATCAATTCAAGCACGCTTTCGTAGCTGGCCGCTTCTATGATGATGTATCCCTTGAGAGAGTAAGGCTTTATTATCGCGTACACGCCCTTGACCCTAGGCAGCTGCGATTCAAGTCTCTCCATCGCCTGTATCTCGCGGCCTATTGTGACCCTTATTATGAAGAAATGCGACCTTTCTTCCTCTGTATTTGTACTCGTAGATTCCATAAACATTTTAGAACAATTTTGTGTGTTTTTTCAAGTATAAAAACATTTTCCTTGTGGTAAATTTCAGTTTTTGGCAGAAGCAAAGGATTTATAGCTGAGGACAATATAATTGTCTTATCGCTCATTACTGGCAGATGAAGCTTTTAACCGGGTGGTTGGGGGTTCAAATCCCCTCGAGCGCAATGCGCTCGTAGCTCAACACGGTAGAGCATCCGTTGCCTTTAATGGGCGGTGTTATTTTGAATGAGATATAATTATTTAATGAGGGAATACCATCCTTAGTATAATATGGAAGACAACGGAGAGGTATTGGTGCGTTATTCAGTAATATCCGATGGCATCTCATCGACTGTCTCAATAGTTAAGGATTTGAGCAAGTTTATACTCAAATATAATATAGATGTGCCGAAGATAGACGAAGGCACGAAGGCAATACTTGCCGAGGTCAGGGCGGAGCTGATAAGGCAGTATCCAGGCAAGATACAGGAGCTGTCCCAGAGCTCCTCTGACAAGCTGAAGACGGATTTTCTGGATATAGTCAACCAGGCTCTGCGCGGCATAATCCCCGGCTTGGACGACGCTGTTTACCTGCAGCTTTCTGCGACTCTTTTGCACGAGATGTTCGGGCTTGGTGAACTTGAGATATTGGATTCAGATCCGAACTTGGAGGAAATAGTCGTAAACGATTCAAAGACGAATGTAATGGTCTACCACATAAAGTACGGCTGGCTCGAGACAAACCTAAAAGTTGACACGGAAGCAAAGATCGAGGCGTATTCGCAGCAGATCGCAAGGAAAGTCGGCAGGCAGATAACAACTCTTTCGCCTCTGCTTGATGCGCAGCTTGTAAACGGCGATCGTGTCAACGCTACTCTCTATCCTATCTCAATACACGGAAACACATTAGATATAAGGAAGTTCAGGGCAGACCCGTGGACTGTAACAGACTTCCTTAAGATGGGGACAGTATCGCCTCCATTGGTTTCATTCATATGGCAGGCTATACAGTACGAGCTGTCGTTCATAGTGACGGGCGGAACAGCATCCGGTAAAACAAGCCTTCTGAATGTTTTTATGCCGTTTATCCCCCCGAACCAGAGGATAATCTCAATAGAAGATACAAGCGAGATAGTGCTTCCAAAGTTCTTCCAGTGGGTTCCTCTGATCACAAGGCAGCCGAACTCGGAAGGGAAAGGAGAAGTCAAGATGCTGGACCTCTTAGTGAACTCGCTTAGGATGAGGCCGGATAGGCTGGTCGTGGGTGAGATAAGAAGGAAAGAAGACGCAGAAACATTGTTTGAGGCACTTATGACGGGCCACTCCGTTTACGCAACCATGCACGCAGAGACAGCGCAGCAGGTCGTAAAAAGGCTCATCTCCGACCCGATAAACCTTCCAGATATAGAGGTCGGCACATTGGACTTGATAATAACCGCATTCAGGCAGAGGAGATCTGGGGTAAGGAGGGTTCTGGAGCTTGCTGAGGTAACTGAGAGGGTTATGGCGGGGAAATCGGAGCTGAAGACCAATAACATTTTCGAGTGGAAACCCAGGACAGATGTCATAGAAAGGACAATCAACGCTTCGCAGAAGGTCCTGAACAAGCTGGAGCTGTACTCCGGACTTACATCGCAGGAGATCAGCGAAGACCTCCTGGAGAAGGAAAAGGTACTTGATTGGATACTCGCCAAGAACATAAGGGCCGTTAATGATATAGGCCTTGTAGCAAGCACTTACTACACTGACAAGCAGAAGCTAATGGATATTGTAGCACGCAATGGAGAAGCCTCAGAGCTAGGGAATAGCTGACATGGAAAGACAGATGCCCGTTATATTTGTCAGCGAGCAGAAAGCACTGTACATTGGGAAGCGGTTCAAGAACCTTGCATACAAAATAAAAAGGGTTGCGCCGGACCTCCAGAACTCGCTTGTTGAAGCTGGGATAAACATAGAGTACATTGATTACATAGCCGCAGGGATACTCACATTGATACTACTTCTTGCTCTCCTTGGAGGAGTCGCAGGGCTGCTTGCCGTAGTCGCACTGAAGAGGGGCCTTCTTACAAGCAAGCTTGCAGCCATACTAGTATTCATGATAATAGGCGTGCCGGTGATATACTTATTTTATTTCTTGAATTACCCGAAGCTTAAAGCTTCAAAGAGAAAAAGGCAGATAGATGAGAAAGTCTCCTTTGCGATAAGGGAGATAATGATAAAAGTCGGGTCGGGCGTGCCAATATTCAACGCGCTTCTGGACGTCGCGAATGGGGATTACGGCGTGATATCGAGGGAGTTCAGCTTCACCGTGCAGGAGATAGAGTCAGGCGTGCCCCAGGAGACTGCGCTCGAGCACTTGTCGTTGAGAGCGCCATCACAGGCGCTTAAGCGGGCCATAGACATACTGATAAATGCCATAAAGTCTGGTAGTGACGTGCACGGGACATTGGTGCTGATAAATGATATGCTCATACAGAAACAGCAGTCAGACATGAAGTCATACGCAGGAGAGCTCACGCCGATGTCGATGGGGTACATGCTGATATCAGTGGTGCTGCCAAGTTTGGGAATGTCGGTTTTCATAATACTCGGCTCAATGGCCCACATAAACGTCGTTGCGCTGATATACATAATTCCGGTGATACTCGTGGTATTCCAGGTTTTCTTCATGGGGATGGTCAGCAGCAGGAGGCCGGCGATAGGAGTATGAAACAGCAGAATACTGATTTGCTGAAGAAAGTTTCATACCTCATGCCGAAGTTCATAAGGACGCCCTTGCTTGAGGGGCTTGTTTACTCCCAGGTTAATACGAGTGACTATGACAAGACAATAGGGACAATAATCGTTGCCCTGATGGTTTTGGCGGTTTTATCAGCAGTGATATCCTTCCCGCTGCTGCACAACATACTCATCTCCCTGGCGCTTCTGCCGGGAGTATTTTTCATCGCGTTTTTTCTTGCCAGGTCAATTCTGTCCATGCTTGCCGACTCCACAGCAGTCAAGATAGAGAAGGTACTGCCGGACATGCTTTTGCTTATGGCAGCCAATCTTCGTGCGGGCATGATACCAGAGAGCTCATTCTTGGCCTCTATAAAGCCGGAGTTTGGAAAGCTGAATGTACTACTTAATCAGGCGGCCGTAGAAGTACAGGGGGGAGAGAACTTCGTTGATGCACTCAATAACATGGCGAATCGCACAAGCTCTGTCTTTTTCAGGGACACCATGAGGATAATAGGTGAGGGGCTTAGGTCAGGCGCAGAGCTGCACACAATCTTAGAGAATCTGGCGAATAATCTCCTCCAGAACGAGACCATAAGGAATGATATGAAGGCGCAGGTCAAAAGCTACTCAATGTTCATCATAATTGCATCTATGGTGGCCGCGCCGCTGCTTTATGGGGTTTCCTCGTTTCTGATAGGTATACTTGACACAGTTGGTAGCACGGCTACTTCGACAACAAATATCCCTTCAACATCGCTCGGTGCCTTTAGCTCATTCTCTTTGCCCCATATCTCAGTGACTTTGGTCGTAGTTGTCGCTTCTATAAACGTTGTTATAACGACGGCATCCAGCGCACTGCTAAACGGTATATTAAACACAGGCAAGGCGAAAAATGGCCTGAAGCAGTTGCCGATTTACGTTGCAATCGGTCTATTAATATTCCTAGCGGTAAGATTTGGTGTACAAGTTATGTTTGCCGGGCAGCTCGGGACTTGAAGTAAAGGGCTCATGGTCTAGCGGTTATGACGTCGCATTCACACTGCGGAGGTCGGGAGTTCAAATCTCCCTGGGCCCAATCCTCTTTCGGGATAATGGTATTTACCAAAAAGTGTACGTTTTATTCTGAACCTTATAGAAGTAATTGCAAACCATTTAAGCTTTTAAGTAATAATTACATTAGAGTTTTATGAGCTGCAGAAAGTTGTAACGTATACTCCGTACGAGTATAAACAAGAAATGAAGCGTCGGGGATTGCTAATGATACTTTTTACAATTGTTTTTATTGTAGCTTTAGTCGGTTTTGGAGTTTGGTGGTCTAATCAGATACAGAGTACATCTAATCAGATACAAAGTATGTCTTGGGGAAGCAGCGGATTTACAGCTAATAATTCGCAGGCGCTCCTGGTATCAGGTGTCGTTTGCAATAGTACAGGTTTTTACTTAAAAACGAGTGCAAATACCGGCAGGATACAAGGTATATTTGTTGCACCGATAAATGGTTCCAATGTAAATGAAAAAGGTGACTTTAATATTATTCATAGTGATTCTTTTTCTATATAGTCTCTCCCATTTAATTTTAATGTTTCCAAACAATATGTCCATTAATATTATCTCTTTCATAAACCTTTAGAACATCTTCACAAAATTTCATAACTTCTTTGTCTCCCACTGACTTAGCTTCATCATATAATCTAATAAACATTTTTTTACCAGTTTCAGTTTGACCGTAGTTCTTCTTTCTAAAATTATGCATTGCACACAAAGTTTGTCCATTTGCAATTGTGGCCCTACCGCCGAGATCTTTTGGCTTTATGTGGTCAACTTGTAACTCCACACCATCTTTCGGTCCCCTACCGCAAATGACGCACTTATAACCATCTCGTTTAAGAATCTGGCTCTTTTGAACAGGCGTGAAATCTTCTAGATCTCTCCTCTTTACAACCTTTGGATCGTATCTGTATATCCCTTTAGAAATTTTTATTAATTGACCCTCTTGTGATAATTTTCTTATTTCTCTATCAGGATCTCTGAATTTCTTTCCAGTTCTTTTTTCATACTCTGCAGTTGCCCAATCAACTATTTCGGGGTGCTTTATGTTTCTATTAGGGTGCCTTTTAAAGTACTCCATTATTATTTCTCTTTGGGACAGGATTTTCATAACATCATGCTTCTAATTTACTTTGTAACACACCAATTTTTTTAAGTCTTTCTATAGCTAATTTACAGTAATTCTTATCTATATCGACACCTATCCCAATCCTATTCTCATTTGAACATGCTATTAAAGTTGTACCAGACCCAAGAAAAGGATCTAAAACAATGTCGCCGACATAACTAAACAATTTTATACATCTTTTGGGCAACTCTACAGGAAATGGAGCAGGGTGTCCTATTTTGATTTTACTTTCACCATTGAATGTCCAAACGCCTTTAGTCCATTCTATAAATTCTTTTGGAGTAATGCTAGATAAGCCAGTCTCTCTTTTGCGCCATTCTCCTTTGTAAAGCACTATTATAACCTCAACAGGAGCTATCACATATGGTGCTCTGGCACTTAACCAAGATCCCCAAGCGGTTCTTCTAGAGATATTCCCTTCATTCCAGATTATTGTTGAATGGTATCTCCACCCCACTGATTTGGCAATTTCAGTTATATCCGCATACATACTTTGTGGGCCGCCTTTGTTTTTATCTAAAGGTATATTTAAGCATAGGCGCCCACTTTCCTTACTTAATGTATAACATTTTTTTAACCATTTTTTTGTAAATTCTAAGTATCCTTCATATGGAAGTTCATCGCTGTATTCACCATATTTTATATCAAGATTATATGGGGGAGAGGTTACTATCAGGTCCACACTTCCTTCCTTTATACTGTTAAGATTAAGTATATCATTTCTAATAATTGCAAGCGATTCTGTAGCGAATTCTATATCTTCAGAGTTCTTATTTAAGGCATTGCTAAGCCCATTTACCGATTCAGTTTTTGAGACGTCCTTTTGGCTTTCCATTTTCTTATAATCTGATATAGTATATCGTGATTTAAATCTTTAATGCTATGTTTCTTATGCCAATGAGATTAAAAAGCAGGTTGATAAAAAATATGATACCCCAGTAGTTGCTTTTATCAATGGCGTTTTTTTGGAAGATATATCAGAAAACATTAAGGAGGACGGCATAAATTACAAAAAAATAGATTTATCTTTATCTCTTTATAAACAGATTCTTAAAATGCGGTCATAGTATAAAGGAAATACGATAACATTAACGTTATTTATGCTGATGCACTTGATGTGGACTTCCAAAATTTGACAAGGTAGTATCTAATCTACCTTTTAAGGTGGTTCTCCCTGATATCGTAGATTACTTCACAGCAACACTATCAAACATAGTATTTGAGTTTTCATATGATTATTTTTAGTGATAATCCGAGTATTTTGCTGCGTAATCCGCTATGACAGGAACTTTTATATCTTCTCCTTCATATGCCTTAACTGCTATGTACATACCGTAAAGCCAGATTAGAAAAGCAAGAACCGAGCCTAAGGATGGTATGAAAAACAGTACAAACTCAAGTACAACTGCCGTTATGCCCAAAAATATTGCCTGTAATGAATGAAACTTTATCCTCTTATCCTCCTGCCCCCTTGTAACAAATACGATGATACCGCTAAGCCAAGATAACAGGTACGTAAAAATGTATATTATATCCCCTTTATTTTTTTTCATAGTATGTATAATTTATGCGGCTTTTTAAGCTTTTGGATGGCTACAGCTTTAAAGGTATACAGAAGGGAACTAAATTTAATAGGCGGTAGTTATAGCCATGTGGGCTTTTGCGTCCTTGTAATTTCGGCCGTCCAGCCAAAGTCTATAGTCTATGTGCAGTGCGTTTACAGCGTTTGATCCCTTGATGTCGTTTATTTCTTTCACAATCTCATCGGCAACTGCTATCGTGCATGCGCGCAGCTCTACCTCCTCATTGCTGCCCGCCCCGATAAGCTTTTCATTGTCTATCCTGTCAGCGAGGGGAGCGTCGTATTCAAATATTCCCATAGACCTCAATGCCTTAGGGAGCTCGTAATCGGCAAAGACCGTCAGACGCTCTACATCCTTTTCGTCAAACAGGCGGCTTCCGCCTGGCAGAAACTTCTCATACACCATGGCAGAACCCAACTGTGCTCTTTTCGCAAAAGATATCCTCTTACCGTGGTATATTGCATCGTCGCGGAATGAGGGGAAATCCCCAACAAGCAATTCTACAAGGCCCTTTCCGTCATTGAATAAGCGCCCATCAGCCCTTTCTACAAGATTGTAGAAATGCCCTTCATATTTATTATTGAGAACACGGCCGACTTCGTTTAGTATGCTGACTCTCTCATTTAGCATCGGGATCCTATTGGCCCCATCAAATATCTTCTTTGTTTCTGGGCCGCTTAGGTTTTCTAGGTAATCTGCATCCAGTATAGGGAGCCCTTCATCAAGCGCGCCCTTCAATGCCGCCCACATGCCATAAGCGCCTTTGAATGGTACCCCTTTATACTCATGGATGTACTTTTCGCCAGTCTTAAAGTCATTGAAGGCGAAATTTATCGAGTTTCCAAGTAGTATGAAATCTATCGTTTCATCGTTTAACTTTTCAGGAAAGACAGGGGCATCCCAGGCTGGCAGCTGCAAATCTTCTTTGCTGTATCTCTGGCTGACCTCTCTAACCTTATCATAGTTTATACGAACGTTTCTCGATTCATACGCAACTGATTTTGCGCCAAGAAGTATATCTTCAAGTTTGTAATCGTCTTTTAGACTTTCCATACTAATTTATAATATATTCTTATCCTTATAAATATTCTTACCCTTATAAATTTACTCAGAAGTGTTATTACTGTTTGTATAATCCACCAGCCGATTTAATTTAAAATTTGAGAATAAATCACAAAAATTAACTAGTCTAGTGATAAAGCAGAAAAATCGGCTTTAACTACGTATAATCTGAAGAAATTAATAAGAATCTTTAAATTCTGCTGATGATATGCGAGGTAATGAAAAAGGACGAATTTTTAGCGATTATTAGGTATTTGGACAGAAACTGGAGTGAGCCGTGGAAAGTCGAAGCCGAAATGATAAAATTGCTTAATGAATCCAAAATGCCAAGGCTCGTCGAATTGGGTAGGACGCCCCTACCTACAGAGTACGGACCGATGACCTACATTGTTTTTGGGGATTATGCCACCGGGAAAGAACATGATGTTGCGGTCTTTGGAAAATTTGACGGCAAAAAACTAAGAGCTTATAATTATCCCTTGGTTAGAATACATTCATCTTGCCGGACAAGCGAGCTTTTCCAAGCAACCAACTGCGAATGCAGGCAGGAATTGGATTCTGCACTGGAACAAATGTCGAAAGAGAAGAAAGGGATACTAATATACTTAGACCAAGAAGGGGCGGGGAACGGTATAAACGCAAAGCTTGCTGCTTATAGAAACACATTTGACTTAAAGAACGGCAAAGTTACAGTAAAGAAGGACAAAAAAGGTAGAAAATTGGACATTTACGACGGATATGTAAAAGCGGGATACAAAAGCGAACACAGGGATTTTGATGTCGCTGTGGCCATACTTAAAACGCTAGGCATTAGGTCTGTAAGGCTTATGACTAACAATCCAAATAAAATAGAAGGGTTAGCTTCCAAAGGCATAAAAGTAAAACCACTCGGGATACATATAAAACCAATAAACGAAATAATGAGAGAGCACCTGCTGGCGAAGGCAAAGAAGCTTGGTCACAATATTACGGATAAGGACCTTAAGTAGGAAGCATAAAACAAGTGGTAGTGTAGTTACAACAATCATCAAAAAGGCAGATATTTGAACACGTGCTCCGACCATTTTGAATTATAATTAACAACAGGATGCCCACAATTTTTACAAACCCCAAACGGTTCCCACCCAAGTGCGATCCTCCGTTTCATTATACCCCCAAAGTTATAAACAAAGGGTCACTCATGTTTTTGTACCTTTTCATTTATAAGAGAAATCGCGCTTGCGTTGTCGTCAAGCTCAATGACTATGACATTGTAGGGTTCATCTTTTAAATGTATTGCAAATGCCTTATCTTTGTCTTTCACAATATAGAAACCTTTCCCCTCATTAGTGAGAAATCTGCCATAATCATAATGTCTGTGCCCCAGAGCGGTTCCGCCGACTCTCAAATAAGCTTTCACTTTTTCTGCGTTATCATCTACGCTTGTAATATGTTCATACGGTATAAATAATCTATTTTTAATTGCAAGGACCTTCTCAATCCCCTCTAAATCTATCTCCATACCATTATCCTTTAAATTTAATTTTACCATATACCACCTCCTTATGTTGTATTTAATTATTAATTTAAATATTTAATTATTAATTTAAATATTAGTATCATCCTATAATAGTAATGTTACTTAATCAGAATGACAAGCTTTATTCGCGTACAACCGGCAATGCTGATGCAGAAGCAGTACTAAGAAGCACACCCTACTCGAAGTTCAGGTCAAAGTATAAAGGAGGTTCTCTGAGGGCCACTTTGTCGGATTTGGCGTTCTTAGTTTCGCTGGATGAAGATCGTACGCTTGGCGCCACCCTTGATAGGCTTCTGGATTTTACACAGTTCACTCTGGATCAGCTGCCACGTGAAAAAGAGGACACAAAGGAGGATATTAAAAGGCTGTTCAACCTTGACACTGAAGTCACAAACGCCTTTTATCGCGGAGAAACCTATCTAAGTAGCCAGTACAGGAATGAGCTGCAAGAAGTTATCCAGCAACTGGCCCCGAAACTGGACCAAAGCAGCAGCGAACCGGCAAGGGAGAGGTACCTCCAAAATAGGCATGCTTCTTTTGAATTGAATTTGGATAGGATACGACAATTCGCCTTCGTCTCCTACAGGTTTTTGAAGGACAAGGTGGATAGTATAATTTATGTAGCCCATGGCGGCGCAGAAACCGCCTTTTTGACCAGGGGTCTTCTTGGCAAGGGATTGGAATTTACTCCTTTGATTTATTCTATCTACAAAACTCCCCATTTTAGGAACCAAAAAGGCGATAAAACACCGAATACCCCGATCGTATACATGGAGAGCGAGGCCCTAAAGAAAAGGATTCTTGTCGTAGATGATGATATAGACACTGGCAGGACGATTTTCTCCGTGTTAGGGTTTCTTACAGAAAAATTCAATCCAGATGAGCTGTATTTTGGAGCGCCGCTTTCCCAACAGTTCAGCTCATGCGATAACGGCGGCATCTCTGCAAACGGGCCCAAATACAATGTAGAAGTCATAACAGAGGATCCGATAATGCGCAAGCATTACAAGGAATTCCCGCCTGGCTACATGCCGATTAGTATACGCGGCTTCGGCCTATACAAATTTCTCAAGCGAACCGATTAGCCTCCAAGCTACACTAGAATAGAGATAAATAAGCGGGTTTTCTAATATTATTAGCAAAGCCCAGGATATGGTGAAGAAAGTCCAGTGTGTTATATTCAGGTCGCCAGATAAACCCCAGTTCTTAATCTTGCATAGGATAAAGGAAAAAGGCGGCTATTGGCAGAATGTAACTGGCAGCGTAGAAGAGGGGGAGGACAGCCTTTCTGCTGCAAAAAGGGAGGTCAAGGAGGAGACTGGCGTAGACAAAGACTCAATATTGACCATCTATGAGGACCTCTTCAAGTTTAACTTTTCGCTTCCGGCAAAAGGAGATATAGAAGAGAAAGTGTACGCTTTCGAGGTAAAGCCCGGAACGAAGATAGACACATCGAAAAATGTATACCCGGAGCATGATGATTACAGATGGGTTGGTGCAGATGAGGCAGTAAAGTTAATAAAATGGAAAAGCAATAAAGAAGCAGTGGAGAAGGCACTGGAAGCGCTGAGGCGGGATGGGCTGGCTTACCTATGAAGCCGTTCAATCTACAGAAGCTGCTTTTTGATTATTACCCAATGGGTAAGGGGGAGCATATCTCTGAAGGCGACATACTTGTTAATAACCTCTATGCATCGGTCATCGCTGAAAAAACCTATAAAGACGGCGCAGATCTTGCCAGCGTGCTAAAGAGAATGACAGTAACCCGCGAGAGGGAGCCAGGAGAAAAGTTCAAGTTTAGCCAGCTTATACTGTCGCGTCCGACGATCCTAAAACATATTCTGATAAACCTGAACTCGATAGGGGTTTTAGTCGACAGTAGTCCGGCTTTCGACAAGATGCTGTCAGCCGCTCAAGAGGCAGGATTAACTAAGGGAAGCAAAACCGATTACCTGAGGAGTCTATTGAGGTTCATCCGTGATTACTTGTTGGATTACTCGGAGAGCAGGTACTTCCTGAGCGGTGAGCCTGTCCCGGCTTACCAACAGGATAGCAGGGTCATTTATGATTCAAAGTTGTACAATAAACTCGCGGGTTTGTTTCCATACAACTCAAACAAATGGCTGGAAGTCGTAGATTTCAAAAAAGAGCAGCGCTCGACAAATATTTTTGGATATACTGGTTATGTAGTTCCATTGAGCCGGCTGCTGGACAAGAAAAAGAGAAACTGCGCCCTTGACTCATTGATCACATACATGATAAATGAAAAGCTTGAAACAGGCGTCGACCTAAGGATAGAATTCGGCGAATACAGAATAGACCCGGGCGTAGATATAAAAATCTCGAGGCTTACTTCCAAACCTCATATTTCGGAACATAAAGGTTACAAAGCCAATCATGCATGGCTGGAAGCGGAGCTAAATGGAGAAAGATACATAATAGATCCATCGACGGGGGTAAACTTTATCCTGAAGGGATCTGCCGATGCACAGAGATATAAGAATTTTGCCCCTGCGCTCGTATTAAAGCCGCTCTATTGCGAAAAGCAGGATTATACCGACCCCATGGGCAAGGTTTTGAGCCCATTATAAGTTTGGTTTCTTCTTTAGTATCTTGAAAGTCAACAGTGCTCCTAATACAGAGACAAGGCCAGCTGAAAAGCTGTACATCAACACATTCAGGCCGCATTTTGCACTGAATGGGTTAGTTATTCCCGATGAAGAGGCATTAATGGCCGAACTGGCAAGAAGGCGTGCATTGAGCGTACATGCGGAATAGCCGTGTGCGACAAGGAAGTAGAGGCCTACAGCGATTGCCACCCCGACAATCAGCGCAAACAGGATTGCAGGGTCTTTCTTTGGCTTTACGCGGCTGGAGCTGAAGTCCTGGCCCTGCTCCTTCATTATCTCTTTATACCTATCAGCAAGTCCCATTAGTTTTCGAAGTGCTTCAGCAGGAACATGGAGTAGGTCTTCTTTACGAAAGACATAGTTTGAAGCCTCCTGCTCAGGAAATCGGTCACCTCCTCTTTTGTACCGTTGACTCTGAAAATGAAATCCCACTCGCCGCTTACTGAGTATATATCGCTTACTGTTTTCTCCTTCCTTATACTGTCGATGAATTCGTTTATGTCCTTGGAGTTCGTGCCGTTCAGCGCTATCAGTATGAATGCGGACTGGTAGTCCTTTGTCGTCTCATAATCAAGTGATACCTTGAATCCCTTTATGGCGCCAGCCTTCTTCATCTTGCCGATGTGGTAGTATACAGTGGATTTTGGCAGGCCAAGGCGGTTTGATATGCTCTCCACGGATTCTCCCGCGCGTAGGGCTTCGGCGATCTCCAGGTCTTTTTCGTGCAATTTCATGGTTATTGTAAAAAATACAGCTTTAAATACTTGCTATTGTAATTTTTATCATTGAAAGCCTACCCTTTTATTATTCTTGCCTCACCTATACTGTCAACGACATTATTCAGCATGTTCTGCGGCAGAAACATCTCCCTGCCGTAGAAGGTCGACATTAGCGCCTTTGGCAGGTAAACATTGAAATTGCCGCCATATATAAAGTCTATTCCCGACACGAAATTCGTGCTGCTCGAGTTTATGTCCGATGGGATATACGTGTAGTTCTCCCCATTGTAGATAACGCTGGCATTTGCGATGTAGGCGCTGCTACCGGGGAAGCTTACAAGCGTGAGCCTGCCTATGCGGATCCCGTCAAGATAGAACTGGCACAGCGCCATTGAGTCACCGGAACCGTTGAAGTAGAGGCAATTCCTCTCCGCCGATGTCAGATTCTCCACCGTGTAGTTAACGGAGTACTGGGTAAGGTTTTTGGTAAGGCCCGATAATGCGCTGCTGGAGGAATTGCTCAGGTAGGAGAGCTGGCTCATGTCTATAAGTATGAATTCGCCCTTTGGGAGAGTTGCATTGCCGAAAAGTATGCTGTTATACTCCGTGGAGTTTGACACGACGTTGTTGTTGTTTATGGAAAGGGACTTTGCTGCGCTGTAATACTCCTGCGGGACCAGCACGGTACTG
>JAJZIX010000011.1 GCA_021810345.1 Nanobdellota archaeon | reverse complement strand
GTCATCATATACTCTAATGCTGACTGACCTTTTCTTACCATACTGTGTATAGTAAATCTCTATTTAAATAGGTTATGCTTATCCTATAGAAAACGGCAGTGACACTCTCACTGCCGGATCCTGTATGGACTGGGCTATCAGATTATACTCACCCACTGTAAAGAATGATGTATTCAACCCAATATCATAAGTGAAGCTAGACGGTTCTGTCTTTATCAGCGAAGTTGTGCCGTTCGGATAGGATATGTAGAAGTCTACGCTGCTGGGGAAGCCTCCGCCGTATACAAAAGAGGGTATGAACCCTGTGGAGTAATTTGCATATAAGTAGGCCAGCGTCATCACAGAGCTGTTCCTGTAAACCGCAAGATTGGAGAAGTTGAAAGTCTCACTTGCTGTGAGAGTTGTGTCCGCTCCGCAGGAGACAACATTGGTGTTTGATATAAGATTGCTGGGTATCGAGCCGTCATGCAGCAGGTATATTATGATCACGCCGTCGGATACGCTTATCGTGTAGTTCTGAAATGAGGTTATGTTGACAAGTGGGAGGTAATCCACGGAAGACGGGGCTGGTGAGTTGGAGACGCTGTTTATTGTGTCCGCGATCAGGCTGCATACACCGCTCATTGTTACGGCTTTGCTGTTGGTATTCGATATCGAAGAGAAAAACACCACCAGAAAAGCTACTATCACCAGTGCAACTGCAACGTCTATTACGAACTCGAATGAGAACTGGCTGCGCATAGATATATTACCTCAGCATAGTATTTATAATATGGTTTTTCTATTATTGATGTGGAGAAGGTATGTACCAAAAGCTAGATAATATTCTATCAGCAGAACTGCTAAGCAAATCTATTTCCACCGACCACATCCTAATGCAGCTGTCAATGTTCGATTACCTTGACAGAAGAAAAAAGGTCACATTCGCCAAGACAGAATACGAGTTTCTATACAAAGATGAGCCAGAGGACAAAAGGATGAAGCCATGGGCTGCGGACCTTGTACTGATATACAAGGAAGCAGACAAGAAGATCTGCGAAGTCATCGAGGTCGAAACGATAAATCTATCACGTTTTAACAGGAGGATAAAAAACATAAACGCAAAGGGCTTAAGGGTGGAGAAGATACAGAAATCCTACGGATTCTACCATCTTGCGACGGACATAGATGAAGTCAGGTTCTCTGTCGCGATGAGCGGCGATTTTCTGGATGACGGACAGGTTGCTGCCTATCTAAAGAGCTTCAGGAACAAGTTTAGGACGCTGGATGAAAATTCAGCTGTAACGCCCTACAAGGTATACCTGGCGCGAAAAAGACCTGAAATATATATGAGGGAGGTAAAATCAAACAAATACTCCTCATTCCGTAGCTTTTACGACAGGATCAGGTTCTCGGATAAAAACAACATGTATCAGGAGTTCGGTTTCCTCTAAAATCCTGCTTAGGAGCAGGGTTAAATACTATTAAATGCTAAATGCGTTATAAAATTCTTGGTGATTATGTTAAATCCTAGGAGAGAGATAAGCAAAAAGCTGAATGGCTTGGTGGAGTATTACCTCCAGAATTACAGGAAGATGATGATCCTGCCGATCATACTCGTTATTTTCTTCGGCGGTGCTGTCGGAGTGTATTACTTCATGCACGGGGAAGCCATAAATGAGGGGATTTCACTGGCAGGCGGCGTATCGATAACAATAAGCACCAATGCAAGTGTAAGCCCCGTATCGATAGCGTCGAGCGTCGGAAAGACATTAGGGCAGCCAGTAACAGTGACTGTGACGCATCCGCCGTTCTCCACTGCGGTTTCTGGATACACCGTAACTGCGGGAAAGAATGTTAATGCGACGGTATTGACATCGGCTGTGGCCTCGGCACTGGGGATTCCAATAAACAGCAAGAACTCCAGCATAAACTTCGTGAGCGCTACGCTTGGCCAGAGCCAGCTGTACAGTTCCATAATACTGCTGGGCGTAGCCTTCATACTTGTCGCGATAGTGTCGCTTTTCTACTTCAGAAGCAAATGGCAGGCCTTCTCAAACGTTGTAAGCATCATAAGCGATGTGATAAACATCGTGGGTGTAATGGATCTGCTGGGGATAAAATTCGGCACTGCCTCAATAGCCGGTATACTAATGATAATGGGTTACTCAGCAGACAGGAATATAATACTGGCCACAAACATCCTCAAAAGGGGGGAAGCTAGTATGAAGTACAGGTTGGTGCACACAATAAAGACATCGATGACTATGGACGCTGCGGCTATAGTGACTTTTCTTGTGCTCTTCCTCGGCACGAGCAACTCGACTATACAGGGTATAGCCATCGTCCTGCTCATAGGAGTGATATTCGATGATTTTACGGTGTGGATACTGAACGGATCCACACAGCTTTATGGACTGGGCTACAAAGAGGAACCGGTGCCGGTGAGTACATGATATGGCAAACGTAAAAACCGCGCTTAAGGATTGGAGAATACTTGTGATGATAGCAGCTGTAATTATAGCCTTTTTGGCCATCCAACCCAACATAACAGGGGTAACTGGGGCCCAGGTGCTTTACCTCCCAGTCAATTCATACGTTGGCAACCTGAGCGCAAGGGGTATAATAAGCTTGGGGCAAGGATCCATAGTGACCGCATTGAACGGCATTCCTGTAGGGAACATACAGCAGTTCTACTCCATTTTGAACAGGACAGCTGTAACAAACCATAGTCTCACAATAACCTACAAGAATGAGGTCTTCCCATACATTTATGAAAATGGCAACGCAACAGTATTCCTATCACCAGGAATCTCAATAAACTCATCGAATTTCCAGACCCAAAATGTGCCTTTCACCCGGCTTAACTACGGGCTGGACGTGATTGGCGGGACACAGATAGCGGTAGCTCCGAATGAAAGCAATTACAATTCATCCGTTGTGACTGACCTAAGTGGGATAATCTCTAGAAGGCTCGACACATACGGGATAAGTGGCATATCCGTGAGCACCGTAAGCACACTCTCCGGGAAACCATTCATAATGGTTAGCATGCCAAACGTAGGCGAAAGCCAGGCGCTTTCGCTGATAGAAAACCAGGGAAAGTTCTATGCAACCATAGGCAACCATATTATTTTCAACAGCAGTGTAAAGAATGAGACCATACTGGACGTGTGTACTTCGTCCGGCTGTCCATTCGGTGTATATTCGCCGCCAACAGCATCTAGCGGCTTTGGATTCAACTTTGGAATACAGCTCAGCGGCCAGGCGAGTGTGAACTTTGCGAACGCTGTCAAGGGACTTTCAGCTTCAACCTCAAATCCCGGGTATTACAATGAATCCATAATTCTATTCGTCAACGGACAGAAGGAAAATTCGCTGCTGATACAGGAGGGAATACTCAACAACTTCAACGGCGCGATAACCATAAGCGGGGGGGGAACAAGCGAGCAGGATGCGCTTTTCAACATGAAAACCCTGGAGAGCATATTCCAGACGGGTAGTCTGCCAGTTCCAGTGAGGATAATATCAATAAGCTCCGTATCCCCGAGCAGCGGAACGCAGTTTTTAAGCCAAATCTACCTTCTCCTTCTTATAGCGTTCATAGCTGTAAGCTCGGTAATATTCATCAGGTATAAGAGCTATAAGATAGCGTCACTGATACTTATAACGAGCGTGACGGAGATCTTCATAGTCATAGGGGTCGCCGCCTTGATCCACTGGACGCTTGATATCCCAAGCATAGCCGGGATAATAGCGAGCATAGGAATATCCGTGGATGACCAGATAATAATAACCGATGAGATGAGGCGCGGAGCCAGCAAGGAGGAATTTGCCGTGACAAAGAAGAGAATAAGCAGGGCCTTCTTTATAATATTCGTCTCGTTCTTCTCGTTTTCAGCCATAATGTTCCCTCTGCTTTTCTCAACGGCGAGCCTGTTCGCTGGATTTGCGCTCACTACGATATTGGCGTCGCTCATAGGGTTACTTATAACGAGGCCAGCATACGCTAGGCTTATAGGGGAGATGCAGGCTGTATGAACGAATTCAGGCTGGATCCAGAGACAATGAACTTCACGCTCGTGTCCGAAGCAAAGCTGGACTGTCCAGCATGCAGGAAAGACATAAAACCAATAGCAGCGGCAGACTTCAAAAGCGATTATATCAGAGTCTATGAGATAAAGGACGGCGTCCAGCCGTCAAAGTTCGAGCTGTCCGGGGAGTTGCTCAAGTCATCAAAAGCGGACGGCTACAATGAGATAATAGTCGACAGTAAGGAGCATGGAGATCCTTTCAGCTCTTACAGCGCAGAGGACGTGGAGAATCTCCTTATGTTTGTATCGAGCAGAGTAAAATCGATGGACAAATACAGCTTTGGCAAGAACATAGAAATCTCCAGATACTTAAGGGGACATGGTTTTTTCGATCTTGTGATACTGGATATACCAAACTATGACAGGTCAAAATGCATCGAATGCGCATACGTTGCAAACACCGGAAGCCGAGAAGCTTACAGAACCGAGCACTTTGTGGCCTACACCCCGTTCGCCCCGCGAACTGGTCTGATACTGTCCGTATCGCCGTTGAAGCATATTCAAATAACCGATATAGATCCTGTGACTGCATTCGACCTTGCCGGGTTGATAAAGAAAGTTATAGATGCGCTTGGTGACGATGTCACAATGACAATACACCAGCCTGGCAATGGCCATTTCAGCGTGCGATTCTATGCGGGCGAAAGAAACCCATTCAGCTTGCTTGGGATAAACAGGATCAGCCTGGCACCGGAGGAGCTAGCCAAAGAAATAGGGGAAAAACTGAAAAATGAAACAGAACACTAGACTTTACGCTCTTGTAGCAGTGGCTGCACTGCTTGGAGTCATAACTATCCTTGTCTATTTACCTGCCCCACAGACTGCAAACAGTAACCTCCCCACCCAAAATTACACGGCCGCTTACAGCTCCTTTGCAAAGGAGTATGGGTTCCAAAACCTCTCGACAAGCCTGTTCAACTTTTATGGCAGCCCCTCTAACAACAGCATAGTCTTCGACTGCAGGTATGAAATAACCCCGCAGCTGCTCAATATACCTGCGGGATACAGCAATCAAACTGCGGAGTCACTTTACAACTCTATCACTGCGGACATTGGGATAGCAACATTCTGCAGCGTGAACGAAAGCCTGCCGCTATGCAGCCAAGTGTACAAGAACTTGTCAAATTATATGATCAATGACATGAATTATTCGTATCTTTACGCCATTTACAACCAAACAAGAGCCAGCTTCTACTCCCTATACCTAGCAGCAAACTCATCCGGAATAGCGAACCTATCTATCTTCAATCCCGTAAAGTACGACATAAATTTGCTGAATTCCACGCAGCATAACGCATCCGCTATCGTCTCTGCACTACTTAACGTAAAGGAGCTGCCAGAAAGCGTGCTACTTGGGGAGAATGGAAGCGTTGCAAAGAGCGACGTGTACGCTTTCGGTCCATTCCAATTCAAGCTTAAGTATATCCCGGCTGCCCAGAGCTGCAACGCAGTGTTCAACCTGATGGTACAGCCTAGCTCAGAAACCCCAGCCTTCTCGCAGATATCTGCTTCTCTGAGCAGAAAGACAACGAACATATGCGTGCAGACACCGGAAAACCAATGCAATTCGAGCGAGATGAGCAGGCTGAACGCCTCTTTCTATGTCAGCTAAGCCAAAGTATATATTGTATGTATATGCCGGACTGCTGGCGGCGATAGTTGTGGTGATAATCGTGACATTGCTGCAGATATCCAGCCTTGACAACTTATACGCTTTTCACCGGGCCTACATCAACATGTCGGGTTTCTGCAGCGCCGGAGAACCGACACTGCTTATGTTCTACGGTAACTCGTGCAAGACCTGCGGCCTTGAGCTGAGCTCATTCATAAACACGACGTCCCTTTTCGGAATATGGCAGAACCAGAGATTCTACAGCAGCTATTTCTGCGCTTATGCAATAAACATAACGCAGTACGACATAAACCAGTCGTCTGTCTTCGCCCCACCCGAATCCGCATCTGTATTCCAGCAGGTATCTGACAACAAGATCCCTCTGCTGGTATTCAATGGAGAGTATTATAAGATAGGTGGGTTCACAAGCGCATCCACTGCGAATTCTGATATACTCGAGTATACATGCAAGGTCATAAACCAGTCTGCACCGCAGTGCCGTTGATATGGCAAAGAAACTAAACGAAGAACTGATGAAAGACATCATCGATGCGCTGTCCGGCTCAAGGCTTACGGGGTACCAGGTATACAACAAGTTAAGGGACACTCATCCTTTTACTTCAAGAAGACTGGTGTACCACTACCTAAAGGTCGCACTCGATGAAGGGAAGATAGCCTCAGAGAGCGTAAAAGAAACGGGAAAATTCAGTTGGGGCGGCTCAGCGGACAAAAAGTATTATCATATCAAAGATTAGATCAAGCCGAGCGTTCTGCCTATCTTCACAATGGACAGCATGCCTCCCGGCCTTCTTTTTTCTATGTCTTCCAGAATCCCAAGCAATTCCGCATCAAGCCCCTTTCTTTTTTTCTCATGGAAGTTTATCCCCTTCAAGTCAAGGAAAGCTGCTATCTCCTTCTCCGAAGTCGTGTACAGCGGGCTGAAAGTACCCTTGCTATTCACGGAAATATTCGGTTTCTTTGAAAAAGCAAAATACTCCATTACAGAAACTGCAAAATCCTCCAAAGTGTTGGTCTGGAGCCTGATTCCGCCGCCTTTTGAATCTTTGAACAAAAACCTTATCATGCCCGCCGGTGCGCTGTTGCCGCGCGGAAGCGAGCAATCTTTGGCTTTAAGGCCGTTGGAGGCAAATGCGGCCCTTATTCTGCGGAAAACCATGTGCTCAAAGTGTTTTTTGCACAGGTTCTGCTTCAGGTAAGCTGAGTAGAACACCGCAGTCCTACCACATATGCTGCAATTTTCATCCGCCATAAGCATGCTCCACAAAGCCTATATATATGGGATTACTATATTTAGATTATGGCAGCACAAATATTGGCGATCGTAAGCCCAAAAGGTGGGGTCGGTAAGACAACCGCATCAGTAAATCTGACGGCAGCTCTAGCTTTCTTTGGGAAGAAAGTGCTTATAGTCGATGCAAACCTGGAGACGCCACATGTTGCAGTTTACTTCGGGTTCGATAATTTTCAGATTTCACTCGAGGATGTTCTAAACAGTAAAGAGCATGTAAGAGACGCGATATATAAAACTGATAACAGATATCTTGACATACTACCGTCAAAGGTCTTCAAAGGAGTCGGCGACGGGTACGCAAAGTACAATTTGATCAACCTGTTTCATCATCTAAAGCAGGTGGAGAACGACTATGATTTCATAGTAATAGACTCCAGGCCATCGCATGACATTGAATTCCTGAAGATGATAAAGGGTGTAAAAGCAGTAATAGTATCCGCGCCGGAAATTGCCTCCGTGCTCGAGATAAAGAAGCTGTACTCATCGCTTCATGGCGCAAACATAGCGATTGCAGGCGTGATACTGAATAAGTTCAATCCGCGCACAAGGGGATTAATAAACAAAGACCAGATAAGCAGAATGAGAGACTTCAAGAGAGTATGGGTCGTGCCGGACGACAATTCGGTTTACCGGGGCCTCATGGAAGGCACGCCTCTCGTATTTCTGGACAGCAAGAGCCATGCGGCCAGGGCTTTCTTAAAGATAGCAGAAAACCTAATAGAAGATTATGCAAAGTAACATCGTAAGATGCCCGAAATGCGGCAAGTTCAGGCGCACGACGTCAATGAAAAAGGTGAAATGCTTCTCATGCGGTGCGGTTTTTGATGTGAAAAAGCATATTATAAGCGAAAGTTCCTATAAAAAGAGTATCGACAAGGAAGTAAAATTCGAATGAGCCTAAAAGCGCCTTGGTGGCTCAATGGCAGAGCGTCTGCTTCGTAAGCAGGAGGTTGTGGGTTCGATCCCCACCCAAGGCTGGTTGGGTTAAGCCGCCAAAATCATGCGCACGGTGGCATAAGCAAAGGTTAAAATTGGGAGGGCCTTAGATTATAATGAAAAGAGGACAGGCAACGCTTGAATTACTCATAGGGTATTCTCTGGCTATAGTAGTGATAGCAATAACGCTGTCGTTAATATTCCTGCTTTTCCCGTCGATAACAGGCAAAAACACAGCCGCTTCCTACTCAGGATTCCAGGGACTGAGGATTATAGGCCAGGGCTACGATCCATCGAGCAGCCTGTTCTTTATAAAATTCCAGAACCTGCTCAATGAGAACATAAATATAACAGCCGTATCAATGCTTGTCGGCTCTATAAACTACACAAGTTTCACGTGCACATCAAAATACGTGCTGGCTTTGGACAATGAGGAATGCAATCTCACCGCATCGCTGAGCACGGGTTTTTCCGGTAATGTATATATACATTACACGCCAGCAAATACTTCCATTCACCCTAGCATAGCTATAAACGGTAAGGTTACCAACTGAGCTCATCGCAAGATATTTAAACAGATAGAGTTTAAGTTATCCGTTATGGGAGCATTCAAGTATATACGCAATAACGAGAGAAAAAGCAACAGAGATCCTGCCAGGAAGAAGGAGATACTCACAGAAGTGAAGAAGTATCCTAGAATAGCCAGGATACCAAAGCCGACAAAGCTTGCCAGGGCAAGACTGCTCGGATACAAGGCCAAGAGTGGTTATATCGCAGTTAGGATCAGAGTCAGCAAAGGGAGCTTCAGGAGGCCGAGGCCGGTCCACGCAAGAAGGCCCAGCAAAACGGGAATCTACTTCAACCTGTCAGCTAGCAAACAGAAAATCGCAGAAGACAGGGTTCTAAATGTGTACAAGAATATGCAGCTTTTAGGTTCATACCTTGTAGCGGAAGACGGAAAAGACAAATGGTATGAAGTCCTGCTTAGGGAAGCCGACTGATCTACTGAACTGTCTTGCAAAAAAGGTTAAATTCTAAATTTTACTATCATAGTAATGGATAGCGCAGAGGAATTCCTGATTTTTGGGGTTTTGTTCGCCGTAATACTGTCAGTACTGATGTTTTTGATGTTTGATTCCAGTTTTTCAGCGGCGTTACCAATAGGCTGCAACAACAACAATGTGCTTGAAAACCAGTTCACCAGTGCGGAATATGGCTATCCAAACAGGATGGAAGGCACGCCTTTGTTTAGGTGTTATGACACTGATGCTTGCTATAATCAGGCCACTGCATACAATACCTGCATAAAACACTGGTGCTATTACACTTACTGGACCAATGGACATGGATCCTACTCACAAGTAGATTCATGCATATCAAACCCAAGCCAGTCGATAAAGAATGAGTGCAGCGTTATATCCCCCTCAAACACAGCAGCACTTGAAAGTTGTTATAGAAGCACAATAGTGGCGAATAATGCAACCCAGATACAGAACTGTGACACTAGCAGTCCAGTCTGTGTGGCTGGCGACAGCAAGTACTGCTCCGCATGCCAAGGAACTTGAATATGGATAAGAAGGCTAGCGTTCAGTGGAGGCTCATCTGGCTGGTGATAATAATAATAACATTCATAGTGGCACTTGCCCTGATTGCGGTGCTTTATTACACATCAGCCCATGGGACTTCTCCTTTTAATTATTTCCAGGGGCTTTTGGGTTAGCTATGTCAATGCAAGGAATGTCGCTTGTTTTAATCGGGATTATACTACTTGTTATAAGCGCGGTTGTCCTTATAGTGTTTGGCTTATCTCTTATAAATTCATACAATTCAGCATACTTTGGGGCCCGCTGTCTTTTCTCGTTCGTGGACTACAACGTTGTCAACACGTTCATAGCTCCTGCTTCTTATGTGGGGTACAAAATAGGGTTGATATCCTCCCCACTCAGTGATGTAAGCGCCTCACAGACGCAGAGCTCGTGCATACAGCAGGGTAACATACAGGAAACCGGCACAACAAGCATAAGCCAGGAGCTCTATACAGAAGCATCTTCGTGTTTCAGCCTTTTCCAAGGTAGCAACGCAAACACTGGCGATTCTATTCTCAGCGCACCTGCGCTTAACAGAGGTTTTATCTGCTATGACGGCCTGATTTACAACAAGGAATCCGGCACACTGACAAACTACAGCTCAATAATAAGCTATATAGACTCAAACTACAACAGCTCGTCTGATCCTTTGAGAATTGTGTTTATAACAAACGGAAGCGCAGGAAACGCAAACTACACGAATCCTGCTTCTGTAATACAGAATGGATCAAACTATGTTGTTGAATACTTTGGATATGCTACACCCGGCACGCCAAGCTCATGCAGCATAGGGTTTCAGGACCAATGTAGTATAGCATCACGGTACATGCAACCCTACGTTCCGATAAGCGAATGTTCATACTCAAACGAAACCGTGCCGCAGGCCAACTATCCAGTTAGCTCGCTCACAAATGGCAACACGGGCCTATCTGTTCAGAATGAATCCAGTGGATGTAACTACTATGTGTCTATATGCGGAAAACTCAAAAATACAATGGTCTATGGTCAAAATAGGGTGTTTATATGCATAACTCCCCCTCAAAGTTAGAATATTAATGGAGACAATGCGATAAATAGTATATGAGTGAGAGTGGTGGGGAGGCGTTTGTAATTGCTGTAGCGGTTGCGATATTCATAGCGGTAATAATCTACGTCTTTGGCCATTTCCTGTTTTTGGGGGGTACCTTCGCCGACAGTTCCATCTGTTACCTCAGTTCACAGGCGACGAACTTTTTCTACAACGGTCTATGCCTTTCGCAGTACTTGTGCTTCAGTTCAACACTGGAAGGGATGGGGATATCACCCCCGCTCTTGGGCTGCTCAACAACCTCTACTTCATATTCATCTAGCTCAACGCCAAACCAGGTATTCGGCGGTCTTTCAACATCGATTTCACAGTGTATGTACCAATATGGGGCTTATCAGGGGCTTGATGTACTTCCGAACGGCCCTGCAATATGTAGTGTAAGCTACATAAACTCAAACAAGAACCTCACGTTCACCAATCTTACAAATTACTTGTACAGCTCGACTTACACAACACAGATAAGCTGTTTAAACCACACGGCCGCACAGTCATGCAGTGACCCCCTCAGTTCCTCCAATCCAAACGGCTTTTCATGTGATACACTGCAGCCAAGCGAATGCCAGGCGACTTCTTCTGATTACTTCAGCTGTGTCACGCAAAGTGGTTACACCCCCTTTACAGCAGGATACAGTATAGATAACATACCTTTGGAGCCTGGGAGCACAAGCGCCGCAAACAACATGAGCACTTACTTATGTCAGCAATCCCAAGGCTGTTACTTCAATGCGATAGAAGGTACCTGCACCAACCTAACAGGAAGCTCGGTAGGCTGCACGGACACATACACAAACTTCTGCCGGAGATCTGCAAACAACAACTACAACTGCACAGTCGGATATGACCCCACAACAGACTCATTCGAGCCGCCAAACAGCTGCTACTTATACGAACCTGTAAAATCAACTTCGGTAATAAACATATCTTATGGGAGCTACCTCAAACCAGGGGTTAACCTGCTTTATAGCTATAAGAATTCAACAGGTTCAGAGTTTGTGGATGTCAACAGTACAAAATCTCTTGCAGATAGCCAAATCTACATAGTTTACCTAAATAGCTTTGCAGGAACAAGATTCGCACCGAGCGTAATAAGTTTGCCCGAGGAGTGCGCACCCGTCTCTTATCTTAATAATTATCCCACTTCGGGTATACAGTATGAATGCGGCAGGGCTCTGCTGTCGTTTATAGCACTTGGCAGGGGAGGGTCCGGTATAAACCCTGGATTTGTGGTCAAGAGCTCTGCTCTCGGGTTGGGCGGGGGGTTCTTGTATAATCAATGCGTAAATGCAAGCATATGCGGCAGCACGAACGAATTTGGCACGCTCGGCGTCGGACTGTTCAAAACAACCGGACTGTCGCAGTGTATGTCATCGATAGGTTCGTTTATAGACCACTTTGGCTCTGAGTATGGTGCTGGACTAAGCTTTTTAGGCAGGAATTTAGTTTATATGTGCGCGGTGAAATCATGATATCGAAAAAAGGAAATGTAATAAATTACATAATATCTATAACACTTTTGTTGATATTCGCGGTTGCGATAGTGGTGATAGCAATAACCGTATACCACGCGTCCCTGCTGCCAAGTGGGTCCACCGTCGCTACATCCTCAAGCCCTATACCATGCAAAATAAGCATTGTAAACTCAAGCACACCATCGCAGTGGATAGTAACAGTAGAAGATGGCAGCCCAGGACTAACTTATAAAGTCTTCATGGTAAGCGCATCGCAAACAAGTATGGTCGGAAGTTATATTGCCGGCGAGAACACTTACACCAAAACGATATCAGTGTCTTCTAGTGGCAGCATAGAATTTATAGGCAACACAACGGGCAGCTCCAAATCTGTCAACGGCAATACATACTCCGCTGGGGGGACATGCGAAGCTGTCGTTACCTAAACAAAGGGATTAAGAGTACCATCCTGCATCAGCTGCTGCGGGTTATCTTTCATATTTTCTATGATCCTTTTCATCTTTGATTCCTTCTTTTTGGACACCCAGTAATAGGCTTCATCGCTGGTGCCTTCGGTAACAAGCAGGAATATCTTACTGATATTAAACCTGCCAACGCGGCCCCTTCTCTGTATCGATCTTATCGCGCTAGGTACGCTGTCGTAGAATATAGCAAGGTCTACGCCTTTTATCGAGATCCCTTCCTCGCTGACACTGGTTGATACAAGAACGTTGTATACCCCAGATTCAAAATCCTTAACTATCTGTATCTGCTCCCTCTGCAGAAGCCCGCCTCTGCCCTGGCCTATGAATCTGACGGGCCTTATACCCTCTTTGGTCTTTAGATGTCTATAGAGTATGTCAACGGTCTCCCTGTATTGAGTAAAGACGATTGCTTTCTGATCATCTTTTAGGTTTTCTACTATTAATTCTGCTGTTTTCTTAATTTTCGGATGCTCTGCTCCTGATTTAAGCAAACTGTCGGCCTTTTCATAAAGCTGGGTCAGTCCTTCGGACTTTGCCAGCTCCTTGTCGGTTTTTGACTTTCCCCCTTCCATTATTTTGTGGATGAAGTTCACAAATGCGGCTAGGCTCTGCGTTGTCAAAAGATCATACGCGTGGTAAAGCTTAAGGAGCTTTGAGGTGGCTATTATCCCCCTTATTGCATAGAAATTCCTGTGGCCGGCAAACATCTGCCGCTGCAAGCTTTTTTGCAGCATTAGTATCTTGATCTTATTTATAGAAGATGAAGTATTCTTGAAGAAGCCATACTTGGCAAGCTCCTCTTTCTGCTCGTTTATTAGCGACTTCATCTGCGATGAAAGTGTAAGAAGCTCTGGTGGTAGCCTTACCTCTACTTTTGTTATCTGCTTCCTGTTCAAGTAAGGCGCAACATCCGGATCATCCTCATTGCGGATCTCAACGTTTGTTATCCCAAGATTTCTACATATTGCGGTTATTTTCTCCTTATCCGAGGAAGGAGAAGCTGTCAAACCCAGCACCAATGGATTCTTTGCAGTTGCAAGGTATTTTTGCGCGATCTTTACGTATGAATAGTTACCTATCGCATGATGCGCCTCATCCACCACTAAGACACTGAAATCAGAAAAGTCTATTATACCGCTGTCTATATCATTGCCTACTGTCTGCGGGGTCGCGAACACTATCTGCGAGCTTGTGTAGCCAATGCGTCTGTCCTCCTTCTTTATACTACCGCTAGCGGCGAAAAGATCTGCCCCAGCAAGATTGGAGAAAGTCTTTATATGCTGATTTACAAGCGGTTTTGTGGGCGCAAGGAAAAGCGCTTTGGACCCCTTAAACTTATCCAGCCTGTAGTCTATCACAAGTGCAGCTATGATAGTTTTCCCCAATCCCGTCGGAAGGACCACCAAAGTATTCCTGTCTTTCGCGGCCTCGAATATGTTTTTTTGGTAGGCTCTCTCACTGACAAGCCCCTGTTTAATGAGCATCATGCATCAACGGCTTTTCCGCTTTTAATCAGTATGTCCGCCACATCCTTGTCTATCTCTATGACATTCGGAAAGCCAAAAGGCCCGTACGCCTTGTCATTTCTCCATATGAACTTTGGCACGTCAGCTATTATCTTTATGACAGCCTTATCGGTTTTATCATCAGTCTCCACTTTCTGCAGCTTCTTTGGGGCCACGTTTTTTGCTTCCCCGATTATCTTACTTTTGTGCTCATTGACTATCTCTGTAAGCCTGTCAAACAACACTAGCTCGCTTGATAGAAGATTTGAGCGAATCACGTCTATGTTTACACCCAGTATAGCGATATGGGCAAGCTTTATCATCCTTATGTTAAGTATCTGCTCAAGCGTGTTTATCGCATTCTTTATCTGGGTAGACAGCTCATCCGAACGCATTTGATCACCCATCTTTTTTGCCTCCTCTAATGAATTCTTATTTATGGCGATGTATTCATTCATATCTGCAAGAAGTTGATCAGTGAATTTCGTTATGCCTGTATCATCTTCCTGCTCCTGTCTTCTTATCCTTAGAAATTCACTGTAGGTTATCATATTTGTGTAACACACTGATTATAGATACTTTGTCTTAATAAACTTTACCGAAGGCGCTTGTTACTGAGGTTGTAAATCCGGAAAAGGCATTTGATAGGTCTGTGACTATTCTCGAAGGGCCCGCAAGGACAAGGTAAATCACCACAACGATTATCCCCAACGCTATAGCAAGCACATAGTACCAGACTTCTTCCATGTTAAGGCACGCTCGGCATCTTCGGGAGCAGTTTGTAGAAGGTTGCCGGCGCAAATAGATACAGGTAAAAAATAACAAGGACCACGAGCACTACAATCGTTATTATTAATATAAATATATACGACGCCACGGCTTTCTTGTTTTCCATTTATACCACCGACTGGCTCGTAGCCTTCGTTATCAGCGTTGTAAACAGGTCGCTGAGCTTATAAGGGGTGAAAACCTGCAACACTACCAGGATTATAACTGCCCCTATCACTATAAGTATAATGTACAGGAATATAGAGCTTGTCGCACCTTTCTTGTCCATATTATATCTTCCCAAAAAGCCAGTTGAATGAAAGCGCGTTCACTATGTCTGCGCTCAGGCCGCTCCCGCTCTTTGTAAAGTAAACCGCCAGTACGATGCCTACAAACAGTATTATAACAGCTATTATAAGAGCAATCACCTCTGAGATCGGCATTTGGGCTTTTCTGTTCATAATCAGAAGATATCAAACTGCGACAGTGGATTGAGCAATTTCATCCTGCGCTTATACTCGGAATAGATTAGATACGCATCATCAGATGCAACAGAAAGCCCCAACTCTATGATATCTTTCTCCCCTCTTCTTCTCTCAAACCTCTTGTTGACTATTACCTCATACATTTCCGGGTCAAATTTATCTTTAGTTCCGGATTTTATTGGTGCAAGACTCTTCGTTATACCAAACAGATCTTCCTTGAAAGAAGAGTAAATATCAAAGAAAGCGGAATTTGGCTTTTCTTTTTTCTTTTCCTTGCTCTCGGCTTCTTTCAGGTATTTGTCCAGATCTTTTTTTATGACATTAAGCGAATTGACGGACACTTTGTCAACAGCGCCAAAAACTGATTTTTGTATGCTCGCCTCGGCTGCCTTAGAGAAAAGGTACCATTCATCTAGAGTAAAGCAATAAGGAGTTATTTTTAAATCAAGCGTACCCTCATACTGCGCCTGCGGCGGCTGCGGCAGCTCTTTCATGAATGTCTGCTTCTCCTTGAACGAAAAGTTTATCAGCAAACCCGCTATTGCTTTCGGCCCGTATTTTTTCAGTCTTTTGTAGATGAAATGCTGTGGGCTTTCCTTGTAGCCCTGGGTCATAAGCGCGCCTGTATCAGACTTTAATGATACTTTGCTGGGAACCTCAATTCCTCTGTTCCCTAGCAAGCGCTTGTACTCGATGTCATACTCTTCCAGATAGACTTCCTTGTAGCCGAACAAGTCGAGTGAGAACATCGCTGCCTCCGAAAGATCCATTATACTGGTGGACTTTGTATAATCCTTACCACTCTTTGCCCCCCCTACTTTTATCCTCTGCAGAATCGAAAGGTACTGAGAAGCCCATTCAGAGTAAAGATCAAACGAGCCGACCTGGCTTTTTAGGTACTGCAGCAGTAGGTTTTTCCTATTCGTCAGATCTGTGCCGTTGATTTCCTTCCATTTCTCATATTCCACAAACCTATTCTTTAGCACATCTTTGTAAAGTTTGTTTTTCTGCATCGAGTCTATGTCCCTTAGCTTCTTCACAGAATAAAACTGGGCCACTATATCCAGAAACCCAGGACCCGCCTGGCTTTGAGTAGGGGAACGCGACAGTGATATCATGCTTGCGCCACCTTTTCTTGAATCCACGTTATCTACGAATATCCTTTTCAGTGCCAGCTCTGCGGCTTCTGCTTTCTGCTTATCCGAAGACTTGGCCAGGTTATAAAAATCAAGGTTTCTATCCAGCTCCTTAAGCTCGTATGTTATGGAGATTATGGACTTTAGGACGGCATTTATATCGACCAGGAGCTTCATGACTCTGTCCTCAAGCGATTTTCTCTTCTCAAGTACCATGACCATT
This sequence comes from Nanobdellota archaeon, assembly GCA_021810345.1. GTDB lineage: Archaea > Nanobdellota > Nanobdellia > Parvarchaeales > Parvarchaeaceae > Parvarchaeum. The sequence goes on along the minus strand of JAJZIX010000011.1, from coordinate 5,154 downwards.
AAATTCGAGACGGCTGCCGGATCCACAGATTCCTTAAGCCTCAGCTTCTTGTAGCTGAAGTAATTAAGCTCCTGGCCTATAGAATAATACTCTGTCTGGAACTGGTACCTGTTCCTGATATCACTTGAGATAAAATAAGTCTGACCGCCGAATATGCTGGTGTCCGGGATGGCCTTTTTATTCTCAAACCTAAAATCTATCGGTCCACCGTAGTGGCTTTTCAATGACGTGGCCCTCTGCTTAAGCTCCGACATAAGCTTATTGATATCATCTATAGTTGTGTCGGGTGAGGAGATCTCATTTAGCCTGTGCCTAAGTTCACTTATGTTCATACATTTATCAATATCTAACTTAATATTTATCCCTTTAATGACCCAGTAAAAACCACTTTAAGCGCCATTAAGCTTTATAAAGAAGCGGCGATATAAAATCACATAACCGTAAATTAGGAGGTAATTATGCACCAAACTGAGAATGTAAATCCGATGGAGAGAGATTTGAACAATCTGTTCGCAGGGATAGAGGCGCTTTCTGCGAAGATAGACGAGATTAACGAGCGGGTTGACTATCTTGGCGCATTTGTCGGAATGGAAATCAATGATAAGGAGTCGACCGAGCATGTCGAACCTCCAGGTCAGCTCGCAGGCCTGACATTTGACATAATCGAGAAGATAATACCACAGAAGGACGCAAATGCATTGAGGGCGTACTTCCTCAAGGTCCTAAGCCTTTTCAGAAAGTATATAAAATCTATCGTTATATTCGGCAGCTCAAAGACGAAGACAGGAATGACCGCGACATCGGACATAGATGTGGCATTCATAGTAGACGATACAGACATACAGAAATTCACGCTTGAGCAGCTCAAAGACAGACTATTCACAAAGATGGCAGAAATAGGGCACGCATTTTCTGACAAAATACACGCCCAGGCTTATCCTCTGTCAGAATTTTGGGCATCGGTGATAAAGCCAAATCCAGTGATACTTACACTTCTCAGGGATGGGGTTGCAGTTTACGACACGGGTTTCTTTGTTCCTATACAGATGCTTTATAAAACTGGGAATATAATACCAACCGTCGAGTCGATAAACGCAAACATAGAAAACGCCGAGGGGCTTATAATGCTGGCGGAGAACGTGCTTACAAGCAAGCTGACTCTGGACCTTTACAACGCTGTAGTCGCCGCTGGGCAGGCTCTACTGATGGAGTTTGGGTATTTGCCACCAGTGCCAAAAGAGGTGGCAAAGGAATTGACCGCGGTTGCGGTTGAGAAGGAAAAAGTGCTGTCTTCGGAGGATGTGGCGAAGATAGATGAAGTAGTAAAATGGTTCAAGAAAATAGACCATGGCGAGATCAAGAGCGTAACCGGCAAAGAATTCGAGGAAAAGCTCAAGGACACGAAGGACGTTGTCGGCAAGATATTTGAAGTCCTGGACAAGCTAAGGGAGAAGAAAGGAATGAAAAAGCCTGTGATAGACGCAGAGCTCCTCAAGCAGTCCCAGGAAACAGACAACAAGTACATGCAGAAAGTTTGAATATGGTATTAAAGATAGTTTCGTACAGAAGAGGGAGAAAAACACAAAATGTGAACCAGGCGATAGTCGAGATCTCCGGGGTCAGCAACCGCGAAGAGGCGAAAAAGTACATAGGAAAAAGAGTGGAGATAAAATTTTCAAAGGCCTCGATAAAGGGAGTCATAACCGCTCCGCATGGCAACAGCGGCAAAGTCGTCGCTCATTTCAGGAGAGGACTGCCAGGCCAGGCTATAAACTCTGAGATTAAGGTCTACTGAGACATCAGGAGCCTGCCGCCGAAAGTATGTTCTTTATATCGTTGCTCGTCCTGAAGCCTTTCGGGTTGAGAACAGTACCATTCGGCATGAGTTCCATGCTTTTCTCCGGTTTTTTCAAGTAGGAAGCGATTTCATCGGTGGTATAGTATGATACTTGTTCGGTCTCCCTTGAAAGTGCCTCAAGGTATTCCTTTTCCTTTCCTCCTGAGATAGCAACCATACTTTTCACCAGATCTAGATCAAAGAGCCTGCCAAGCCACAGCGGACCGAGTCTTATCATCTTGCTGCCGCAGTTTGGGCATGAGTCAAAATGGTCAACCGTCCTATTGGGGCACTTCGAGCACTGGTACAGGAAGCCTATCCTGTCTTGGGCAGGTCTTGCGACCCTAACGTAAACCCTTATGTAATGTTTTCTGACATCGAAAAATATAGGATCGATTGACCGCTCCATTATATTAAAAAGCTCTTCTGTCCTCTTCAGAAGTATTCTCAGCCCAAGCTCATTGAAATACGACGTTTTCATTGACACTGCCCCGTACTTCAGCCTGCAGGCCTTCTTTGCTTTGCCGTAGAGGGGAGCTGTATCCGTTGCCGTCAGCGCGATTACGCCATTTAGCTTTGTCGATGCAATGACATTTGGTAAGTATCTCACAGGCGAGCCGAAAGGATCTATATCTACATAGTCAAAATGAAGGCCCGTGCAGTTTACTTTAGAAGCTGTAAAGCCTGAGGCCTCCGCGTTTTTTATTCCATTTAGTTCTATGTTTTTTGATACTGTGTCCTTAGTCTTTATGTCATTTATTATGATTTTACTGAATTTCCCAGTTTCAGCGGACAGCCTCAGGCCCCTGACACCGCTGGCCGCAAAAAGGTCTATACCCTCCATCTTGTCCTGCTTCAATGCTTTGATAAGGATTACATTCAGGTTTCGCTCAAATTCCCTCACTGGATTGAAGAAAACTTCCGCAGACCTGTTCTGCACATTGTCAGCGTAGAACTTTATGCTGCCTTCGTTAAAAAGCTCCATAGGAAGCTGGTCTAGTCTTCTATCTTGAATCTTTCCCTTAGATTCAATGCCTTGTAAAGCTCCTTGTACCTGTTCCTTATGGTGACCTCGGTTATGCCTGCCGCCCTGGCAGCGTCCCTCTGTGTCTTCTTTTCCTTGTTTATCAACGTTGCAACGTAAAGTACAGCAGCGGCTATACCCATCGGTCCTTTTCCACTTGTCAGCCCTTTGTCCTCTGCCTCTTTTAGCAGCTTAACGGCGTCTGCCACCGTCTTATTTGATGCCCCCAATTCGGATGCGAACTTGTATATGTAATCGCTTGGTGCTGTCGGGAGTATCTTTATTCCCAGCTCTCTGCATAGCAGCCTGTAAGCCTTCCCTATTTCTTTTCTTTCCACCCCAAAGGTATCGGATATCTCATCAAGGGTTATAGGCCTGTTGTGCTTCCTGGCAGCTGCGTAAAGTGCTCCGGCAACTACGCTTTCCATTGATCTACCGCGCACCAGTCTCCTGTTTATAGCTTCCCTATACATTTTCGCGGCTTCCTCTTGCACTATTGCAGAAACATGCAGCCTGTTACTTGCATGCCTGAGCTCAGTTAGAGCGAACTTGAGGTTTCTCTCAAAAGCGGTGGAGATCCTTGGCTGCCATTTCCTTAATTTATAGAATGTCTTGCGATTTGAATGCGAAAGCTTTATGGACTCGCTTGCTTTGCCTATGACCGTGCTGGTTCCTTTGTCGTATTTTGCATAGCTCAACGGTGAGCCCATCCTTCCCTTATTGTCGTCCCTCTCATCCTCGAAAGAGCGCCATTCCCTGCCATAGTCTATCTGATCACTCTCCAATACATATCCGCATTTTTGGCAGACTGACTCCCCGGTTGTTTTATCATACACAACAGAATAGTTACCGCAAGACGGACACTTAACAGCAAGCTTATTACTTACGACCTTCACAGCAATCTTTAAATACTATGGATACAACTAGTATATAAAGCTATCTCTTTTTACCTTTTTTGGTATTTTGGGCTTAAAATTCGGTATAAAAGCTTAATAATTGCCGTAGTATCCCATTATTATCTCTAATTGTATGATCACAAGAAAAAGCCAGTTTACCACAGAGTACTTGATAATAGTAGGAATAGGTATAGCGATAATAACTATTTTTCTGGCTTATGTATCGCTGTACTACATTTCATTTTCAAGCAGCTCCAGCACAAAAACGCTGAATTCGGCCGCAACCTCGCTGATAAAGCAGTCTTCATACTTATCGTCGGAAGGAAGCGGGTCTGAAACTACCTTTTCAGTAGCTTTTCCCGCAATAAATCCCTCCCAATCCTACTTTTGTGGGAATTTCCTAAAACTTACATCCAACAGTATCACCTCTATCCAAAAATCCAGCATAGAGCTGAACGGCCTGCTGCCGACTACCGCCGGAACTTATAACTTCCGCGAGACGAATGTAAATGGGCTCGCAAAGATCGGCTTGAACCAGCCTGTTTCGTATATAAACAGCTCGTATGCGTTGTCCGGAAAAACGCTATCTTACTCACTTTACTTTTACAACAGCACCGGTGGGATTGGGGGTGATATAACCTTCAACATAACTGTCTTATCCTTATCCGGCAAACAAATCTCCAGCCAGACAGAGACTGCATCGAATGGTGTGTATAGCGGCAGCCTTTCACTGTCTACAACCTTGCCGGAGTACCTAGTAGAAATCTTCCCAATCGGCTACAACGTCTTTGCATCCTCATGCTTTACCCCATTGGTAACTACATTCCAGGAGGAGTACCTGACCGCAGGCAGCTCTTGGAGTGTAAGCTTTGACAATCAAGTGGGAACTGCAGCTATAGGCAACGAAATTTATATCTCTACAAATAATACGGGCGGGCCTTTCACCGCAACGGCTACCGTCTCCGGCTTAAGCTGCAGCGCCAGTGTTTTGGCGTCCGTCGGACAGACTATAACTGTGTCTGATTGGAGCTGTTCGACAAGCTTTTCTGAGTCTGGACTGCTCTCTGGGATGGAATGGTGGATGGACTATGACAATAATAATATCAGCACTACATCTTCTTCTATAACAATGACCGGGAACGCGGGTACCTATATATACGAAGATAAATCCCCAATAGTCCAAGGAAGTTGTACATTTACCGCTTCATCCGAATCGGGATCACTGCCTTCGGGCGGCTCACTGCCTATAACCTACAGTAGCTCGTGCCAGACAACATTCACAGAATCTGGGCTGCCATCATCCACATCATGGTGGGTTGATTATGATTCGAGCAACCTGAGCTCGACAGGGACATCGATAACATTCTCAACTGCATATGCTGCTAATGTCGGGTACA